>NZ_JACTUZ010000128.1 GCF_014490445.1 Pseudoroseomonas ludipueritiae | reverse complement strand
TGGATGCGCTGCGGGAGGCGCTGGCGGCGGCGGCCTCGGCGCGGGCGGGGCTCTCAGCAGAAGCAGGGCTGACGCGCCCCCGCCACCGCGCGGCGCTGACCGAGGCGGCCACTTGGCTGGACGAGGCGGTGGCGGCGCCGCTGCCGGAACTGGCTTCTGAGGCGCTGCGGGCTTCGGTGCGGGCGTTGGGGCGGCTGACCGGGCGCGTCGGTGTCGAGGATGTGCTGGACGTGGTATTCGGGGATTTCTGCATCGGAAAATGACGCGGGGGCGGTATATCCCTGCCATGCGCGACATGACATTCGATGTGGTGGTGGTGGGCGGCGGCCATGCCGGCACCGAGGCCGCCGCGGCTGCGGCCCGCTGCGGCGCCCGGACCCTGCTGCTGACCCACAAGCTGGAAACGCTGGGCGAGATGTCCTGCAACCCCGCCATCGGCGGTGTGGGCAAGGGGCATCTGGTGCGCGAGATCGATGCGCTGGACGGGCTGATGGGCCGCGCCGCCGATGCGGCGGGCATCCACTTCAAGCTGCTGAACCGCAGCAAGGGCCCGGCGGTGCGCGGGCCACGCGCCCAGGCGGACCGCAGGCTCTACCGCCAGGCGGTGCAGGCGCTGCTGGCGGAGCAGGCCAACCTGACCATCCGTGCCGTGGCGGCGGAAGGGATCGAGCGGGATGCCGCCGGGCGCATCCGCGCCGTGCTGACGGCCGATGGCGCGCGCATCGCCTGCGGCGCCCTGGTCATCACCACCGGCACCTTCCTGCGGGGCGAGATCCATATCGGCGAGACGCGCATCCCGGCGGGGCGGGTGGGGGATGCGCCCTCCGTCGGGCTGGCCCTGGCGATCGAGGGCCTGGGGCTGCCGATGCGCCGGCTGAAGACCGGCACGCCGCCGCGCCTGGATGGCCGCAGCATCGACTGGAACAGCCTCGAGATGCAGCCGGGGGACGAGGCGCCGGAGCCGCTTTCCTGGCTGACGGAGCGCATCACCAACCCGCAGGTGCAATGCGGCATCACCGCCACCACGCCGGAAGGCCATGCGCTGATCCGCGCCAACCTGCACCGGGCGCCGATCCATTCCGGCCAGATCCAGGGGGTGGGGCCGCGCTACTGCCCCTCGATCGAGGACAAGGTGGTGCGCTTCGCCGAGCGGGAGCGGCACCAGATCTTCCTGGAGCCGGAGGGGCTGGACGACCCCACCATCTATCCTAACGGCATCTCCACCAGCCTGCCGGAGGATGTGCAGCGCGCCTTCATCGCCTCCATCCCCGGGCTGGAGAAGGCGGTGATCCTGCGGCCGGGCTATGCCATCGAATACGACCATGTGGACCCCCGCGCGCTGGCGGCGACGCTGGAGGTGCGGGAGGTGCCGGGGCTGTTCCTGGCCGGGCAGATCAATGGCACCACGGGCTATGAGGAAGCCGGCGCGCAGGGGCTGCTGGCGGGGGTGAACGCGGCGGCCCTGGCGGGCGGCGGCAAGCCACGCAGCCTCGCGCGCACCGAGGCTTATCTCGGCGTCATGGTGGACGACCTGACGTTGCAGGGCGTCAGCGAGCCCTACCGGATGCTGACCGCCCGGGCCGAGCACCGGCTGGCGCTGCGCGCCGACAATGCCGGGCTGCGCCTGACGGAGACCGGCATCGCCTGGGGCTGCGTCGGGCCCGAGCGGGCGGCGAAGCACCGCCGCTTCGCCAGCGATGTGGCCGATGCCCTGGCGCGCGCCCGCGCCGAGGGCGGCACCCCCGCTGGCCTGCAGGCGGCCGGCATCACCATCAACCAGGATGGCCGCTGGCGCTCCCTACTGGAGGTGCTGGCGCTGCCGGAACTGGATGCCGCGGCACTGGACCGTGCCTTCCCCTGGCTGGCGGAGTTGCCGCGCGGCGTGCGGACGCAGTTGGAGGCGGAGGCGCTCTATGCCCCCTACCTTCAGCGCCAGGCGGCGGAACTGCGGCTGATCGAGCGGGAGGAACGGGCTACCATTCCAGCCGGGTTGGACTTCTCCGCCGTGCCGGGCCTGTCCAATGAAATGCGCCAGCGCCTTTCCACGGCCCGCCCGGCGACCCTCGGTGGCGCCGGCCGCGTGCCAGGAGTGACGCCGGCCGCCCTGGCCGCCCTGGCCGTGCATCTGCGCAAGGTGGAGCGTTTCACGTGAAACAGGATGTCGTGCAGGTTCTGCCTCCCTTTG
This sequence comes from Pseudoroseomonas ludipueritiae, assembly GCF_014490445.1. Taxonomy (GTDB): domain Bacteria; phylum Pseudomonadota; class Alphaproteobacteria; order Acetobacterales; family Acetobacteraceae; genus Pseudoroseomonas; species Pseudoroseomonas ludipueritiae. The sequence continues at coordinate 10,396 of NZ_JACTUZ010000128.1, read as the reverse complement.
CCGTTTCACGTGAAACGGAAGCCCGTATCGATGCCTTCGTGCCGCTGCTGCTGCGCTGGAACGCCCGCATCAACCTGATTGCCCCCATGACCGAGGCCGCGGTGCGGCAGCGCCATGTGGCGGATTCCCTGCAACTGCTGCCGCTGGTGCCGCCAGGGGAGGGACCCTTGGGCGACCTTGGCAGCGGCGGTGGCTTTCCGGGGCTGGTGCTGGCCATGGGGCTGGAGCGGCCGGTGCATCTGGTGGAATCGGACCGGCGGAAGGCAGCCTTTTTGCAGACCGCCGCCGCTGAACTGGGCCTGCGCCATGTGCAGGTGCATGCCGAACGCATCGAGGCCGTGACATTGCCGCCGCTCGCGGTACTGACCGCCCGTGCCCTGGCGCCTCTTGAAAAAATGCTGCCCTGGGCCGAGCGCCTGCTGGCGCCGGATGGTGTCGCCATTTTTCCCAAGGGGCGTAGCGCTTTGGAAGAGTTGCAAGCCGTTGAGCCGGGCTGGACATTGGCCGCCGAGCGGTTCAAGAGCAGCACCGACGCCGACGCTTCCATTTTCCGCCTTTCCAGGATTCGCCGTGCCGGGGCCTGACCGCACACCACGCCGTATCGCACTCGCCAACCAGAAGGGCGGAGTGGGCAAAACCACTACCGCCATCAACCTGGCCACCGCCCTGGCCACGCGCAAGCGCGTGCTGGTCATCGACCTCGACCCGCAGGGCAATGCCTCCACCGGGCTGGGGCTGCCACGCGCGGGCCGGGGGGATGGCAGTTACGCGCTGCTGGTGGGGGAACGCCCTCTGGCGGAGCTGATGCAGCCCACCAAGGTTCCTAACCTGTTCCTGCTGCCGGCCGATAACGACCTCGCCGGTGCCGAGATCGAACTGGTGGGGATGGAGAACCGTGAACGCCGGCTGCGGCAGGCGCTGGATGCGGCGGCGGAGACGCTGGCGAAGTTCGACTTCATCCTGATCGACTGCCCGCCCTCACTGGGGCTGCTGACGTTGAATGCGCTGGTGGCGGTGCAGTCCGTGATGATCCCGCTGCAGACCGAGTTCTTCGCGCTGGAGGGCGTCTCGCAGATCACCCGCACGATCGAGCGGGTGAAGCGTGCGCTGAACCCGACGATCAGCCTGGATGGCATCGTGCTGACCATGTTCGACCGCCGCAACAACCTCTCGGAGCTCGTGGCGAACGATGTCCGCGCCTTCTTCCGCGACAAGGTGTTCGAGACGGTGATCCCGCGCAACATCCGGGTCAGCGAGGCACCTTCGCACGGCCTCCCGGTGCTGCTCTACGACATGAAATCCACAGGCGCCCAGGCTTACATCAAGCTGGCCGCCGAGCTGCTGCGGCGTGAGCGCGCCGCCGCCAAAGCCGCCGGAGCGCAGCAGGCATGAGCGGACGCAAACCCTCCCGGCTCGGCATGGGCCTCTCGGCCCTGCTGGGTGACCAGCCGGCGCAAGCGGCCAGCAGCATCCCTCGCACGCTGCCGGTGGAGGCGCTGGAGCCCGGCCCCTTCCAGCCGCGCGGCCCTATCGACCAATCCGGCCTGGCGGAACTGGCGGCCTCCATCCGCGAGCATGGCGTGCTGCAGCCGATCCTGGTGCGCCCCAAGCCCGGCGCTCCCGGCACCTATCAGATCATCGGTGGGGAGCGCCGCTGGCGCGCCTCGCAACTGGCGCAGAAGCACGAGGTTCCCGTGGTCATCCATGAACTGGACGACCGCGCCGCCATGGCGGCATCCCTGGTGGAGAACCTGCAGCGCGAGGACCTGAACGCGCTGGAGGAAGCCCAGGGCTACCGCCGCCTGACGGATGAATACGGCCTGACCCAGGAGCATCTGGGCCGCGCCGTGGGCAAGAGCCGCAGCCATGTGGCCAATACGCTGCGCCTGCTGGGCCTGCCGGACAAGGTGCGGGAGATGCTGGGCCGTGGCAGCCTGTCCGCCGGCCATGCCCGTGCCCTGCTGACCTCGCCGGACCCGGTGAAGCTGGCGGAGATGGTGGTGACGCGCGGGTTGAACGTGCGCCAGACCGAAGCCCTGGCCGCCGCCTCCGAGCGCCAGCGCCCGGCCAAGGCCGAGGATGCCAATACCCGTGCCCTGGAGCGCGACCTGACGGCCAGGCTGGGCCTGAAGGTCAGCGTGCGCCATGGCAACCGGGGCGGGCAGATCACCATCGGCTACAAGGATCTGGATCAGCTCGACAGCCTGATCCGCCTGCTGAACCCGAGCTGAGCCGCAGAACAAACTCGAAAAGGAAAGAAGGGGCCTGGGGAATTCCTTCCCCAGCCTTGCTTTTCTACCCGCGCCGCCGCGCCGCCAGCGCCTGCCGCGCCAGCGTCATGATTGCCGCCCGCGCGATGGTCTGGTCCGGGATCGGCCGCGCCGCGGAGCTGGATTTGGTGCGCTTCTCCGCCTCCAGCAGCATCTCCCCCGCCTGGGCGAGAGATGCGGGAGACCAGCAGCGCAGCGCCCGCTCGAAGCCCGGCTTGTGGCGAAAGAACACCGGTGGCCGCAGCCCCTCCAGCGCCGAGGATGCACTGGCGCCCTGCGCCATGGCCAGGGCGGCCAGATGCAGCCGCTGCACATGTCGCAGCGCCGCGCGCACCACCATCACCGGATGCGCGCCTTCCGCCAGGGCGGCGTCCAGGGCGCGGTCGGCCACCGCGACCTCGCCCGCCGTGGCGGCGATCAGCGCCTCGTCCAGGTCCAGGGTGGAGCCATCGCCGATGCAGGCCAGAACGTCTTCCTCGCCCAGCCGGCCGCCTTCGCCGGCATAGAGGGCGAGCTTCTCGATCTCCCGCCGCAGCATCATGCGGTCCTCGCCCATGCGCCCGGCCAGCCATTCCAGGGCGGAAGGCTCGGCGGTGACGCCCTGCTCGCGCAACAGGGCGGCGATGGTATTGGCGAGATCGGCGCCGCGCTCCCGGTAACAGGCAATGACCGCGGCCTCGGGATGCGGCTCCAGCAAGGCGCGCAGCTTGGCGCGGGCGGGCAACTCCCCGGCTTCCAGCAGCAGCAGGGCATCGCCGGGGGAGGCCAGGGCTTCCTTCACGCCGGCGGCCAGGGCATCGCTGGCATCCCGCACCCGCACCAGGCGGCGGCCGCCGGTCAGCGCCAGCGCGGAGATCTCGGCGGAAAGGGCACCGGGCTTGGCGGCTGCCTCTCGCGGCAGCTCGGACAAGCGGAAGGGGTCGTCGCCGCCGATCACGGCCTGCTGGATGGCCTCGGCGCGCTCGCGGACCAGCCCGGCATCCTCCCCGTGCAGCAGCACGGCACGGGTGGTGCCAGGGTCCTTCAGAAAGGCGGGAAGGCGGCGCGCGTCGAGCTTCGCCACCGTCAGCCGGCGTCCTGCCCCCGGAAGCGCACCGCCAGCCGGGTGACGATGTCGTCGGCCATCTGGTCCACCAGGCGCGTCACCATGGCATCCCGCGCCGCATCGGCGGCGAAGAACTGGTTGTCCGGCAGGTCGAAGGCATCCAGCGTCCGCTCCGTGCCATTGGCGACGGGCTGCGGCGGCACCTCATTGGTGGTCAGCCACCAATTGGCGGTGGCGGTGTAGCGCATGCGGGTGGGCAGGCCATCCGGGCGGATGCCTTCCTGCTCGACCCCAAAGCTCGGGAAGGCGGTCAGGGTATAGCGGGGCGAGGATTGCCCGCCGGCCCAGAGACGCTGCTGCAGCGCGCGGCGCATCAATTGCCCGGTGCGTTCCGGGATGCGCGCCACGTCGATGGCGCCCAGCTCCGCCGCCACGGCGCCGTCCACGGGATCGGCGCGGCCGTAGAGCGGCCGGAAGCCGCAGCCGGACAGGCCCAGCAGACCGGCGGCGCCAAGGCCCAGCAGGGCCCTGCGGCGCGGCCGGAGCAGGCGGTCAGACGACGAAGTTGACGATGCGTCCCGGGACATGAATGCGCTTCCTGATCGGGCGCCCGGCAATGGCGCGCTGCACGTTCTCATCGGCTTCGGCCTGGGCGAAAACCGCGGCCTCGTCCGTGCCCACCGGCACGGCAATGGTGGCCCGCAGCTTGCCCAGCACCTGCACCGCCAGCGTGACACTATCGGCGGCCGCCAGGGAAGCGTCGGATTCCGGCCAGGGCAACTGCGCCACCAGCGTCTTTTCACCGGGCCGCAGCAGCGACCAGAGTTCCTCGGCCAGATGCGGCATCATCGGGCTGATCAGCCGCGTGACGGCTTCCAGCGCCTCGCGCCGCGCGGCGCCATCGGCCTCCGCCGCCGCCTCGATGGCATTGGCGAATTCATGGATGCGGGCGACGGCGACGTTGAAGGCGAAGGTCTCCAGCGCCTCGGTCACCGCCGCGATGGTGCGGTGGGTGGCGCGGCGCAGGTCGCGGCCGGCATCGGCGGCGGGCAGGGTGCCCGGCGCCGGCAGGCTGGCCAGGTTGTTGGAGACCAGCCGGAAGAGCCGCTGCGTGAAGCGGGAGGAGCCGGAAACGCCGGCCTCCGTCCATTCCATGTCGCGGTCGGGCGGGTTGTCCGAGAGGATGAACCAGCGGGCGGTATCGGCGCCGTAGCGGTCGATGATGGCGCCGGGGTCGATGGTGTTGCGCTTCGACTTCGACATCTTGTCGTTGCGCGACACCGTCACGGCGAGGCCTGTGGCCTTTTCCACCGCGCCCCCGTCAGGGGTAGCCTCCACCTCCTCCGGGGACAGCCAGCGGCCATCCTGGGCCCTGTAGGAGGCATGCTGCACCATGCCCTGGGTGAACAGCCCGGCGAAGGGCTCCGGCGTGGCCAGCTGACCCATGCCGTTCAGGGCGCGGGTGAAGAAGCGGGAATAGAGCAGGTGCAGGATCGCGTGCTCGATGCCGCCGATATACTGGTCCACCGGCAGCCAGCCATTGGCGGCCTCGGCCACCAGGGGCGTTTCCGCCTTGGGCGCGGTGAAGCGGGCGAAGTACCAGGAGCTGTCGACAAAGGTGTCGAAGGTATCGGTCTCGCGCCGCGCCTGGCCGCCGCAATGGGGGCAGGAGACGTGCTTCCAGGTCGGATGGTTGTCCAGCGGGTTGCCGGGCCTGGAGAAGTCCACATCCTCCGGCAGCACCACCGGAAGCTGGTCCTGCGGCACCGGCACGGCGCCACAGGCCTCGCAATGGATGACCGGGATGGGGCAGCCCCAGTAGCGCTGGCGGGAGACGCCCCAGTCGCGCAGGCGCCAGTTCACCACGCCCGTGCCGGCGCCCTTGGCCTCCAGCGCGTCGATGGCGGCCCGCTTGCCCTCGGCGGTGCCCAGCCCGTCCAGGAAGCCGGAGTTATAGAGGGTGCCGTCCTCGGTATAGGCGGTCTTGCCGATGCTGAAGGTGGCGGGGTCCTCGCCCGGGGGCAGGATGACCGGCGGCACCGGCAGGTCGTACTTGCGTGCGAAGTCCAGGTCGCGCTGATCGCCGGAGGGGCAGCCGAAGATGGCGCCCGTGCCGTATTCCATCAGCACGAAATTGGCGATCCAGACCGGGAAGGTCTCGCCGGTGAAGGGGTGCTTCACCCGCAGCCCGGTATCCATGCCGCGCTTCTCGGCCTGCTCGATGGCGGCCTCGGAAGTGCCGAGGCTGCGGACCTCCGTGATGAACTCGGCGATCTTGGGGTCACGCGCGGCGGCGGCAGCGGCCAGCGGATGCTCGGCGGCGACGGCCAGGAAGCTCATGCCAAAGAGCGTGTCGGGGCGGGTGGTGAAGACCTCCACCTGCTCCATGCCCTCGACCGGGGTGGCGAGCTCGAAGCGCACCCGCGCGCCCTCGGAGCGGCCGATCCAGTTGGCCTGCATCAGCCGCACGCGTTCCGGCCAGCGCTCCAGCCCATCGAGGGCGGAGAGCAGTTCCGGCGCGAACTTGGTGATGGAAAGGAACCACTGGGAGAGCTTCTTCTTCTCCACCAGCGCGCCGGAGCGCCAGCCGCGCCCGTCGATCACCTGCTCATTGGCCAGCACGGTATTGTCCACCGGGTCCCAGTTGACCCAGCTTTCCTTCCGTTCCGCCAGCCCGGCCTTCATGAACTCCAGGAAGAGCTTCTGCTGCTGGCCGTAGTAGGAAGGATCGCAGGTGGCGAATTCCCGCTCCCATTCCAGCGACAGGCCCATGCGCTGCAGCTCGGCGCGCATGGCGGCGATGTTCTGGTAGGTCCACTTGGCCGGATGCACGCCGCGCTCCCGCGCAGCGTTCTCGGCCGGCAGGCCGAAGGCATCCCAGCCCATGGGGTGCATCACCTGATGCCCGCGGGCCCGCTTGTAGCGCGCCACCACGTCGCCCAGCGTGTAGTTCCGCACATGCCCCATGTGGATCTTGCCCGAGGGGTAGGGGAACATCTCCAGCACGTAGTATTTCGGCCGCGTGCCATCCGGCACATCCGGGGAGCGGAAGCACCCTTGCTCCGACCAGGCTTCCTGCCAGCGCGGTTCGGCCTTGGCGAAGTCATAGCGCGCCGGCTCGGCACGCTGGCTGCCAGGCTCGCTGGAAGAACGGGAAGAGGTCACGGCGTCATTCATGGACTGGGGCGATCGATCTGCTCAGGCAATACGGAAAACAGGCATAGGCGCCCGGTGCGGCAATGGGAAGGGCAAGCCCCGCAGGGCTGGCCCTTCCCATACAGGCATCTTCCGCGGGCCGCAGGGCCCTGCGGCGTCAGCGCGCGGCGGCGGAGAGGCTGCGCAGCTCCCGCGCACGGGCCAGCACCTGGTTCTCCAGGTCGGTGGCGGTGCTGGCGGAGGCGGGGGCATCGACCCAGCCGCCGCCCTGGCGCACCTGTCGGAACACCGTCACCCGCACGCCGTCGGAACGGAGCTGGCGGCCGAGAATATAGGCCGTGGCGCGGAAGCGCTCATCCGGGGTGGCGGGGGGCGCGTACCAGTCGGTGATGATGACGCCGCCGAAGGGGTCGGCCGAGGAGAGCGGCAGGAAGGACAGCGTGTCCAGCGTGGCGCGCCAGAGATAGGCGTTCACGCCCAGCCCGGCACCATCCTGGTCACCGCCGCTGCCGCGCTGGGAGCGGTCGGTGCCCAGGAGCAGGATACCATCACTGCCACCCAGCCGGCCCTGCACGCGGGCGCGGCGGCTGTCATCGTAATATTCGTCGTTACCCACGGGGCGGCCATAGCCGCAGCCGGCGAGGACGGGGAGGAGCAGCCCGAAGGCGAGGAACTTGCGCATGGCTGCCGCACGATAGGGGGGCGCCGGTTTCAATCAAGAGCAAAAGCGGCGGGGCGGTGCAGAGTCGCCACCAGAAGCCATGGCTGGTGGCCAAAGAAAAAGGCGGCGGGTTTCCCCGCCGCCTTTCCGCAGCCTGTGATCCGGAAGGATCAGAAGGCGATGCGGGTGCCAACCAGAACGACGTCGGACTGGGTGGTGTTGTTGTTGCCACCAACGCGGCCGGCGGAGAAGTCGTAGCCGTCTTCGTTGCGCTTCAGGTTGGTGTACTCGGCCACCAGCTGCAGGCCCGGAGCCAGGGTGTAGTTGGCGCCGACGGACCACAGGCGGTCGTTACGGGCGCTCGTACGGATGTCCTGGTTACCAGCGCCGCGGGTGTTGGCGAAGTTCGCACCAACGGTCAGGCCGGCGATGGAGTAGGAGGCGCCGACGAAGACCGTCTGGAAGCCACGGGTGTCGTTACGCTCGCCGGGGTTCGGGCGGTTCAGGAGGCCGAGGCCCATCGCGCCGTCACCGAAGGTGTAGTTACCACCGACCAGGAAGCCGTAGGCGGTCGCCTGCAGACCGAAGGAGAAGGCGTCGAAGCCCTTGGCGGAGGGGCCGTCGATGTTCTTGGTCGCGTCGGCGCCGATGTAGCCGGCATTGGCCTGCAGGCCCACGCCAGCGAAGCTGCCACGGTAGCGGATGGCGGCCTGACGCTCGTTGCGGAAGCGCGCGCTGCCCAGGCTGTAGGAATAGGCGCTGGCGCGGTCGCAGGCGGGGGACACGGCGTCGGTGGTGCAGCCCGTGTCCTCGCCCTCGCCGTTGGTGAAGGCGAAGGAGGCGCCGAAGTCGAAGCCGAAGAACTGCGGCGAGGTGTAGATGATCTTGGTGCTGTCGGCCAGGTAGCCGCCGGCAACGTAGGTCGGGCGGTTGTTGGCGCCGATCACGTTGTCGCCCCAGTCGCCGTCGACGCCGCCCGTGCCGAAGTTGGTCACGAAGCCGGTCAGCATCGCGCCGAGCACAACGCCGTCCTCGTCACCGAAGCGCAGCTGGCCCATCGTGGGCGAAGCCACCCAGACGTACATCTCGTCGGTGTCCAGCTGGGTCTTGCTGGAGGTGTTGGACGTGGCGCCACGGTTGTAGTCCACCTGCAGCTCGATCGTGGAGCCGTAGGTCAGGCCGTTGGCCGTCTTGCCCTCAACGATCACGTGCACTTCGGCGTCGGAGGCGAAGTCGGACTTGCCCGTGCGCACCGTGCTGGTGGTGGCATTGTCCTGATCGGTGAAGGAATAGTTGAAGCGGAAATAGCCGCCCACGCGGACCGTCGGCGCCTGCTGAGCAGCAGCTTCACCAGGGCCAAACAGTGCGGCAGCGGCAACCGCGGTGGTCGCCAGCAAAATCTTGCGCATCCCAATAACCTCCTCACGCGCCGGTGCGTACCGGCTGTTCCCGCGGCTCGGCCTGTCCCCCTCGACAGACCTGCCCGTTGCCGATCGACACCGGGTGAAGCCCAGGCGGGACTATGGTTCACCCAGGAGAAGGGGAGCAATGGTTCGTGAGGGGCCAACGCGACATCAGCGAGACAGTGTGGCGTGGATGCAACATGGAGGCCACTCTCCCTGGCCTGGAGCAGCCCGGCAGGCGCTTGAGCAAGGGAAGCAGCGCCCTTACCGTCTGTGATTATGACCCCGATTGCTTCTGCCCTGGAACGAATCCGGGACCGCATTGCCGCAGCCTGCGCCACCGCCGGCCGCCGGCCAGAGGAGGTGACGCTGGTCGCCGTCTCCAAGACCCATCCAGCTGAGTCGGTGGCCGAGGCCCTGGCCGCCGGGCAACATGTCTTCGGCGAGAACCGGGTGCAGGAGGCCGCCGCCAAATTCCCGGCGCTGCAGCCGGCACATCCGCAGATGCGCCTGCACCTGATCGGCGCCCTCCAGACCAACAAGGCACGCGACGCCGTGCGGGTAGCGGATACCATTGAGAGCCTGGACCGCCCGCGCCTCGCCGCCGCGCTGGCCGATGCCATGGCGCGCGAAGGGCGCCGCCCGCGCCTGCTGATCCAGGTGAATATCGGCCAGGAGCCGCAGAAGGCCGGCATCGCGCCAGAGGCCGTGGACGACTTCCTGGCCTTCTGCCGGGAGGAGCACGGGCTGGAGATCGCCGGCCTGATGTGCATCCCGCCCGCCGAGGATGCACCCGGACCATATTTCGCCCGCATGGCCGCGATGGCCTCGCGACTCGACCTCAAGACTCTGTCCATGGGCATGAGCGGTGATTTCGAAGCCGCTATCGCCGAGGGCGCCACCCATGTGCGGGTAGGCACCGCCATCTTCGGGCACCGGCCTTACCCGGTGGGCTGAATGAAGTGCCGGGGCCAAGGGGGCGCCGCCCCCTTGGAACCCCCGCTGGGGTGACAGTGTCACCCCAGGCCCCGCCATTTCTTATCTTGTGGCGCGGTGGTTCCGCCGGAGGCCCATGACCTCCGGCGACTGCGGCTTCAGCCCGCATGGCCTTTCAGGTTTCAACATGAGCCACTGGCGCCGCGCCGCGTCCTTCAAAACCCCGCCTTGAACTGACAGCGGGGTCCGGGGTGGACTTTCCACCCTGGCGGGAGTGTCCAGAGAGGGCAGAGCCCTCTTTGGCCCCGGCTTGGTCGCTTCAGGGCAGGTTTTGCAACTCGCGTTCCAGGAACGGCCGCCACGGTGCTTCGGCCGGCGTATCCGCCAGCAGGGCCTGCCAGGTGGCGCGGGCGTTCTGCGGCCGGCCGGCGCGGGCTTCCAGCAGGCCGGACAGGAAGCGCAGGCGCGGGTCCCGCGCATCCTGGCGCATCGCTTCGGCGATGACGGTGCCGGCGGCTTCCATCTCGCCCCGGCCGATCTGCAGTTCCGCCAGCTCCGCCGCCACCCCGGCGTCGAATCGGATGGCCAGGGCACGGGAGAAGGCTTCGGCGGCGGCATCCATCCGGCCGCGCCCGCGCTCGGCATTGCCCAGCAGCAGCCAGCCCTGGCGGGCGCCCTCGCTCTGCGGCGGCACGCTCTCGATGCGGCTGCGGAGCTGCGCCAGCAGCGCGTCGTCCCGCGCGGCAGCGGCGGCGCGCTCGACATAGGGTGCGGCGGGGACATCCGGGGCGCCGTGCCAGAGGTAGAGCGCGATGCCTCCGGCCGGGATCAGGAAGAGGCCAGCAGCCAGCAGCGCGGCGCTGCGTGGGTTGGCGGGCGGCGCGGGCTCGGCCGGGGCGGCCAGCAGGCGGCGCTGCACCTCGGT
>NZ_JACTUZ010000127.1 GCF_014490445.1 Pseudoroseomonas ludipueritiae | reverse complement strand
GGTCCTCACTGTCCCGCCCGCCCGCGCTGGGGGTGCTGGCCATCCTTTGGCTGGCCGTGGTGGGGATCGCGCCTACCGCCCGCCTGCTGGCTGAGGCCGCCGGGCCCGCCATCAGCACCCTGGCGCAGGATGCCGCCGTCTGGCGCGCCGCCGGCCGCAGCCTGACGGTGGCGGGCGGCGCCATGCTGCTGGCCGTGCTGATCGGCACCGCCCAGGCCGGGCTGCTGCTGCTGCGGGACGTGCCAGGCCGCCGGTTGCTGATCTTCCTCTGCATCCTGCCGCTGCTGGTGCCGCCGCAGATCATGGCCCTGGCCTTCATCCAGGCCAGCGGGCCTTCCTCGCCACTGCTGATCTCGCTGGGGCTGGCGCCGCCGCTGGGCTCGCAGAATCCCTTCTATGGCCCTGGCGGCATGGTGCTGCTGCTGGGTATCCAGAACGCGCCGCTGGTCTTCCTGGCCATCGCCGCCCTGGTGCGCCGCCTGCCGGGAGAGGTGCTCTCGGCCGCCCGCGGCCTCGGCGCCACGCCGTCCCGCGCGCTGCGGATGGCGGTCTGGCCGCTGCTGCGGCCGGGGCTGCTGGCGGGCGCGGGCCTCGCCTTCATCTCGGCACTGGGTAATTTCGGCATCGCGGCGTTGCTGGGCATCCCGGGCCGTTTCCCTGTGCTGACGGTGCTGATCTGGCAGCGGCTTTCCGCCACGGGGGCGGCGGCGCTCTCCCAGGTCGCGGCACTTTCGTTGCTGCTGGCGGCGCTGACCCTGCCCGGGCTTCTGGCGCAGACGCTCGCCGCCCGCCGCAGCGGCTGGAAGTCCGGCAAGCCCTTCGAACCCCTGGCGCCCACCGGGCTGGACCGCCTGCTGCTGCTGCCACTCTGCCTTTACCTGCTGGCCGTGCTGGCGCTGCCGCTGGCCTCGCTGCTGACATCGGCGCTGGTGCCGGCCATGGGCATGGCGCTGACGCTGGAAAGCTTCACCACCCGCCACTTCGCCGCCACTGTCGCGCCAGGGGCGCATACCCTGGCCGCTCTGGCCAATTCGCTGATGCTCTCCGGCGGCGCCGCGCTGCTGCTGGGCCTGGCGGCGCTGCCGGTGGCCCTGGCGCTGCGCCACCGCACGGTGCGCGCCACCGCCATGGCGGCCGACCTGACCTATGCCCTGCCCGGCGCCTGCACCGCCGTCTCGGTCATCCTGCTGGTGCTGGGGCTGCCCGGCGGCGGGCTGGTCTATGGCACGCTGGGGCTGATCCTCTTCGCCTATCTCGCCCGCTTCCAGACCCTGGCGCTGCGCCCCGTGGCCGCCGCCGCCGCGCGCATGGACCCGGCGCTGGAGGATGCCGCCCGCGGCATGGGCGCCGGGCTGCTGCTGCGGCTGCGCGCCGTGCACCTGCCGCCCATGGCCCCTGCCCTGGCCGCCGGCGCCCTGCTGGTGATGCTGCTGGCGGTGAACGAGGTGACGGTCAGCGCCCTGCTCAACGGCCCCGGCACGCAGACGCTGGGCGTGCTGGTCTTCAACCTGCAGGACGGCGGGCAGTCGCCGCAGGCCGCCGCCGTCTCCTGCCTCTCGCTGCTGCTGGTGGCCGGGCTGATGGCCCTGGCCAGCCTGCTGGGCCGCCGCCTTCCGGCCGGGACGCTGCCCTGGCGCCCCTGAGCCTTCCATCACCGCTGGAGGAGACAGACGTGCCGACCGAGAAGGAAAAGATGCTGGCCGGCGAACTCTACGATGCCGGCGATGCCGAATTGCAGGCCGATGCCGCCGCCGCCCGCGCCTGGATGGTGCGCTACAACGCCTCCCTCGGCCTGCCGCTGGCGGAGCGGCGCAAGCTGCTGGCGGAGGGGCTGGGTGCCATCGGCGAAGGCGCCACGGTGCGCCCGCCCTTCCACGTGGACTACGGCTACAACATCCGCTTGGGCAAAGGCGTCTTCCTGAACTTCAACTGCGTCATCCTGGATGTCGTCGCCGTCACCATCGGCGACAAGACGCAGATCGGCCCCGGCGTGCAGATCCTGACCGCCGACCACCCACGCGACCACGCCACGCGCGATGCCGGGTTGGAATTCGGCCGGCCCATCCATATCGGGCGCAATGTCTGGATCGGGGGTGGCGCGCTGATCCTGCCCGGCGTCACCATCGGGGATGACGCCGTGATCGGCGCCGGCAGCGTGGTGACGCGGGATGTGCCAGCCGGCGCCACCGCCTTCGGCAATCCAGCGCGCGTCAAGGGATAAGGCGGAACCCGGTCCGGCAAGGCCGCCCGACCGGGTAAAGATGCTTAGTGGGGTTCCACGTCCAGCGCATAGCCGGCGCTGCGCACGGTGCGGATGACGTCCAGCTCACCCTCCCCGTTCACCACCTTGCGCAGCCGCCGGATATGCACGTCCACCGTGCGCGGCTCCACATGGATGTCGCGGCCCCAGACGCTGTCCAGCAACTGCTCGCGCGAGAAGACGCGGCCCGGGTGCTGCAGGAAGAATTCCAGCAGCCGGTATTCCGTGGGCCCCAGTTGCAGCGAGCGCCCGGCGCGCGTCACGCGGTGCGCGTCCTGGTCCATGGAAATGTCGCGCCAGCTCAGCACGCCCTTGGCGCCGACGCCGGAGGAACGCCGCAGCAGCGCCCGGATACGCGCCATCAGCGCATCCATCACGAAGGGCTTGGAGATGTAGTCGTCCGCGCCGGTATCCAGGGCGCGCACGGCGTCCTGGTCCTCGGTGCGGGCCGTCACCATGATGATCGGCAGGTCCCGCGTCGGCGCCTTGCGGCGCAACTGGCGGCAGACCTCCAGGCCGGAAAGCGCGGGCAGCATCCAGTCCAGCAGGATCAGGTCCGGCGCCGCCTCGGCCACGCGCAGCAGCGCCTCCTGGCCATCCATCGCTTCCTCGACGCGGAAGCCCTGCTTCTCCAGGTTGTAGCGCAGCAGCGTCAGCAGCGGCGCCTCGTCCTCCACCACCAGGATCGTGGGGCGGCTGCCGGCACCCAGGTTCAGGTCGGGCATGGGATGTCCTTCCTCAGACGGGCGGCCGGACCACGGCGAAGGGCGAAGTATCGCCCTTCGGCCGCTCTTCCGGCAGCGCCCCGCCGCGCACGGCATAGAAGACCGTCTCGGCGATGTTGGTGGCATGGTCGCCGATACGCTCGTAGTTCTTCGCCACGAAGAGAAGATGCGTCGCGGCAGTGATGTTGCGCGCATCCTCCATCATATGCGTCAGCAGCTCCCGGAAGATGCCGTTATAGACCTCGTCCACATTGGCGTCGGCGGCCCAGACGCGCTCGGCGGCGGTGGCATCCTGGTTCACCAGGCTGTCAATCGCTTCCTTCAGGTTCTGCTGCACCAGCTGCGACATATACTGGAAGCCCTGGAAGCCGCCGATCTGCGGCTGCTGGCTGATCACCACCGCGCGCTTGGCGCAGTTGCGGGCATAGTCGCCGATGCGCTCGATGGCGTTGGAGACCTTCATGGCCGCGATGACGAAGCGCAGGTCGCTCGCCACCGGCTGGCGCAGGGCCAGCAGGCGCACGCAGAAATTCTCGATGTCGCGTTCCAGCTGGTCGATCTCGCCGTCGCGGCCGATCACCTCGCCGGCCAGTTCGGTGTCGCGGCGGATCAGCGCATAGGCGGCATCGGCCACCTGGCGCTCGGCCAGCCCGCCCATGCGGGCCACCATCTCCCGCAGCTTCTTGAGCTGCTCCTCATAAGAGCGGGAGATATGCTCGGACTGCTCGTTGGGCATCTCTTGTCTTTCCTCCGCCTCAGCCGAAGCGGCCGGTGATGTAGTCCTGGGTGCGCTGCTGCTTCGGCGCCGTGAACATCTCTTCCGCAGGCGCCACTTCCACCAGCTCGCCCAGGTAGAAGAAGGCCACCTGGTCGGCGCAGCGCGCCGCCTGCTGCATGTTGTGCGTGACGATGGCGATGGTGAAATCGCGCTTCAGCTCGTCGATCAGCTCCTCGATCCGCAGCGTGCTGATCGGGTCCAGGGCCGAGGTCGGCTCATCGAGCAGGATCACCTCCGGCCGCACCGCGATGGTGCGCGCGATGCAGAGGCGCTGCTGCTGGCCGCCCGAGAGCCCCATGGCGGAGGTGTTCAGCCGGTCCTTCACCTCGCCCCAGATGGCGGCGCGGGTCAGGGCCCATTCCACCCGCTCGTCCATCTCGGTCTTGGAGAGCTTCTCGTGCAGCCGGATGCCGAAGGCGATGTTCTCGTAGATCGTCATCGGAAAGGGCGTCGGCTTCTGGAAGACCATGCCGATGCGGGAGCGCAGCGCGTTGATGTCGATGTTGTCGTCCAGGATGTTCTGGCCGTCCATCAGCACCTCGCCCGTGGCACGCTGGCCGGGATAAAGGCTGTACATCCGGTTCAGCACCCGCAGCAGCGTGGACTTGCCGCAGCCGGAGGGGCCGATCATGCCCGTCACCCGCTTCGCCGGCAGTTCGAAGTTGATGTTCTTCAGCGCCTTGTTGGCACCGTAGAAGAAGTCGAGGTTTCGCACCTGCAGCCGCGCCTCGCTCGGCGGGCTGCTCTGGTGGGCTTGGGCCGCGACGGCCGCGGGCGTTTCGATGCGGGTGGTGGCGCTTGCCATGATCTGCCTCACTTCCGGCGGCGCAGCAGGCTGCGCGCGAAGATGTTGAGCCCGAGCACCCCGAGCGTGATGATGAGAGCCCCCGCCCAGGCCAGGGCGATCCAGTCCTGATAGGGCGAGCCGGCATAGGCGTAGATGGTCAGCGGCAGGCTGGCCATCGGCGCCGAGAGGCTCAGCGACCAGTTGAGGTTGCCGAGCGAGGTGAAGAGCAGCGGCGCCGTCTCACCCGCCACGCGGGCGATGGCCAGCAGCACTCCGGTCATGATGCCGGAAGCCGCGGCGCGCCAGCAGACCAGCGTGATCATCTTCCACTTCGGCGCACCCAGGCCGATTACGGCCTCCCGCAGCGTATCGGGCAGCAGGCGCAGCATGTCCTCGGTGGTGCGGACCACGATGGGGATGACGATGATGGCCAGCGCCACCGCCCCCGCCCAGCCGGAGAAGCCGCCGAAGGGCACCACCAGCACCTGGTAGACGAACAGGCCGATCAGGATGGAGGGCGCCGAGAGCAGGATGTCCGACACAAAGCGCACCGCGTTGCCCAGCGGCGTGTTCTTGGCATACTCGGCCAGGTAGGTGCCCACCAGCAGCCCGATGGGCGTGCCGATGGCGGTGCCGATGAAGGTCTGGATCAGGCTGCCGATGATCGGGTTCAGCAAGCCGCCATTGGAGCCCGGCGGCCGCGTGACATCCGTGAGGACATGCAGCGAGAGCGCGGAGCCACCGTTCCAGATCAGCGTGCCCAGGATGGAGACCAGGAACATCAGGCCGATGCCCGTCGCCACGAAGCAGGCGGCGCGGACGGCCATATCGGTCCGCCGGCGCCGGCGGCCCAGCGCCGCGGAGGCGCGCAGGTCCCGCGGGCGCCCGGGCATAGAGGAAGCCTGCATGGAGGCGCTCATTTCGCCATCCTCTGGCGCAGCAGCAGGCGCGAGAGCGCCAGCACGATGAAGGAAATCACGAAGAGGATGAAGCCCAGGCCCAGCAGGGCTGAGAGCTTCAGGCTGCCCATCGTCGCCTCGCCGAATTCCAGCGCCACCACCGAGGCGATGGTATTGCCCGGGCCAAAGAGGCTGGTGGAGATGCGGTTGGCATTGCCGATGACGAAAGTGACCGCCATGGTCTCGCCCAGCGCGCGCCCCAGGCCCAGCATGATGCCGCCCACCACCGAGACGCGGGTATAAGGCAGCACCACGTTGCGCACGACCTCCCAGGTCGTGCAGCCCAGGCCATAGGCGCTTTCCTTGAAGACCGGCGGCACGGTGTTGAACACGTCGCGCATCACGGCGGCGATGAAGGGCAGCACCATGATCGCCAGGATCAGCGAGGCGGTGAAGATGCCCGTGCCGAAGGGCGCGCCGGAGAAGAGCGCGCCGATCACCGGCAGTTCGCCCAGCGTGTCGATCAGCGCCGGCTGGAAGGTCTGCGCCATGAAGGGGACGATCATGAAGAAGCCCCACATGCCGTAGATGATGGAGGGCACCGCCGCCAGCAGCTCCACCGCCGTGCCCACCGGGCCGCGCAGCCAGGTGGGCGCCAGCTCCGTCAGGTAGAAGGCGATGCCGAAGGCCACCGGCACGGCCATGACCAGGGCCAGCACGGCGGTGACCACCGTGCCGTAGATGGAGACGCCGGCGCCGAAGACCTCCTGCACCGGGTCCCAGTCCGTGCCGGTGACAAAGGCCGGGCCGAAGGTGCGGAAGGCATCCCAGCCGCCGATGAAGAGCCCGACGATGATGGCGCCGAGCAGCAGCAGCACGAAGATGCCGGCGCCCTGGCAGGCGGCCTTGAAGATGGTGTCGCCCAGGGCGCCGGACCGGCGTGCATCGCGCGGGACGGACGCGGCGGTCATGGTTACGGCCTGCTGCAAGGCTGGAGGCTCCGGCTGTTGATATGTCTGCGCGGGCGGGAAGCTAGCCGCTCCCCGCCCGCCATTGAACCGCCCTTCGGCGTGGCGTCCCTCTAGTCCGGCCTTACTGCGCCGGCCAGACCGCCTTGCCGTCCACCTTCACCTGCGCGGCCCAGGCGGCGCGCACCGCCTGCTCCACCGCCTCCGGCAGCGGGATGTAGTCCAGCGAGGTCGCGATGGCGTCGCCGCCCTTGTAAGCCCAGTCGAAGAACTTCATCACGTTCTGCGCCTTGGTGGCATCCGCCGGGTTCTTGGGCAGCAGGATGAAGGTTGGCGTCACGATCGGCCAGGACTTCTCGCCCTGGGTATCCACCACCGAGGCGGCGAAGTCCTTGGCGCTCCAGTCCGCATTGGCGGCGGCGGCCTGGAAGCTCTCGCTGGTGGGCGAGACGAACTGGCCGGCCTTGTTGCGCAACTGCGTGGTCACCAGCCCATTGGCATGGGCATAGGCATATTCCACGTAGCCGATGGCGCCGCGCACGTTCTTCACGGTGCCGGCCACGCCCTCATTGCCACGGGCGCCCGCGCCGGTCGGCCACTTCACGGAAGTGCCGACGCCCACGCGCTGCTGGAAGTCCTGCGACACGGCCGAGAGGTAGGAGACCCACACAAAGGTCGTGCCCGAACCGTCGGCGCGATAGACCGGCGCGATGGCGACATTGGGGAGGGTGACCTCCTTGTTCATCTCCACGATGCGCGGGTCGTTCCACTTGGTGACCTTGCCGAGGTAGATGTCGGAGATCAGCTCGCCGGTCAGGCGCAGCTTGTTGCTCTCCACCCCCGGGATGTTCACGATCGCGACAATGCTGCCCATGGTGGAGGGGAACTGCATCAGGTTCGCCTCCTGAAGCTGCTCCGAGGTCATGGGCGCGTCGGAGGCGCCGAAATCGACGGTGCGGTTGCGGATCTGGGACTGACCGGCGCCCGAACCGACAGACTGGTAGTTGAGCTGAATGCCGGCGCCCTCGCGCGCCGCTTCGGCCCACTTCTGGTAGAGCGGGCTGGGGAAGCTGGCGCCGGCGCCGGTGATGCTGGCCTGCTGGGCATGGCCGGTCACCGCGATACCGATGGAAGCCACCAGGCCGGCGGCCAGGGCAAGAAGGCGATTGCTCACCGCATACTCTCCGTTTCTCGGGCCCGGCACCGTGGGGACGGCCCTCTGGGCTGCGGGCCTTCTATCTCCGCCAGGCGACGAACTTATTGCAGTTCGATGACGCTCTGATGACAGCCGCCATCCTGCCGGTGGGCTTGCCGCCGGCCCCGGCTTTTGCTGAAACCCCCTGGGCGGGCCATAGTGGCACGCGACCAGTGAGCGTTCGGGACAGGCTTTTGCCAATCATGGACGGAACAGGGCCCTGATGCCCCATGACGCTGCCTGCCACGCGGCCCTGGCCGAGACCCAGGAGCAGCTCGTGGCGTTGCGGCAGGAACTCGCCGCCGCGCGGGAACAACTGGCTGTGGCCCAGCAGCGGCTTGGCGCCCTGCATCACGAGCTGACGCACCGGGTCAAGAACAACTTCCAGCTCGTCGGCTCCCTGCTCCGGCTGCAGGCGCGCCGCGCCGGCAACGACACCGCGGCGCGCATCCTCAACACCACGGTGCTCCGCATCCAGGGCATGTCCGCCCTGCATGAGAGCCTCTACCGCAACCGCGACATCGGTCGCGTGGAATTGTCGCACTACATCCGGGAAGTCTGCGGCCGCCTGGCGGATTCGCTGGTGGATGGCCGTGACATCCGCGTGACGGTGCAGGCGGAACCGACGGAGCTGCCGGGCGAATACGCCCTGCCGCTGGGGCTGGCGATCTCGGAACTGGTTTCCAATGCCCTGCGCCATGCCTTCACCCAGGGCCAGGGTGGTGAGGTGCACGTCTCCTTCCGGCGGGAGGGAGAGGATTTCGTGCTGGCCGTGCGCGACACCGGCCAGGGCATCGAGGACCGGGACACCGTGCTCAGCCGGGGCTTCGGCCTGCTGCTAGTCAGCTCCTGCGCCCATCAGGTGGAGGGGGAACTCGAGTTCACCGAGCACCCGACCACCTTCTTCATCCGCTTCCCCATGGCCATCGCGGCCGCCTGAGGCCGCGATGGCGGGGCGGGGCTTCCTCAGCCCTTCTTGTCGCCTTCCGGCGCATCCCAGCCCACGGACTTGCTGGGGCTGCCGCTGGAGGGCGGGTCGCTCGCCGGGAAGGTATCCTCCAGCGACTTCTCCACGATCTCTTCGTTTTCCTTCCGGCTCTTGTCCGGATTGGCGCCAGAAGTCTTATCGGCCTGGTTGGCAGCCATGACTGCTCTCCCTTCACGCTCAGTGTGAGGCCCCGGCGAAGCGCGGGCCTTGCCGAAGCAACAGCCGGAAACAGGTCGGAGTTGCAGCGCCCGCCCGCCGCCACGGACAAGCCTGCCAGCAACCCGGCCGAGCAGCAGGCGTTCCTTATGCAATCCCATCAGCATCATCGGGGCGGACATCGGGCCAGTGACGACCTTGATCCAGGACGACCTCATCGCATGCCTGCCCGATCTTCGCGCCTATGCAAGGTCCCTGACCCGCAACCGGCACGATGCGGATGACCTGGTGCAGGACACGGTCGTCCGCATCATGAACTCGGCGGACCGCTTCCAGCCCGGCACCAACTTCAAGGCCTGGGCCTTCACCATCCTCCGCAACCGCTTCCTCAACGAATTCGTCGCCAAGCGGAAGCAGACGCGCGAGATGGACGATGCCGAGATGGAACAGGTCCCCACCTCGGCACGGCAGGAGGAAGGGCTGGAACTGACCGATTTCCAGCGCATCTTCCACAAGCTGCCGGAAGACCACCGCTCCATCCTCGCGCTCGTCGCCGGCTCCGGCCTGGCCTATGAGGACGTGGCCAAGGTGCTCGACTGCGCCGTCGGCACCGTCAAAAGCCGCGTCCACCGCGCCCGCATGGCGCTCTATGCCCTGCTGGAGCAGGAAACGGCGGCCGGCGTGAAGCGGGAGCGCTTCCACCGCACTCCCGCCTCCGAGGAACGCCGGCGCCTCGAACCTGTCGCCGCTCAGAACCCCACCCGCGGCGTGGATACCGAAGGCCCGTAGTAGCTATGGACCCGCTCGCCCCAATCGGCGTCGGCGAGGTCCACGGTTTCCTCCGCCGCGTATGACGGCGCTTCCCGCAGGTCTTCCTCCGCCAGCCCCACCACATAGCCGCCGAGTTCGGTGTCGTAGCGCAGTTGCTGCCAGGGCAGCGGGTAATGCCGCGCGCCAAAGCCGAGCACGCCGCCATAGGCCAGCACCGCGTATTCCACCGTGCCGCGCATCTTGTCGATCATCAGCGTCTCGATGGTGCCCAGGCGGTGCCCGCCCGCGCCATAGACCGCCGTCCCCTCCACCTTATCGGCGGAGATCAGCGAAAGGGTCTCGTCGCGCGGCAGATGCGGCTCCTGCGGCACATGGCCTGGCGGGGCTCCGGACATCCGGTTCAGGTCACTCATGGCTTCCTCCTCAGAGTCTTTGTACGGAAAAGAACAAATGGCCACGCCGGGAGTTCCGATCTGGTCCGGAGGTGAAACTTCAACGGGGGCGTCGGGATTCTTCCAGCAGGCGCCGGACGGATGGGCCGGCCCTGGCGATGACCCGGCGAAGGCGGCTGCGCGGCAGCCGAAGCAGCCCCTGGTGGCCCTTCCCTTGCACAAGGAAGCAGAGCGATGTCCGACACCCGCTTTCCGACCAACTCCTCCCCCGGCAGCGAGACTCCGCGCTTCGAGCCGCAGGAAGGCCTCGGCCCCAATCCCACGACGCGCGAGGGCGCCGCGCAGCCGCGCGTGACCGACCGCCACGCCCCCATGCCGGAACGGCCGATGGATGCCACCTCGGCACGCCAGGGCCAGACCCTCGGGCATATCCGCTGGGTTCTGCTGATCTCGCTGGTGCTGGCCGTGGTGGCCATGGTCGCCGCCTATATGTTCATCTGAGGCGCGCGCGCCGCGCCTCCTCTCGCGCTCCCAACCTGGGGTTGGGAGCGCCGCGGCCGGGTTCGCCCCGGAGCCGCCGCAGCCGCCCTCCAGGTGGCAAATTCCGGAAAAACAAGGAAACACAAAGCTTGGAGCGGGCCGGAGGCGGGAACTTGGCTTTGCCTCGCCGGTTGTTCCCATGACCAGGCCATTCAGAAGGCCCGGGAGACAACAGGAAAGGATCAGACCCATGGCATCCACACGCAGCGGCGGCGGCAAGCAGGGTTTCGCCTCGATGGATCCCGAGAAGCAGCGCAACATCGCCTCCAAGGGCGGGCAAAGCGTTCCTGCCGCCAAGCGCAGCTTCGCGCAGGACCCGGCGCTGGCGGCCGAGGCCGGCCGCAAGGGCGGTCAGAGCGTCCAGGCGGAATCCCGCTCCTTTTCCCGCAACCGGGAACTGGCGGCGCAGGCCGGGCGCAAGGGCGGCCAGGCCACCCAGGGCAACCGTGAGCAGAGCGCGGCACAGCGGCGCGCGATGACTGAGAAACCCTCGGAGTAGCTCGCCGTTGATGCACTCAACCGGGCGGCCAGATTGGCCCCCCGGTGATGAGTAATGAGGATGTGAGGGATATGAGGGCTGCGGTCGAGCTTCCGGCCTTTCTCAAGACACAGAACGAGGCGAACAGCCCCTCCTATGAATTGCGCGCCGCTCTGGCCGAGCGGCTGGCTTCCTGGCGGCCCGTGCTGCGCGAGACGGCCCGTGCGACCACCAGGCTCCGCGCCTGTGTCGAGGCCGAGCACCCGGTCCTGTGCGTGGTGGCCGAGTAAGCTCCCGGCGCGGCACCGGCAGACATCAAGGAACCGACCATGACCGAACCCAGTGCCACCCCACGCCAGGGGGCGCAGGACCGGCAGCCCGCCGGCGCCGGCACGCCGCCGCCCGGCGCCTCTGAACCGAGCCCGCAGCAGCCGAAGACGCCGCCGCGCGAGGACCCCCAGGCTTCCGACCCCCTGCCCCCGGGCGCCGACAAGGACCTGCCGGAAGGCAAGTACGGCACGGCCGGCATCGTGGAGAAGCCGCGCGGCTGAGGCGCAACGGGGCTCCGGTCACGCCCAGGCTATCTCGGCGGCCGGCGTCAACGAATTCGCTTCTGCGTCGTTGACCCCTTCGTTGATCGGCCAGCGCCACCATTGGTGCCGAGGCTGAGGCAGCGAGGGGAACAGCGACATGACCGAGACCAGGACCGCCTCCATCGTGACCGGCTTCGAGAAGCGGATGGACCCGGGCCTTTCCACCGGCGGCAACGGGCGGCAGAACAGCCTCGCCACCCTGAGCGCCCACCTGCACGACAGCCATCGCGGCTATGACGCCGGCCGCCGCCAGACCGCCGACCGTTTCCTTCGCATCGAATTCACCGAGCTGGCCGAGAAGCGCGCCGCCATGGCCGAGGAGCTGGACGCGCTTCTCTCCCGCCTCGGCGCCGCGCCGCAGCCCGAGGGCAGCACCCTGGGCAATGTCCACCGCGTGGTGCTGGACCTGCAGGGCAAGCTCTTCGGCAAGGGCCGCGCCCGCGTGCTGCAGGAGGTGGTGCGCGGCGAATCCACCCTGGAAGCCGCCTATGCCGATGCCCTGGCCGAAGACCTGCCATCCGATGTGCGGCAGGTGCTGAAGCGCCAGTTCCGCCAGGTGCGCGCCACCGGCGACCGCTACGAGGCCATGCTGGAGGAGGACGAGGTTCCCGAGTCCGGCGGCCACGGCCTGATCGCCCGCTTCGACCGGCTGACCAAGCCGCTGACCAGCAATCCCATCCTGTCGGCCATCGTGGTGGCGGCGGCTTCGGCGCTGACGGCGCGGCTGCTGCGGCCCCGGCGCTGAGGACATCGCGCGCCCGCATGGCACCCGACATCCTTTGGTGAGGACACGAGGACCCGCGTGACGACGCAAAGCGGCTATCGCCCCATCCAGGCCCGGCGGTGCGGCTCATGAGCCCGCCGCCCAGCCCTCTCGCGGCGCCGCCCGGCGCCATCTATCACGCAGCCCCCATCGATGCCGCCGCGCTCCGGCGGGCCGCCAGCCGCGCGGCGGCACTGGGCTTCGATGCCCTCTGCCTCGCCGCGCCGGTGGAAGGCATGGCGGAAGCCGCCCGGGAGCATGGCCTGCGCCTGCTGCTGGACGCGCCCATGGCGGCGGA
>NZ_JACTUZ010000126.1 GCF_014490445.1 Pseudoroseomonas ludipueritiae | reverse complement strand
GGCGCGGCGGGGGTGGCATCCGGCGCTGCCGTGGGCACCGGGCGCAATGGCTCGGCGGCGCGCGCTTCCTGCGGCGGGCGTTCGAAGCCCTGGCGGCGGCCCAGCACGCTGCGCAGCCGCAGCACCAGGAAGGCCGCGACCATGGCGAACAGGATCAGATCGACCGGAAAGGCGCCGGACATTGCATTCTCCTCATCTTTCGTCACTTAGGACGCGCACCCTGCCGCCGCAACGGGTTTGCCGTGCCGCGCCTGCCGGATTCCCGGGTCTCATGGGCTCCGCACTGGCCCTGACGGCCCCGATCTGCTGAAACCGGCCTGAAGGCTCTACCGGATGGAGAGCGAGGAGTTGCGATGATCCTGCTGCGCCATGGCCAGAGCGAGTTCAATCTTCACTTCACCGCCACCCGCCGCGACCCCGGCATCCAGGACCCGCGCCTGACCGAACTGGGCCACCAGCAGGCGGAACATGCCGCCGAGGCGCTGCTGGCCGAGACCGGCGGCGGCATCCGCCGCATCATCGCCAGCCCCTATACCCGCGCCTTGCAGACGGCGGCGCCCCTGGCGCGCCGCCTCGGCCTGCCGGTGACCATCCAGCCGCTGGTGCGGGAGCGCTATGCCTTTGCCTGCGACATTGGCACCCCCCGCACCGCCCTGGCGCTGGAATGGCCCGACCACGACCTTTCCCATATCGACGAGGTCTGGTGGCCCGCCATCGAGGAGCCGGCCGAGCATGTGGAAGGCCGCGCCCGGCTGTTCCGCCAGGAAATGGCGGCGCTGGAGGACTGGGCCCATACCGTGGTGGTTTCCCACTGGGGTTTTATTCTCTCCATGACCGGCCGCTCGATGGGCAATGGCGAGTGGCTGCGCTGCGACCCGACCGAGCCAGCCCCCGAGAGCATCGTCTGGAAGCATTCCTGACAGCCCGCCCCGGGCGTGCTACCCCGCCAGCCTGATATCCCAGACCGCATCCTCCGCGAGGCCCGCCATGTCCGAGACCCAGAACCCCATCCCGAACGGCGCCGCCCAGCCGGGCCAGCCCACCGGCCCGCTGGTGATGAACCTCCAATACACCAAGGATCTGTCCTTCGAGGTGCCGGGCGCGCCGGAGATCTTCACCCAGCTGCGCGAGCAGCCGCGCATCGACCTGTCGCTGGACGTGCAGGCCCGCGCCCTGCAGGAAGGCGGCAATGTCTATGAGGTGGCGCTGCAGATCCGCGCCGATGCCCAGGCGCAGATCAACGGCGCCAGCCAGCCCGCCTTCATCGCCGAGCTGGTCTATTGCGGCATCTTCACCCTGAACGTGGAGCCGCAGATGGTGGAGCCGCTGCTGCTGGTGGAATGCCCGCGCCTGCTCTTCCCCTTCGCCCGCAACATCCTGGCCGATGTGACGCGCGACGGCGGCTTCCCGCCCGTGCTGCTCTCTCCCATCGACTTCGTGGCCCTGTGGCAGAGCCGCCGCGGCGCGCAGACCGCGGCGGCGGCGCCGGTCGCCAACGCCTGATCAGCCGAGGCCAGGGGGCGCCGCCCCCTGGACCCCGCCACCAGTTGCGGGTGGAAGGCTAGCCCCAGGGTTAGCCTTTTTTCATTCTTCCGCGCGCGCGGCGAAAGTGCCGCGCTGCGGCCTTGAAGTTCGCGGAAAAAACCGGCAGCGGGGTCCGGGGTGGACTTTCCACCCCGGCGGGGTTCCAAGGGGCGGAGCCCCTTGGCCGCGCTCCGAACATCGCAGGGACTTCATGCTCCGCAATATTCTGACCATCGGTGGCTGGACCTTCGCCAGCCGCATCCTCGGCTTCGTGCGGGACATGCTGATCGCCGCCTTTCTGGGCGCGGGCCCGGTGGCCGATGCCTTCTTCCTGGCGCTGCGCCTGCCCAATATGTTCCGCCGGCTGTTCGGCGAGGGCGCCTTCAACGCCGCCTTCGTGCCCGCCTTCACCGCCGCGCTGACGCTGGATGGCCCCGCCAAGGCCCGGATGCTGGCCGAGCGCATGGCCACGCTGATGACGCTCTGGCTCTCCCTGCTGGTGGTCATGGGCATGATCTTCATGCCGCAGATCATGGCGGTGCTGACCCCCGGCCTGGCGGATGAGCCGCTGCGCTTCGACCTGGTGGTGGAACTCTCCCGCATCACCTTCCCCTACCTGCTCTTCATCTGCCTCACCGCGCTGGTCTCCGGCGTGCTGAACGCGGCGGACAAGTTCGCGCTGGCGGCGGGGGCGCCGCTGCTCTTCAACCTCTGCGCCATCGTCTCGCTCTTCGGGCTGACGCCCTTCGTGGAGACGCCGGCCCATGCCCTGGCCTGGGGCACCATGGCTTCCGGCGTGCTGCAGCTCATCGTGGTGGTCTGGGCCTGCAACAAGGCGGGCCTTGGCTTCCGCCTGCTCTCCTTCCCCAAGCTGAGCGAGGACACGCGGCAGGTGCTGCGCCGCATGCTGCCCGGCATCCTGGGCGCCAGCGTGACGCAGTTGAACCTGGCGGTGGATATGTTCATCGCCTCCTGGCTGCCGGCCGGGGCGATTTCCTACCTGAACTACGCCGACCGCCTCGCGCAGCTTCCCCTCGGCGTGGTGGGCGCGGCCATGAGCACGGCGCTGCTGCCGGTGCTGTCGCGCCAATTGCGCTCGGGCAAGGCGCTCTCCGCCCATCGTTCCATGAACCGCGGCCTGGAACTCTCCCTGGCCCTGACCCTGCCCGCCGCCGTCGCGCTGGTCGTCACCGCCCAGCCCATGCTCTCGGTGCTGTTCGAGCGTGGTGCCTTCACCGCCGACAAGGTGGCCGCCACCGCCCCGGCCCTGGCCGCCTATGCCGCCGGCCTGCCGGCCTATGTGCTGATCAAGTCCCTGGCCCCTGGCTTCTTCGCGCGCGGGGATACGGCGACGCCGGTGAAGATCGGCATCGCCACCGTGGCCTTCAATCTCTGCCTCAACTTGGCTCTGACGCCGCATCTCCAGCATGTCGGCATCGCGCTCGCCACCGCGCTCTCCTCCTGGGCCAATGCCGGGCTGCTGGCGCTGGTGCTGGTGCGGCGCGGCCATTGGGTGGCGGACCGCCAACTGCGCCGCAACTCCTGGCGCCTGCTGGGCGCGGCCCTGGTGATGGGCGCCATCCTCTGGGGGCTGGAGGCGCTGATCTTCCCGGCCACAGGGCTGTGGCGCTTCCTGGGCCTCGGCGCTCTCGTGGGGGGGGGGCTGGTCAGCTACTTCGGCGCCACCTTCGTCCTCGGTGCCTTCGATCTGCGGGAGCTGCTGCGGCGCCGGCGGCGGGTAGCGGCGTAAGGAGACCAGCCGGGGCCAAAGGGGGCGCTGCCCCCTCTGGACGCCCCCGCCGGGGTGGAAAGTCCACCCCGGACCCCGCTTCGAGTTTTCCCTTGGGGCCGCAGCGCGGCGCCAGCTTTTCAAAAATGGCCACGCGGGCTGAACCCGCAGTCGCCGGAGGTCCAGGACCTCCGGCGCGCACGGCCGGTCACCTGAAAATCAGAAGGCAGGGCCTGGGGTGACACTGTCACCCCAGCGGGTGTGTCCAGAGAGGGCGGAGCCCTCTTTGGCCTCGGTGGCCGCCCTTACTCCGCCGCCACGGTCCAGAGCGGTTCCTTCAGCTTCTTCAGGAAGGCCGTATGGGCTTCCAGTTCCTCTGGCGTCGGCACGATCGGGCGCGGGGTGCGGTTCACCGGTGCCGCGTCCAGCAGCACCGGCCCGGCGGAGGAGGCGGCGCGGGAGGTGGCCAGTTCCAGCCCCGGCTGCTTGCCGCCCATCAGTTCCAGGTAGACCTGCGCCAGCAGCTGCACGTCCAACAGCGCATTGTGCGAGGTGCGCATGGAGTTGTCGATGCCGTAGCGCCGGCACAGCGCGTCCAGGCTGTTGGGCAGGCCGGGGAAGCGCTTCTTGGCCAGCACCAGCGTATCGACCATGCGGGAGCGCGGGATGGGCGCAGCACCCGCGCGCTTGAACTCGTGGTCCAGGAAGTTGAAGTCGAAGACGGCGTTGTGGGCCACCACCGGGTCGTCGCCCAGGAATTCCAGCAGGCCGGGCAGGATCTCGGCGAACTTCGGCTTGCCGATCAGCATCTCGCGCGTGAAGCCGTGGATGCGGCTGGCTTCCTCCGGCACGTCGCGCTCGGGGTCGATCAGCACGTGGTAGTGGCGGCCGGATGGCACGAGGTTGATCAGCTCCACCGCCGCCACTTCCAGCACGCGGTCGCCGGTGGCGGGGTCGAGGCCGGTGGTCTCGGTATCCAGGACCAGGGCGCGGCTCATGCGTATCTCTCCAGCAGGGCCAGGATCTGGCGGCGGGTGTTGTGGCGCGACAGGCCGGTGCGCACCAGATGGTCGGCGCGGGCGCGGCGCAGCGGGTCAGGCGTCTGGCGCTTCAGGATGGCGTTGAGGCGCTCCGGCGTCATGCCGGGGCGGGCCAGGACGCGCTTGCGCTGCTCCGGCGCCGGGGCGGTGACGACGACCACGGCGTCGCAGCGGCGCTCCCCCCGTGTCTCGAAGAGCAGGGGGATGTCCAGCACGGCCAGGGGGCGGCCGCGGCGGCGGGCGGCGGCCAGGAAGCGGCGTTCCTCGGCGCGGACCAGAGGGTGGACGATGCGCTCCAGCCGGCGCAGGGCGGCGGGGTTGCCGAGCACGGCGCGGCGCAGGGCCTCGCGGTCCACCGCGCCGTCACGGATGGAGCCGGGGAAGGCCTGGCCGATCGGCGCCACGGCGCGGCCGCCGCGCCCTTGCAGGGCATGCACCGTGGCATCGGCGTCGAAGACCGGGATATGGCGGCGGCGGATCACGCCCGTGGCGGTGGACTTGCCCATGCCGATGCCGCCGGTGAGGCCCCAGACTTTCATGCGGTTTCCGGAATGTCACCGGCCACGAAGGCGCGCAGTTCGGCATCCACCGCCGGCTCGGTGCCGAACCATGCGGCAAAGCCCGGGCGGGCCTGGTGCAGCAGCATGCCAAGACCATCCACGGCCCGCAGGCCGCGCGCGCGGGCGGCGGCCAGCAGCGGCGTTTCCAGCGGCACATAGACCGCATCGGCCACCACGGCATGGGCGGGCAGGGGGGAGAGGTCGATCTCCAGCGGGGGCTGGCCCGCCATGCCGAGGCTGGTGCTGTTGACCAGCAGGGCCGCGCCCTCCAGCGGCGGGGCGGCGGCGACCGAGACGCGGCTGTCGCCCAGGCTTTCCGCCAGGGTCTCGGCGCGGCCGGTGCTGCGGTTGACGATGCTCAGGCGCGGGCAGCCGGCATCCAGCAGCGCGACGGCCAGGGCGCGGGCGGCGCCGCCGGCACCCAGCAGCACGGCGGGGCCATCGGTGGCGGCCCAGCCCGGCGCCTGCTCATAAAGGGATTCGAGGAAGCCATAGCCATCGGTGTTGGAGCCGTGGATGCGCCCTTCCCGGAAGATCAGCGTATTGGCCGCGCCCATGCGGCGGGCGGTCTCGTCCACCTCGTCGCAGAGCGCGAAGGCGGCTTCCTTGTGCGGGATGGTGACATTGCAGCCGCGGAAGCCCAGCGCCACCAGCCCGCGCAGCGCCGTGGCGAAATCCTCCGGCGCCACGGGCAGTGGCAGATAGGCGCCGTCGATGCCATGGCGGCGCAGCCAGAAGCCATGCAGGCGGGGGGAGCGGGAATGGGACACGGGCCAGCCGAGCACGCCCGCCAGCCTGGCCTTGCCGGAGAGGATCGTCATGCCGGCATCAATCCGGCCTGCCGGGCGCGCGGTCAACCGGGGTCAGGGCGTGGGCCGCATCACCCCCCGCGCATCGCGCTTCAGCGGATGCGCCTGGGTGGGCAGCGGCGCGCCGGGGGCCTGGGCCACCGTGACGCCATGTGGCCAGTCGGCGGGGGCGATGGCGATGTAGCGGGCATAGCCGCCGGTGCCGCCCAGCGGCCTGGCGAAGCCGATGGCGACCAGCGCCCCGGCCTCCGGCACCTGGTCCAGGTTGGCCACGCCCTCGGCCTGGGTGAAGTTGTTGTGCATCAGCCAGTGCTCGCCCTCCAGGTTGGGCGTGGTGTCGGTGTCCAGCGGCTCATGCCCATGGAACAGGATCCTGCGCTCCAGGTGCAGGAACTTCAGCGCATCGAGCGACACGCCAGGGAAGGGCTTCTGGTTGAAGCGCGCCTGGTCCGCCCAGCCCTTGGACCAGTCGGAGCGCACCATCACCACCGCCCCTTCCGGGATGCGGCCATGGCGGGATTCCCAGGCCGCGACATCCGCCACCTGCAGGTGGTAGCCGGGGTCGGTGGCCACCTTCTCCTGGATCGGGATCACTACCAGCGGGCGGATGGCATAGGTGGGTGGCAGGTCGCTGATGGTGGCGCCCAGCGGGTTCCAATGCGCCGGCGGGTCCAGCTGCGTGCCGTACTGGTCGGTGGTGAGGGCATAGGCGGAGGCGACGAAGCCGTGCTTCTCGTAGGTATATTCCTCCCCCTTGGCGACATAGCCGGGGATATCGGCCCCAGCCCGGGCAGGGGCGAATTCCGCATGCCCGAAGCCCGGCCAGACCGGCTGGGAAGGCGCGAAGGCATGCGTCAGGTCGATGTGCTTCGCGCCCTTCAGCGCCGATTCGTAGACGCCCCAAAGGCCCGGCGTGCCGGTTGTCTGGCTCAGGGCGGGCACCGCCGTCAGCATCGTCGCGGCCGCCAGGGCCAGCATCCGTCTCCGCATCGGGAATCCCTTTCGCTGCGTTGCGAAAGCGTATCATGACGCCCCGCGGCGCGGGCTGGCCAGCGGCTTCGCGCATCCCGCCCCCTGGCAATCCGTCGCGCGCGATGCCACCACTGCAAGCGACGAGAAGAACCGACGAGGACCACCCATGACGCGTGCCTTGCAGGTCGCGGTCCAGATGGACCCGATCCACAGCATCAATATCGACGGCGACAGCACCTTTGTTCTCATGCTGGAGGCGCAGGCGCGGGGCCACACGCTCTGGCACTACCACGTCAAGGACCTGACCCTGACGGCGGGGAAGGTGCTGGCCCGCATGCAACCGGTGGAAGTGCGCCGGGAGAAGGGCAACCACTACACGCTGGGCGAGGCGCGGGAGGTGGACCTTTCCACCATGGACGTGGTGCTGATGCGCCAGGACCCGCCCTTCGACATGGCCTATATCACGGCCACCCATATCCTGGAGATGATCCACCCCAGGACCCTGGTGGTGAACGACCCGGCCAGCGTGCGCAACGCGCCCGAGAAGCTGTTCGTGATGCAGTTCCCGGACCTGATGCCGGACACCATGATCACCCATGACCCGCTGGAAGTGCGCAAGTTCCGCGAGAAGCACGGGGACATCATCGTCAAGCCGCTCTTCGGCAATGGCGGCGCCGGCGTCTTCCACCTGCGGCCCGAGGACGGCAACCTCAACGCCCTGCTGGAACTCTACGCGGAAAAGTCGCGCGAACCGCTGATGATCCAGCAATACGTCCCCGCCGTGCGGGAAGGCGACAAGCGCATCATCCTGGTGGATGGGGAGCCGATGGGCGCCATCAACCGCGTGCCGGCGGCGGGCGAAAGCCGCTCCAACATGCATGTCGGCGGCCGGCCGGAACAGATCGCGCTGAGCGAGCGCGACAAGGAGATCTGCGCCCGCATCGGGCCGGAACTGAAGAAGCGCGGGCTGATCTTCGTCGGCATCGACGTGATCGGCGAATACCTGACCGAGATTAACGTCACCTCCCCCACCGGCCTGCAGGAGATCGCGCGCTTCGATGGCGTGCACCTGGAGAAGGCGATCTGGGACGCGATCGAGCGCAAGCGGGCCTGACGCAGCCGGGGCCAAGGGGGCGCCGCCCCCTTGGAACCCCCGCCGGGGTGACAGTGTCACCCCGGACCACGCCATTCGTTTAGGATGCGGCTGGCCGGTTCCGCCTGATGCCATTGGCATCAGGCGACTGCGGCCTCAGCCTGCGTGGCTTTTCTTGTGAAAATCCGCCCGCGCGGACAGCGCACCGTTTGCATGCCGCGCGAGGCCAAACTCGCAGCGGGGTCCGGGGTGGACTTTCCACCCCGGCGGGAGTGCAGAGGGCAGCGCCCTCTGCCGGGGTCCAGGGGCAGCGCCCCTGTCTTCAGAACTTCCAGCCCGTATGGATCGCCACGATCCCGCCAGACAGGTTCTGCCACTTCACCCGCTCGAAGCCCGCGCGTTCCATCATGCCGGCCAGCGTCGGCTGGTCCGGGAACATGCGGATACTTTCGGCCAGGTACTGGTAGCTGTCGGCATCCTTGGCGATGCGCGCGCCGATGGCGGGCAGCACCTTGAAGGACCAGGCGTCGTAGACCGGCTTCAGCGCCTCGACCTCAAGGTTCGAGAATTCCAGCACACACATCCGCCCGCCCGGGCGCAGCACGCGGAAGCCCTCGCGCAGCACCGCGTCCTTGTCGGTGCAGTTGCGCAGGCCGAAGGCCATCGAGACGCGCTCGACGCTGCCGGCGGGCAAGGGGATCTTCTCGGCGTCGGAGCAGACGAATTCCAGGCCCTCGGCCAGGCCCTTCTGCAGCGCGCGGCCCTGGCCCACCCCCAGCATGGCGGCATTGATGTCGGAGAGGATGACCTTGCCGGCGCCCCGCTTCTTGGCCAGGAAGGCCACGTCGCCGGTACCAGCCGCGAGGTCCAGCAGGGTGTCGCCGGGCCCGGCGCCGATGGCGGCGACGAAGGCGTGCTTCCAGGCCCGGTGCAGGCCCAGCGACATCAGGTCGTTCATCACGTCGTATTTCGGCGCGACGCTATCGAAGACCTCGCGCACCATGGAGGCCTTGGCCTCGCGGTCGACGGTGCGGAAGCCGAAATCGGTGGTCTGGGTCATGGGGTTCAATCTAGGCCCGATCGGTGGTTCAGCCCAGCAGGCGGCGGAGCAGGCGGATCAGCATCCGGCGCTCCTCGGCCGAGAGGGGGGCGAGCAGGCGCTCATTGGCCTGGCTGCCCTGGCGGGCGGCCTCGGCCAGGGCGGTGGCGCCGGCCTCGTTGAGGGAGAGCACCACGGTGCGGCGGTCCAGCGGGTCGCGCCCCGCCTCCACCAGCCCGCGGTCCCGCAGCCGGGCGACGACGCCCTGGATGGTGGCGGGGTCCAGCGCCACGGCGCGGCCCAGCGCGTTCTGGGTGGCGGTGCCGAGCTCGCCCAGGCGCAGCAGGGTGGCGAATTGCGTCGGCGTCAGCCCGCCCACGGAGCCGCGTTCCTGGAACAGGGCCGCATGGCGCTGGTGGGCGCGGCGCAGCAGGTGGCCGACCGATTCGTCCAGCCGGTAGGATGGGCGTGGCCGCGCCGGCTTGGGGCGTTCCTCCACCCGTTCCGCCGGCACGATCGTGAGCTGTGACTGGCTCATGTTCCTGCCCCCCTTCCACATGGACCCATTGCACCATCCGCATCGGGAGGGAATGCGTCAACCGGCCGCGCCGGCGGAAGGGTAACGAGGCGCGGCCCGGGCGTGCCTGCCGCCTCAGCCCGGCAGCGAGCTATAGCCGAACATCGCCAGTGTCAGGCCGCCAAGGCCCAGCGCGACCATGCCCGCGCGGTCGGCGTGCCAGAGCAGCCTTTCAGCCAGGATGGCGGCGAGCTGGCGCTGGCCTTCCGGGCTGCGCAGGTGGCGCGCGCCTTCCCCGGCCAGCACGGGCCAGAGGCGGGTGCCGCGCAGGTCCATCCGATGCACGCGCAGCGCCGCCGCCCACATGCCGAGCCAAAGCGCCGCCGTCATCAGGGCGCCGCTCTGCAAGGCCATCATCGGGCGGGGGGCCAGCAGGAGCATGACCATGGCGATAACGAGGGCGGCGAGGCCCATGGCGCGCCGGATGGTGTAATCGGCAAGACTGCGGAGCGTATCCATCGCGGGCCCCTCTGCGCCATTCACCGGAACATGGGGGCTAGGCGATAGGACCGCTCCGCCCCAGGCGCCGGCATCATGCACGGACGTTCTGAACGCTGATCATATGGGCCAACTTGCGGGCAGGGGAAGCGTTGCAGGTGCCCATACGGGAAATCCTGGCATGTGATGCGGTTCTGGCGGAGGCGCGGCGCCCTGGGCGCGAGGACTGATATCACATTTTTGTGATAACCCTTCCGGCCCTGCTTCGGTGATTCCCCTCCGCTGTTCCGCAAGGTCACACTCGTCCTGAGGCAGTGCCGCAAAACGGCACCGCCAGGCAACCCGCCGAAGACGCGGGACAGAACAAGTGACCATCAACATGATCCTGGAGCAAAGGCATCCGGGACAGGGCAGGGACATCGTTCAACCAATGGCTACCGCGATTCCAACTTCTGGCGCCGCGACCCGGCCCATGACGCGGGAGGAAAGGAAGGTCATCCTGGCCTCCTCCCTCGGTACCGTCTTCGAATGGTACGACTTCTATCTCTACGGCTCGCTGGCCGCGATCATCGGCGCCAAGTTCTTCAGCCAGTTCCCCGAGGGCACGCGGAACATCTTCGCGCTCCTCGCCTTCGCGGCGGGCTTCCTGGTGCGGCCCTTCGGCGCCCTGGTCTTCGGGCGGCTGGGCGACCTGGTGGGGCGGAAATACACCTTCCTTGTCACCATCCTGATCATGGGCGCCTCGACCTTCGTCGTCGGCATCCTGCCCACCTCGGACCAGATCGGCATCTCGGCGGCCATCATCCTGATCATCCTGCGCTGCCTACAGGGGCTGGCGCTGGGCGGCGAATACGGCGGCGCCGCCACCTATGTGGCCGAGCACGCGCCGCATGGCCGCCGCGGCTTCTACACCAGCTTCATCCAGATCACCGCCACGGGCGGGTTGTTCCTGTCACTGCTGGTCATCCTCTTCGCCCGCTCCGCGCTGGGCGAGGCCGCCTTCCTCGACTGGGGCTGGCGCATTCCCTTCCTGGTCTCGATCCTGCTGCTCGGCATCTCCGTCTGGATCCGCATGCAGCTCCAGGAAAGCCCCGCCTTCAAGAAGATGAAGGAGGAAGGCACCCACTCCAAGGCGCCGCTCACGGAAGCCTTCGGCCAGTGGAAGAACGCCAAGGTCGCCATCCTGGCGCTGCTCGGCCTCGTCGCCGGCCAGGCGGTGGTCTGGTACACCGGCCAGTTCTACGCCCTGTTCTTCATCAACTCGATCCTGAAGGTGGATGGCTATACCTCCAACCTGCTGATCGCCTGGGCGCTGCTGATCGGCTCCGGCGGCTTCGTGCTCTTCGGCTGGCTGTCGGACAAGATCGGCCGCAAGCCCATCATCCTGGGCGGTTGCCTGCTGGCGGCCGTGACCTATTTCCCGCTCTTCAAGCTGCTGAGCGCCGAGGCCAACCCCTCCCTCCATGCCGCGCACCGGGACATCGCCGTGGTGGTGCAGGCCGACCCGGCGGATTGCTCCTTCCAGTTCAACCCGGTGGGCACCGCGCGCTTCACCAATAGCTGCGACATCGCCAAGTCCGGCCTGGCGCGGCTCTCGGTGAACTATTCGGTGGAGAACGCGCCCCCCGGCAGCGTGGCCACCGTGCGCATCGGCCAGACCAGCCTGGCGGCCAATACGCCGGACTTCACCCAGGCCCTGGGCGCGGCCGTGACGGCGGCAGGCTACCCGGCGGCCTCCAACCCCTCCGTCGTGAAGATGGCGCATCCCTTCGACATCTTCCGGGAACAGGTGGCCGTCAGCATCCTGGTCCTGACCCTGCTGGTGATCTACGTCACCATGGTCTACGGCCCGATCGCGGCGGCGCTGGTGGAACTCTTCCCCACACGCATCCGCTACACCTCCATGTCGCTGCCCTACCATATCGGCAACGGCTGGTTCGGCGGCCTGCTGCCGGCCACCTCCTTCGCCATGATCGCCCAGACCGGCGACGTCTATTACGGCCTCTGGTACCCGGTGGTGATCGCCCTGGCGACCGTGGTGATCGGCGCCTTCTTCGTGCCGGAAACCAAGGACCGCGACATCTTCGCGGAAGATACGGCCGACCGCTCCCCGGCAGAGCCGGTGGCGCGGCCGTCGCGCTACTGACAGGACAGGCCAGGGGGCGCTGCCCCCTGGACCCCCGCCGGGGTGGAAAGTCCACCCCGGACCCCGCTTCGAGTTTTTCCTTGGGGCCGCAGCGCGGCGCCAGCTTTTCAAAATCGTCACCCGGGCTGAACCCGTCGTCGCCGGAGGTCCTGGACCTCCGGCGCGCCCGGCTTGTTACCTAAAAAAACTGATGGCGGGGTCCGGGGTGACACTGTCACCCCGGCGGGAGTGTCCAGAGAGGGCAGAGCCCTCTTTGGCCCCGGCTCAGGCCGCGGAGAGCTTCCCTTCCACCACCGCGAGCGCCCGTGCGAAGGCGGCATCCGCATCCAGCTCGGTGGTGTCGATCAGCACGGCGTCTTCCGCCGGCTTCATGGGCGCCACGGCACGGGCGGCGTCCTGTTCGTCCCGGGCGCGGAGTTCGGCCAGCACCTGTTCCTGCGCCACCTCGGTGCCCCGCCCACGCAGCTCCAGCCAACGGCGGCGGGCGCGTTCCTCGGCGCTGGCGGTGACGAAGAGCTTCACCTGCGCATCGGGGAAGACCACGGTGCCGATGTCGCGCCCGTCCAGCACCGCGCCATGGGTGCGGCCGAAGTCGCGCTGCCAGTCCAGCAGCGCCGCGCGCACGCCGGGCTGGGCGGCCACGGCGCTGGCCGCCATGTCGGCTTCCGGGCCGCG
>NZ_JACTUZ010000125.1 GCF_014490445.1 Pseudoroseomonas ludipueritiae | reverse complement strand
CGCGAGGCCGGGCTCGCACCGCATGAGGCCGACCTGACCGGCCCGCTGCGCCAGCGCGCCGGGCCGGAAGGGGCGCGGCCCCTGGCGCCGGTGCCGGAAGGCCCCGGCACGCTGCTGGTGCATGTGAACGGCCCGATGCTGCCCTGGGCGCTGAAGGTGCTGGGCAAGCGGGCGGTGGCAGGCAAGCGCGTGATCGCGGTCTGGAACTGGGAACTGCCCTTGCTGCCGGCGGACTGGCACCGGGGCTTCGCCTGCTGCCACGAGATCTGGGTCGGCACCGAATTCGTCGCCGAGGCCTGCCGCGCCGCGCCGGGCTGCCCGCCGGTGCGGGTGGTGCCCTATCCCATCCTGCCGCGCCCGGCGCCGGCCGCCATGGAGCGGGCCGATTTCGGCCTGCCGGAAGATGCCTTTGTCACCCTGACGGTCTTCGACGCCACCTCCTCCCTGGCGCGCAAGAACCCGCTGGGGACGATCGAGGCCCACCACCGCGCCTTCGGGGACCGGCCGGACCGTATCCTGGTCATCAAGACCCATGCCACCGCCGATGCCGGGCCCGGCTGGGCAGAGGTCGCCGCCGCGGCGGCCGCGCGCCCGAATGTGCGGGTGATGGAGCAACATCTCTCCCGCCCCGCCCTCTGGGCGCTGATGGCGACGGCGGATTGCCTGCTCTCGCTGCACCGGGCGGAAGGCTATGGATTCGCCATGGCCGAGGCCATGGTGCTGGGCCGCGCGGTGGTCGCCACGGGCTGGTCCGGCAACCTGGACTTCATGCGGGGGCCGGATGCCATGCTGGTGCCCTACAGCCTGGTGCCGGCCGAGGACCCGCAGGAGATCTACGATATTCCGGGCGCCCGCTGGGCCGAGCCCGATCTCGACGCTGCTGCCGCCGCGCTCAGGGCCCTCGCGGAGCGGCCCCGGAACCGCTACCCCATTCCGGTTGCCTTTCCGTTGCCGAATTACCGCTCACTGCTTCAGGCTGACGGAAACATGCCACGGGGTCTGGTCCAGGCTGGACCGTCTCGTTAAGAAACCTGCCCTCGTAAAGTCGGGACCTGCTGACATGCCTCGTGCTTTGATTACCGGTATCACCGGCCAGGATGGCGCCTATCTTTCCCAGCTGTTGCTCAGCAAGGGATATGAGGTCTTCGGCCTGCTGCGCCGCTCCGCCTCCTCCGAAGTGATCGATTCCCGCCTGCGCTGGCTGGGCATCGCCGGCAAGGTCACGATGCTGGACGGCAACCTGACCGACCTGTCCTCGCTGCTGCGGGTGCTGGAAGAGTCGAAGCCGGATGAGGTCTACAACCTCGGCGCCCAGAGCTTCGTGAAGACCTCCTGGACCCAGCCGCTGCTCACCGGCAGCGTCACGGCGCTCGGCGTCGGCAATATCCTGGAAGCCGTGCGGCTGGTGGCGCCCAAGGCGCGCTTCTACCAGGCCTCCTCCTCCGAGATGTACGGCCTGATCCAGGAGCCCATCCAGGACGAGAAGACCCCCTTCTACCCCCGCAGCCCCTATGCGGTGGCGAAGCTCTATGGCCATTGGATGACGGTGAACTACCGCGAATCCTTTGGCCTGCATGCCTCCTCCGGCATCCTCTTCAACCACGAGAGCCCGCTGCGCGGTCTGGAATTCGTGACCCGCAAGATCACGGATGGCGTGGCGCGCATCAAGCTCGGCCTGGCCGATGAGCTGCCGCTGGGCAACCTGGACGCCAAGCGCGACTGGGGCCATGCGCGGGACTACGTGAAGGCGATGTGGCTGATGCTGCAGCAGGAAGTGCCTGACGATTACGTCGTCGCCACCAACCGCACCACCACGGTGCGGGAGTTCTGCCGCATCGCCTTCGCGCATGTCGGCCTGGACTATGAGAAGCACGTGACGGTGAACCCTGCCTTCCTGCGCCCCGCCGAGGTGGAGGTGCTGCACGGCAACCCGGCCAAGGCCGAGGCGAAGCTGGGCTGGAAGCCCGAGACCTCGCTGGAGCAGATGGTGCAGGAAATGGTGGACGCCGACATCAAGCGGCACCAGGCGCGGATCGCGGCCGCCTGACCATGGCCCTCGCGCCCCAGCGCATCCTGGTGACGGGGGCGACCGGCTTTGTCGGCCGCCACCTGCTGCCCCGGCTGCGGCAGGAATTCCCGGAGGCCCGGCTGCTGGCCACCGGCCGCGCCGGCGCGGCGGAAGCCCTGCCGGAAGGGCTGCGGCCCGATGCCGTGCTGCCGCTCGACCTGGAGCAGCCGGAGGGCATGGATGCGCTGGTGCGGGATGCCGCGCCGGATGCCGTGGTGCATCTGGCGGCCCAGGCCGCGGTGGGCGAATCCTTCGCCCATCCCGGCCGCACCTGGCGGATGAACCTGCTGGGCACCATCGCGCTGGCCGAGGCCGCCATGCGCCACGTGCCGCAGGCGCCCTTTCTCTTCGTCTCCTCGGCCGAGGTCTATGGCCTCTCCTTCCGCGACATCGAGGCGCCGTTGACCGAGCTGGCGCCGATGCAGCCGGCCAACCCCTATGCGGCCAGCAAGGCCGCCTGCGACATCGCGCTGGGCGAGATGGCGCTGCGCGGGCTGCGCTGCCTGCGGATGCGCCCTTCCAACCATGCCGGGGCGGGGCAATCGGAGAATTTCGTGATCTCCGCCTTCGCGCGGCAGATCGCCCGCATCGAGGCCGGCTTGCAGGAGCCGGTGATGCGCGTGGGCGCGCTGGACCGCTGGCGCGACTTCCTGGATGTGCGGGATGTCTGCGCCGCCTATGCCCTGGTGCTGCGGGCGGCGCCTGACCTGCCTTCGGGCAGCGTCTTCAACGTGGCCTCCGGCACGCCGCGCCGCATCGGCGACATGCTGGAGGCGCTGCTGCGCCGCAGCCGCGTCGCCGTGCGGGTGGAGGAGGATGCCGTTCGCCTCCGCCCCACCGATGTGCTGCGCACCGCCGGCAATGCCACCCGCCTGCGCCAGGCGCTGGGTTGGCAGCCCAGGATCAGCTGGGACGAGACGCTGGATGCCGTGCTGGCCGATTGGCGCGCCCGCGTCGCCGCGGGCGCCGCCTGATCAGCGCGCCGGCGCGTCCACCGGCACGGCGGTGACGCTGTTATAGGGCGAGCCGTCGATGATCTTGGTGCTGGTGATCAGGTAGACCAGCACGCGCTTTTCCTCGTCGATGATGCGCGTCACCGTCAGTGCCTTGAACAGCGCCGAGGCGGATTGCTTGAAGACCGACTCGTTCTTGGGAATGCCGCTGGGCATGGTCACCGGCCCTGTCGCGCGGCAGGCCAGGCTGAAGCGCGAGGGGTCCTCCGCCAGCCCGACCCAGCCGGAGAGCCCGCCGGTGTCGGCGCGGGAGACGTAGCAGGAGACATTGGGCACGCGCGGGTCGTCGTAGCGCTCCACCACCACCTTGTCGTTGGGGCCGACCATGCGGAAGGTGGTGCTGACCTCGCCCACGCGGGTCTGGGCCTGGGCACCCGGGATGGCGAGGGGCAGGGTGAGGGCGGCCGCGAGCAGGCCGTGGATCATGCGCATGGTGGTTTCTCCAGCTTCAGTGCCAGAGATGAGTGCGGCAGGGCCCCCGCGCAATCCGCCGCTCAGCGCCAGGCGGCGGCCAGGCCCGGCAGCGCCTGCGCCAGGGCATGCAGCGCGAAGCCGATGAAGAGCAGGCCGGAGGCGCGGTTGATCCAGACCTCGTGCCGCCGGTAGAGCCGCCGCATCGGTGCCATGCCGCAGAACAGCACCAGGATGCCATAGGCCAGGAAGGACCCCACCACTGCCGCCAGCACCAGTGCCGGCAGCAGGCCCCAGTGCAGCAGGGATGAGCGGCTGCTGAGCAGCGCGGCGAAGGTGGCCACCGCGACGGGATAGCCTTTGGGGTTGGTCAGGCCGAAGGCGAGGCCGCGCAGCAGCGGGCGCGGGATGGCCGGCGCCGCGCCTTCCGCCCTGGGCCTTGCCCGCAGCGCACCCCAACCGAGCCGGAGGAGATAGGCGCCGCAAACCAGCCCCAGCAGGTCAAAGACCAGGCTGCCGATGGTCTGCGCGCCGAGAATGGCCACCAGCGCCAGCAGCGCCCAGAGCGCATCGCCCGCCAGCAGCCCGCTGACGAAGCGCGTGGCGGCGCCGCGCCCACGGTCGGCGGAAAGCCCCAGCAGGGCCAGCACCGCCGGCCCGGGGGAGATGCCGTAGATAAAGCCGGCCAGCCCGGCGGCGGCCAGCAGTTCCGGCATCAGGCGCGAGGCACGTTTTCGCCGCCGCGCGAAGGCGCATTTTCACCCAGGTCCCAGAAGAGCCCGGCCATCATGGCGAGGCCTTCGCGCACCACCGGCACCAGCAGGTGCTCGTCCGGCGCGTGCTGGGAGCAGGCGGCATAGGAATGCGGCACCCAGAGCGTCGGCAGGCCCAGGATATCGGCGAAGACATGGTTGGGCAGGCTGCCACCCAGGTTGGGCAGGATGGTGGGCGCACGGCCCAGCGTCTGCTTCACTGAGCCCACGGCCCAGCGCACCCAGGGCGAATCGGGGTCGAGGCGCGTGGCCGGCGCCGCTTCCCGGTCGCTTTCCACGATCCGCACCATGCCGAAGCCATGCGCGTCCAGATGTGCCCGGATGGCGGGGACGATGTTCTCCGCATCGGTGCCGACCACGTAGCGCAACTGCACCGTGGCCTTGGCGAAGGCTGGCACGGCATTCATCGGCGCATCCGGATTGCCGGCGCCCAGCGCCAGCACTTCCAGCGTGTTCCAGCCGAAGAGGCGCTCGGCGGGGGTCAGGCCCTCGGCGCCCCAGTCCGCGTCGATCTCGGGATCGGTCTCGCCGCCACCGACCTTCAGGGTGGCGAGTGCCGCGCGGACGCTGTTGGGGATGGGCGGCGGCAGCAGCCCTTCCACCTTCAGCCGGCCATTCCCGTCCACCATGGAGGCGATGGCATTGGCCATCACCGTGCCGGGGTTCAGGATGACGCCGCCCCAGTTGCCGGAATGATGCGCACGGTCCCGCGCCCGCAGTTCCAGCCCGACATTGAAGGCGCCGCGCGAGCCCAGGAAGATGGTGGGCGTATCCGCCGCCAGGCGCGGGCCGTCGGAGGCGATCAGCACATCGGCGCGCAGATCCTCCTTGCGCGCCTGGCAGATGGCGGCGAGGCCGGGGGAGCCGGATTCCTCGCCCATCTCCAGCAGCACGGTGGTGTTGAAGCCAAGCCGGCCGCCGCGCGCGCGCAGCACCTCGCCCAGCGCGGCGAGGTTGATGCTGTGCTGGCCCTTGTTGTCGGCGGTACCGCGCCCGTACCAGCGCTCGCCTTCCTCGACGATCTCCCAGGGGGAGAGGCCCTCGCGCCACAGCGCGTCCTGGCCATGCACCACGTCGCCATGGCCATAGATCAGCACGGTCGGCAGCGCCGCGTCCTCGACCCGCTTGGCGATCAGGAAGGGGCCGCGGCTGGGCACGGTGTTGGGGACGATCTCGGTGCCGAAGCCCATCTCCCGCAACCAGGGCACCATTTCCTCGGTGAGGTAGGCGTCCAGCGCGGCGGCGCTGGCGGGGTTCTGGCTCTCGCTGCGGAAGGCGACGCGGCGGGCGAGGTCGGTGCGGAAGGTTCCGTTTTCCAGCAGGGCAAGGCTGCCCTGGATCGCGGCGTCGCGGCTCATGATGTGGTGCTCCGGCGAGGAAAATGCCGCGCATGGCTGCCACGGCCAAGCCGTCGGAGCAACCGGGCGCGGCTCATTCCGCCGGGACGCTGGCCCAGAGTTCCGGCTGCAGCTCCTCCTTACGGTCCGGGAAGGCCAGGGCGCAGAGCAGGATCACGGCGGAAAAGCCGGCCAGCAGCAGCAGGGTCGCGCCCAGGTTGCCGGTGGCGTCATGCAGCAGGCCCACCGCCGGCGGGGCGGCGGCGGCACCGATGAAGGCGATGAAGAAGCGGATGGAATAAAGCTTCGCCCGCAGGGGCGGGGCGATGTAGCGGGCCGTCATGGTCTCGTTCACGGTGACCTGGCCGAAGATGGAGGCCGCCAGCCCGGCGGCGATCGGCAGCACCCACCAGCCGCCGGCAAAGGAGAGCAGCAGCATCAGCGGCATCTGCACCACCGCCATGGGCAGGAAGACGCGGCGCAGCGTCAGCCGGTCGATCATCCGCCCCACGGTGAACTGCGTCACGGCACCGCCCAGCGTCACCGCGAAGGCCAGGGCGCCGATCACCGGCAGCAGCCCGGCGCTGCCGGCGAGGCGCTCTTCCAGCAGCTTGGGCAGCAGCAGGGTGAAGGCGTTGAAGACGAAGCCCGAGGCGGCGGCGATGCCCAGCAGCACCACCACCGCGCGGCGCACCAGCGCGCGCGGAATGGGCGGGAAGGGGCGGCTGGCCTTGGCGCCGCCGCCACCGGCCTGGCCCTGCCGCATATAAAGCAGCCCGGCCAGGAGGCAGAGCAGCCCGGGCACGATGAAGGCCGCGCGCCAGCCCGCCGCCTGCACCAACAGGGCGGTGAGGATCGGCGCGGCGGCGACGCCCAGGTTGCCGCAGGCGCCATTGACGCCGACCGAGCGCCCCACCCGCTCGCCTGCCGCATCCACCAGCATGGCGGTGCCGATGGGATGGTAGATGGCGGTGAAGCCGCCCATGGCCGCCAGCGCCACGGCCAGCAGCAGGGGCGAGGAGACCAGCCCCGCCGCGGCCATGCAGGCCCCGGTGCCGAGAAAGAACAGCACCATCAGCCGGTGCCGCCCGACCCTGTCGGCCAGCCAGCCCATGGGCAGGGTGAGGAGGCCATAGACCACGAACATGGCGGTGCCGAGCGCCAGCAGCGGCCCGTAATCGGTACCGAAGCCGGTGCCCGGCGCCCCCAGCATGCCCAGCACGGCGGTGGCCAGGATCAGCTGGCTGTAATGCGTGGCACCATGGGCGAAGTTGATGAAGGCGATCTGGCGCGTGGCGGCGGCGGGGCGGGCCATGACTGGCTCCTGCGGCTGGTCGTTTCGCCACCAGCCTAGACCCGCCCGGCGCCGCTGTCCGCCCCTGATCGTGTCACCCCGCCGTCAGCCGTGCTAAGGCCGGGGCCCCATGTTGCAGATCAATGCCCGCCTCGCCATTCCGGAGGAAGAGTTGCGCGAGAGCTTCGTGCGCGCCTCCGGCCCTGGCGGCCAGAATGTCAACAAGGTCTCCAGCGCCGTGCGGCTCTTCTTTGACGTGGCCGCGTCCCCCAGCCTGCCGGAGCCGGTGAAGCAGCGGTTGACGCGGCTGGCCGGGCGGCGGCTGGGCAATGACGGCGTGCTGGTGATCGCGGCGCAGCGCTTCCGCTCGCTGGAGCAGAACCGCCAGGACGCGCGGGAGCGGCTGCTGGAGCTGCTGCGGGAAGCCGCCGTGCCGCCGGTGCCGCGCATCGCCACCCGCGTTTCGCGCAACCAGAAGCGCAAGCGGGTGGAGGAGAAGCGGCACACGGCCGGGGTCAAGCGCCTGCGCGGCAAGCCCAGCGAGGACTAAGCCGCACACGAATGCGGGAGCAGGACCGTTTCCTGGGCAGCGGGACGATGCCTCGGTGGAATTCGGGCACATAACTGTGCCGGAACGACCCGGAAAGGTGATCCCGATGTCCGCTTCCCTGCAACGCTGGACCCCGAGCTGGGTGCAGCAGTTCAAGATGTTCATCACGCGCGGCAATGTCATCGACCTCGCGGTCGGTATCATCATCGGCGCCGCCTTCACCTCCATCGTATCATCGCTGGTGGAGGATATCTTCAACCCGCTGATCGGGCTGCTGATCGGTGGCGTCGATTTCTCCAACATCTTCGTGGTGGTGAAGGGGGAGCGGCTGGCGACGCTGGAGGCGACGCGCGCCGCCGGTTCGGTGGCGCTCGGCATCGGCGTCTTCATCAACGCCTGCATCAAGTTCCTGATCGTGGCCTTCGCCGTGTTCTGGATCGTGCGGGTGCTGACGCGCATCAACCTGCGCGCGGATGCCGAGAAGGCGAAGGATGTGGTGCCCACCGCCAGCGAGGTGCTCCTGACCGAGATCCGGGACGAACTGCGCCGCCGGCCTCTCTGAGCGGCTGCCGCATGCGCGCCCTTCTGGCGGTGCTGTGCCTGCTGGCCTCGGCACCCGCCCTGGCCCAGGCGCCAGCCGTTCCGCGCCCGCCGGAACGCGAGCTGGTGGTCGGAACCCGCGTGGCGCCGCCCTTTTCCATGAAGGATGCCGAAGGCAACTGGGAAGGCCTCAGCATCGACCTCTGGCGGCATGTCGCCGAGCGACTCGGCCTCCGCTACCGCCTGGAGGAGCGGGACACCGTGCAGGCGCTGCTGGATGCCGTGGCCACCGGCCAGGTGGACGCGGCGGCGGCGGCACTGACAGTCACCGCCGCGCGGCGGCAGGCGATGGACTTCACCCAACCCTTCTTCGCCACCGGGCTGGGGGTGGCGGTGGGGCGTGGCGGCGCCACGGCCTGGCTGCCGGTGCTGCGCACCTTCCTGTCCTTCGGCTTCCTGCAGGGGGTGCTGACGCTGCTGGGCATCGCCCTGCTGGTGGGAACGCTGATCTGGCTTTTCGAGCGCCGGCACCACGAGGCCTATGGCGGCCCCCCGCTGCGCGGCTTCATCGCCGGCGCCTGGTGGTCGGCCGTGGCCATGACCCAGGCGGGGGCCGCGCAGGACGGG
This sequence comes from Pseudoroseomonas ludipueritiae, assembly GCF_014490445.1. Taxonomy (GTDB): domain Bacteria; phylum Pseudomonadota; class Alphaproteobacteria; order Acetobacterales; family Acetobacteraceae; genus Pseudoroseomonas; species Pseudoroseomonas ludipueritiae. The sequence continues at coordinate 4,209 of NZ_JACTUZ010000125.1, read as the reverse complement.
CCGCGCTCCCTGCCCGGGCGGGTGCTGGCGGTGGTCTGGATGGTGGCTTCCGTGGTCACCATCGCGGTGTTCATCGCCGGCATCACCTCGGCGCTGACCACGCAGCGCATGCAGGGGGTGGTGCGCAATGTCGGCGACCTGCGCGCCATCCGCGTCGGCGCCGTCGCCGGCTCCTCCACCGTGGAGTTCCTGGGCGCGCAGCGGGTGGCTTTCGAGGCCTTTTCGCTGCCGGCAGAGGGGCTGCGGGCGGTCAAGGCCGGGCGGATCGATGCTTTCGTTTATGACCGGCCCTTGCTGGCCTGGACCATCCAGCAGGACTTCCCGGAGCTGGAGGTGCTGCCGATCACGCTGGACAGCCAGAACTACGCCATCGCCCTGCCGCTGGAGAATACCACCCGCGTGGCGCTGGATGTCGCGCTGCTGGAAACCCTGCGCGGCGAATGGTGGGCGCGGACCCGGCTGCGCTACCTCGGCCGGGACGGCGCCAACTGAGCCGGCGGCTCAGCCGGCCGGCTGCGGCTGGGGCGGTGCGATGCCCATGCCGGCCAGCACCTCGTCCACCGGCCCATCGGCCACGATGCGGCCGGCGTTCAGCCGGATGGCGCGGGTGCACCAGCGGCGGACGATGTCGAAGTCATGGCTGGCGATAATCAGGATATCGGCGGTGTTGACCAGCGAGACCAGGCGGTTCTCGGCCTTCTGCATGAAGTCGGCATCGCCGGCCAGGAACCACTCGTCCATCAGCAGGATCTGCGGCGCGATGGCGGTGGCCATGGCGAAGGACAGGCGCACCGACATGCCGGCGGAATAGCCGCGGGTCGGCACGTCCAGGAACTCGCCCAGGCCGGAGAATTCGGCGACATCCTCCTCCAGGGCCGCAATGGAGGCCTCGTCCATGCCACGGTAGAGGCCGCGCAGGCGGATATTCTCCCGCCCCGTGCTGTCCCCGTCCATGCCGGCGCCGGGGTCGATCAGCGAGCCGATCTCGCCCTGCACCGTCAGCTCGCCGCCCACCGGCTCATAGATGCCGGCGATGGTGCGGAGCAGGGTGGTCTTGCCGGCGCCGTTGCTGCCGACCAGCGCCACCCGCTCCCCCCGCTGGATGGAGAAGTTGAGGTCGCGCAGGGCGGAGACCACCACGCGGTTGGATTCATCCGTCCGCACCCGGATGGCGGCCTTGGAGAGCAGCCGCTTCTTCAGGCTGCGGGCGCCCAGGTGGTAGAGCGGGAACTCGATGCTGAGCCCTTCCGCGACAATGCTTGCCATGTGATCAGACCCAGAAAGCGACGCGCGAGCGGAAGCGGACAAAGAAGGTGGCGGCGAGGCCGCAATGGATGGCGGTGTAGAGCAGCGCCATGCCCCAGACCGCGAGGCTGACGCCCCCTTCCACCAGCGGGCCACGGATGACCTCCAGCATCGGGTAGAAGGGGTTCAGCAGCAGCAGCGAGGGATTGGACAGCAGGTCGGCCTTCCAGATCACCGGCGTCATGAAGAAGGCGAGCTGCATGACATTGGTGACGATCTGGCCGATGTCGCGGAAGCGGGCGCAGACCATGCCAAGGAAGAGGCTGGCCGCCATGGCATTGATGCCCAGCAGCACCAGCCCCGGGATCGCCAGCAGGAACTCCATGCCGGGCCAGTGGCCCATGGCGGCGAAGACCAGCAGGATCAGCGGCAGGCTATGGGCGGCGGAGAGGGCGTTGCGGAAGACGCTGCGCAGGGCATGGGTGGTCAGGGGCAGCGGCAGTTGCCGGATCACGCCTTCCGCGCTGGTCAGGCAAGTGGTGGCATCCGGCACCAGGGCCGCGATGGTGTTCCAGATGATCAGGCTGACCGCCAGATGCGGCAGGTAGAGCGTGATGTCCTGCCGCAGCAGCTGGGAATAGAGCAGCCCCAGGCCCACCACCATGACAGCGGTGGAGAGCGTGACCCAGAAGGGCCCGATAACCGAGCCGCGGTAGCGGTTGCGGAGGTCGAGCCGCGCCAGGGCCCAGGCCAGCCTCCAGGAGGCGAAGCCGGTGGCGAGGTCGGCCATCGCCCGGCCCCCGCGCTGCGGGGCCCGGGCATTGACGTGGTAGGTGGGGAGGGCTGCGGTCTGCTGCATCACGGCGGCTCTATACAACGCGTGCCACCGGTCTCGCCAGCGCGCCCGCCGCGCCCCTGCCCTTAGCGGTACACGACGCCGGAAGGCGTATAGGTCGGCACGCCGGAAGGCGGCGGCGCGTAGTAGGTGGGCCCGCCCGGCGCGGCGGCGCCGGAGGGATAGGAAGCCGGCGGCGGATAAGCCGAGGTCGGCGGCGCATTCCCGGCGGCGCGGCTGATGCGGGTGGTGTCGCCGCGGATGATCACAACGCGGTCATTGTACTGCAGGTTCTCCTCATTGGTCTGGACCACGGCGATGTCGCCGCCGCCGTCCTGCCGCACGAAGAACTCCACCGCCTGGCCGGTATTGGCATTGCGGTCCACCGCATTGCCGATGGCGCCGCCGATCACCGCGCCGCCGAGGCCGGCCAGCAGGTTGGAGCGCCAGTCGCCACCAATGAAGCTGCCGGCGACGCCGCCCGCCACCGCGCCGGCGGCGGTGCCCACGCCGGGCTGGCCGCCCTGCACCGTCACCGGCCGCAGGCCCACGATGGTGCCATAGGAGACCGAGGCGGCGCGCCCCACCGCGTAGGGCGCGTAGGTGGTGTTGGTATAGACCGGCGCACAGGCGGCCAGCCCGCCCAGCAGCAGCAGGCCGGCGGCGAATCGGCTGAGGCGGGTGGCGGCCCGGCGGGGCTTCTCGGTGGTCATGACAAGGCTCCTTCTGCCCCGGAGCGTGCCGCGCACCGGCCCGACGGCCCCGGTCTGATCTGCGGAGTTGGAGGCGCGGCGGCGGATTGTCCAGATGCCTGCGCACACTGCCACAGTGCCGCCATGAAGCCGCCGCCAAGCCCAGGCTCGGGCCATGTTGCGCCACGATTGCAGGCTTGCGCCTGTCAGTAACCTCATGTACCCCGGAAGCCGTTGACGTTCCGCCGATCCTGGCAGGGACGCCGGTGAGCCCGGTCTTTGTCGCGTGGGGGCGCGGCGGAGCCGCCTTGCCTGGAATGGGGGGATCCTTCCGGGCGCGGAGCAGCAATCCGGCGGACCGTTTATTCTGACGGAGAACAGGGGATGACTCCGTTCCAGTTCCGCCCAAGCCGCAGCCATGCACGCGCTGCGGCTGCGATGGGGGTTCTTGCTCTTCTTGCCGCTTGCGGCTCCAGCGAACAGGCTCAGCGGCCGGTCACGGCCAGCGCGGCGGCACAGGCCGCGGCCTATCCGCAGCCCAGCACCTACGACCCGCCCGGCTCATCCGGCGATCCATGGGGCCCGTACATCAAGGAAGCGTCCAAGCGCTTCGATGTGCCGGAGCGGTGGATCCGCGAGGTGATGCGCCAGGAAAGCGGCGGCCGTGCCACGGCCCGCAGCCCGGTGGGCGCCATGGGCCTGATGCAGGTGATGCCCGGCACCTATGCCGAGCTGCGCGCCCGCTACGGCTTCGGCGATGACCCGTACCACCCGTGGAACAGCATCATGGCCGGCACGGCCTATGTGCGGGAAATGTACGAGCTTTACGGCAGCCCGGGCTTCCTGGCCGCCTATAACGCGGGTCCGCGCCGGCTGGAGGATTACCTCTGGTCCAGCAAGGGCCTGCCGGCCGAGACGCGCAACTACGTGGCGCGAATCGGGCCCCGGATCATCGACGCGCATCCGAGCCGCCGGGCGGCGCCGGAGGTCTATGCGGCCGCCGAGATCCCGCTGAACATCCCGGCCGGCCCGCGCCGTGGCGACACCGCCACCATGCTGGCGCTGCGTGAGCAGCGCAACGCCGTGGACCCGGGCATCCGCGTCGCCAGCCTGCCGCCGGGCCCGGTCACGCGCATGGAGCCGATCCCGGACGGCTCCACCTATGCTTCCGCGCCGGTGCAGGTGGCCAGCCTGTCCAATGTGGTGTCCCGCATGGACCCGATCCCGGACGGCTCCACCTACAACAACACGCCCACCAATGTGGTGTCGCGGATGGACCCCATCCCCGACGGTTCCACCTATGCCAGCGCCGAGCCCAGCGGCACGGTCACGCGCATGGAGCCGATCCCGGATGGCTCGACCTATGCCCGGGCGCCCGAGCTGCCGGCACCGCCGCCGGCCGCGCCGGTGGCCCTGGCCTCGCTGCCGGTGCCGCCG
>NZ_JACTUZ010000124.1 GCF_014490445.1 Pseudoroseomonas ludipueritiae | reverse complement strand
GCCTTCGCCGAGCGCGGGCCGGCACAGGCCGCTGCCCGGAAGGCCGCCGCGCGGGGTGGCAGGGTGGAGGTGGAGCGCGTGCGCGTGAAGGGCAGCTTGTTCTGGCGCGCCCGCGTCACCGGCATCTCGCCCGCCGCCGCGCGCGCCACCTGCAGCGCCACGCGTGGCCCCTGCATGGTGCTCTCCCCCGGCGCGCAGTAAGCGCCAAGGCGGATCGCGCACCGGTGCGATCCGCTGTATCCTCGCCCCACGGACATTCATGACGTGAGGCGCAATCGGTGACGCAGCTTCCCTATGACCGCGTTCTGCGCGGCAACCTCGTCCTGCCGGACCGGGTGGTGCAGGACGGCTACATCGCCGTGCGGGGCGAGACCATCGCGGCGATCGGGGAAGGCGCGCTGCCCCCCGCCAATGCCGTGCACGACTTCAGCGGCCATACGCTGCTGCCCGGCCTGGTCGATGGCCACATGCACACCAGCAGCGCGATCGGCTGGGCCGGCATCGAGGGCGCGACGCGCTCCGCCGCCGCCGGTGGTGTCACCACCTGCGTGGACATGCCCTATGACGTGCCGCGCGCCGTCACCAATGCCGGCATCTTCGCGGAGAAGGTGGAGGTGGTGAACAGCACCGCGCATGTGGACGTGGCGCTCTACGGCACCATCACCAAGCAGGGCGGCGTCGATGCCATCGCCGGGCTGGCGGAGGCCGGGGCCTGCTCCTTCAAGCTCTCCACCTATGAATATGACGCGGTGCGCTTTCCGCGCATCGACCATCCCACCATGGTCGCGGCCTTCCGTGAGATCGCCAAGACGGGCCTGATGGTGGCGCTGCACAACGAGGACCAGGAGCTGGTGGAGCGCCTGACCGCAGAGGCCAAGGCCTCCGGCCGCGTCGATCCCATCATGCATGCCCGCACCCGCCCGCCGCTGGCCGAGACCATGGCGGACCTGGAGATCTTCGAGATCGGGATGGAGACGGGCGCGCATGTGCATATCGCGCATTCCTCCGTCGCCCGTGGCTTCGACATCGCCGAGAGCTTCCGTGCCCAGGGCGGCCGCTCCACCGGCGAGGCCTGCCTGCAGTATCTCTGCATGACGGAGGAGGACCTCGTCCGCCTCAAGGGCTTCGGCAAATGCAACCCGCCCTTCCGCACCGCCGAGGAAGTGGAGCGCATGTGGGCGGCGCTGGTGGCCGGCAAGGTGGCCTATGTCTCCACCGACCATGCGCCCTGGCCGCGCGAGAAGAAGCTGGGCGACGATATCTTCGCCTGCGGCGCCGGCCTGACCGGCATGCAGTCCTTCGCGCCCGTCTTTTATTCGCTGCTGGTGGAGCGCGGCCTGCCGCTGACGCTGATGGCGAAGTACGGGGCCGAGCGGACAGCGAAGTTCCATGGCCTCTACCCCAAGAAGGGCGCGCTGCGCGTCGGCTCCGATGCCGATGTGCTGGTGATGCAGGAAGGTGACTTCACCTTCGACGAGGCCATCATCCAGGACCGCGAGGAGACCCGCTGGTCGCCCTATCATGGCCGCCCGGTGAAGGCGCGCGTTGCCGCCACCTTCCTGCGTGGGCAGCAGCTCTGGGACGGCGAGGCCGTGCTGGCCGCGCCTGGCACCGGCCGTTTCGTGCCACGCCAGCACCGCGACAGCTACCTGGGCACCGACTGAGCCTGCGGCGATGCGCCTGTTCCTGGTCCTGTCCTCCATTCTGGTGGCGCTGGCGCTCTGGGTCTGGGCCACCGGACCCGGCACCACCCTGCCGCTGGCGGTGGGGGGCTGGATCTTCTGCGCCGTGGTCGGGCGCATCGCCTATGTTCTGCTGAAGCCGAAAATCGAGGATCAGAACGACGTGCCGCCACCGCCGGAGGCGCCGCCCTCGACGGTGATCCACCCCCGCCGCAATGGCGGCCGTCGTCGCCGCTCTTAAAGAAGGACCACAGCCATGTTCGAGATCCGCGAGGAAGGCGACGCCTTTTCCGTCTGGGTCGCAGGGCGCGAGCGCATCGCGCTGCTGCGCACGCAGGAAGCCGCCGAGGCGCTGATGGATGCGCTGGAGGATGCCTGGGACGAGGCCTTCATGCATGCCGTGGCCGAAACCCAGATCGAGCACGGGGAAGACTTCATCGACCCCATGCCCCCTGCCGCCAGCCACTGACCGGAACCCGCTTCCGGGCATGGCGCGGGCGATAGGCGCGCCCGCCCTGCCTGGCGCTGACCATCCGCCCGGGCCGGAGGCCTGGGCAGAATAACGCCTCAGAACACCATCCTGCCTGTCTTGTGGGCAGGGCCGGCACTGCCGGCGCTCCTGCGGCCCGTGGCGGCGGATTGCCATTGGGCCGCTGATGGACGCATCCTCGTCGCATGCGGTGGCCGGCCGCCTCCGCACAGGTCTTCTGCCAGGAGTCAACGACGCGATGTCCCGTCTGCTCACCCTTGCCGCCGCGCAACTCGGCCCGATCCAGAAAGCGGAGGGGCGCGATGTCGTCGTCGGCCGCATGGTACGGCTGATGGAGCGCGCCCATCAGCGTGGCGCCGAGGTGGTGGTCTTCCCCGAACTGGCGCTCACCACCTTCTTCCCGCGCTGGTACGAGGAAGACATCAACAACGCCGACCATTGGTACGAGCAGGCCCTGCCTTCCAACGAGACGGCGCCGCTCTTCGAGGCCGCGCGCAAGTTCAACATCGGCTTCCACCTCGGCTATGCCGAGATCGCGCATGAGGCGGACGAGACCGGCGTGGTGCGCAAGCGGCACTTCAACACCGCCGTCTATGTGCATCCCTCGGGCGAGGTGGTGCTGAAGTACCGCAAGATCCATCTGCCCGGGCACAAGGAATTCGACCCGAAGCGCCGCGTGCAGCACCTGGAGAAGCGCTATTTCGAGGTGGGCAACCTCGGCTTCCCCGTGGTGCGGGCGCCGATCGGCAAGGCCGGACCGGTGAATATCGGCATGATGATCTGCAATGACCGCCGCTGGCCGGAAGCCTGGCGCGTCATGGGGTTGCAGCAGGTCGAGCTGGTGATGCTGGGCTACAACACACCCTCCCTGAACCAGGATGCGCGCGGGTTCGAGGCGCATCACCTGCGCGTGGCGCATAGCCATCTCTCGATCCAGGCCGGCTGCTACCAGAATGCCTGCTTCGCCGCCGGCGTCGCCAAGGCGGGCACCGAGGATGGCAATGAGCTGTTTGGCCATTCCATCATCGTCAATCCGCAAGGCGAGATCGTCGCCCAGGCCACCACCTGGGACGACGAGCTGATCGTGGCCGACCTCAACCTCGATCAATGCACGCTGGGCCGCACCACCATCTTCAATTTCGCGGCCCATCGCCGCGTCGAGGCCTATGCCCGTATCGTCGAGCAGACCGGCAGCACACCGCCGGCGGAATGGCAGCCGGCGGCCAAGGCGGCCGAGTAAGGCGCACCCGGCGGGCGATTTTACGCCCGCCGGCCCTTGTCACGGCGCTGTCACGGCAGGAGCATCGCGGCCCCACCTCCGCGGAGCCTGCCTGATGCCGTCCGAAACCGACACCCGCGTCGCCGCCATCGCCGCCGAAGCCACGGAATGGCGGCGCGATATCCACGCGCATCCCGAGCTCGCCTTCCAGGAACACCGCACCAGCGACCTCGTCGCCGGCAAGCTGGAGTCCTGGGGCATCGAGGTGACGCGCGGCATCGCTGGCACCGGGCTGGTCGGCACGCTGCACGGGCGGAAGGCGGGCAGCGGCAACCAGCGCCGCGCCATTGGCCTGCGCGCCGACATGGACGCGCTGCCGATGGAGGAGTTCACCGGCCTGCCTTATGCCAGCAAGGTGCCGGGGCGCATGCATGCCTGCGGCCATGACGGCCACACCTCCATGCTGCTCGGCGCCGCCAAGTACCTGGCGGAGACCAAGAATTTCGACGGCACCGTGCATTTCATCTTCCAGCCGGCCGAGGAGGATGGGGGCGGCGGCAAGGTGATGGTGGATGAAGGCCTCTTCACCCGCTTCCCCTGCGACCTGGTCTTTGGCATCCATAATGACTCCCGCACGGAGGCCGGCACCTTCACCATCGCGCGCGGCTCGGTCTGCGCCTCGGCGGATGCCATCGCCATCCGCGTGCTGGGCAAGGGCGGCCATGCCGCGCGGCCGCAGATGGCGCTCGACCCGGTGCTGGGGGCCGCGCATATCATCGTGGCGGCGCAGAGCGTCGTCAGCCGCCGGACCGATCCGCTGGATTCCGCCGTCATCTCCCTCTGCACGATCCATGGCGGCACCGCGCGCAACGTGATCCCGGAGGAAGTGACCATCACCGGCACCATCCGCACCCTGCTGCCGGAAACGCGGGATGCGGTGGAGAAGCAGTTGAAGGCCACCATCGAGGCCACCGCCGCCGCGCAGGGGCTGCGGGTCGAGATCACCTACAGCCGTGGCTATCCGCCCGTGGTGAACAGCGATTCCGCCGTGGAGGCCGCCCGCCGCGCCGCCGCCGCCATCGGTGGCGAGGGCCGGCTGGTGCGGGAGAGCGCGCCGAGCATGGGGGCCGAGGATTTCTCCTACATGGCCAATGCGGTGCCGGGCTGCTTCATCCGCCTCGGCCAGGTGGACCCGACGAAGGAGAACTTCGCCGGCCACCATCCGCGCTACGACTTCAACGACGCCATCCTGCCCACCGGCATCGCCTTCTGGGCCAGCCTGGTGGAGCAGGAACTGACGGCAGAAGCCTAGGCCAGCGCCAGTAGCGCCTGCGCGGCGGCGGCCTGGCAGGGCTCGATCACCGGCACGCCGGCGGCATCCTCCACCGCCGCCCGGTGGCCGGCCATGCCGGCGCAGCCGAGGATGACCGCCTCGCTGCCCGCCGCCACCAGGGCCTTCGCCGTGTCGCAAAGCGCGGCGCGGGCGGCGGTGGGGTCGGTCAGCGTCTCCATGGGCAGGTTCAGCGCGATGCTGGCGGCCAGCCGCGCCTCCACCCCCATGGCCTGCAGCACGCGGCGCTGCCGGGCCTTGGAGGCCTCCACGAAGGCGATCACCCCGAACCGCTCCGCCCGCGCGAGCGCACTGGCTACCGCCGCGCGGAAGGGACCCAGGACGGGCCGGTCCGTCACGGTGCGAATGGCATCGATGCCGGGGTCGGAGACGCAGGCGATGATATAGGCCTCGGCCTTCTCGCGCTCCACCATCTGGCACAGCGGCTCCGCCACGCCGAACCAGTCGCGCCAGGTGGTGATGGCGGGCGGGCCGCCGGGCAGCGAAACCACCTCGAAAGGCGGCCGCCCGGGGGCGGCGAAGGATTTCAGGGACTCCGCGATGCCAGCGGTGCAGCTTTGCGACGAGTTCGGGTTGATGACGAGGATGCGGCTTGCCATCTGCTTATCGTCCCCGGCAGCGGGTGCCACCGCAACCCTTGATCCGTGCGGCCGTCATGGGCGATATTGCACCGCACAAACAGAAGGCCCTGGTCAGGTAGATACGGGGTCCCTCGAAACGCCTTCCAGGAACACAGCATGTCCGGCACGCCCTTGCGCCGCTGGCAGCCCGACCGTTCTGCGGCCGAGCCGCCCGCCGACCAGCCCAGCTTCCTCACCATGATCGGTCGGGGCGCCCGCAACCGCTGCCCGGTCTGTGGCGAGGGCCATGTCTTCCGGGGCTTCCTGACGCTGGCGCCGGCCTGCGAGCATTGCGGCACGGATTTCTCCGAGCTGCGGGCCGATGACGCGCCGCCCTATATCGTCATCTTCCTGGTCGGCCATATCCTGGTGCCGCTGATCTTCGTGGTGGAAAAGGTCTGGCTGCCGCCGATGTGGCTGCACATGGTGGTCTGGCTGCCGCTTTTCGCGCTGGTCTCCACCCTGGCGCTGCGGCCGGTGAAGGGCGCGGTGATCGGCTGGATGCTGCGGCTGGGCCCGACCGGTGACCATCACGGCGTGCTGCCGGCCAGCACGGCGCGGGCCGATGACTGAGGCCGGGGCGGTGGCAGCCACTACCCAGCGGCTGGCGCGGATCGAGCTGCCGGACAATGCCCCCCTGCCCAGCCCCTATGCCGAGGCCGACCGCACCCAGGCGGTGGCCGACCTGCTGGCGGCCAACCGCTTCGACCCGGAAGGCCTGCCGCGCGGTCCCTATGGCCTGCATCTCTGCGTGCGGGAGGGCCGGCTGGTCTTCGACATCCGTGATGCCTCGGACGCGCCGCTGCACGCCCTGGTGCTGGCCCTCGGCCCCTTCCGGCGGCTGATCAAGGACTACCACATGGTGGTCAGCAGCCATGAGCAGGCGGTGACGGACGGCGCCAGCGACAGCACCATCCAGACCATCGACATGGGCCGGCGCGGGCTGCACAACGAAGGGGCGGAGCTGCTGGTCAAGCGCCTTTCCGGCCGCGTGCGGCTGGATTTCGAGACGGCCCGCCGCCTCTTCACCCTGGTCTGCGCCCTGCACCAGCGGATCTAGCCCCGCATCCCTCACCCGTCCGCATCGCATGACGGTGCGGCGGAAAACACCTTATATGCGGGCTTCTCTTCTCGCCCCGCCCGCTTGCGCGGTTTTTCCGGACGGAGCCTGCCCCCGCATGAATATCGACGGTGTTCCCCATCGCAGCGTCTGGGTGGACGCGGAGGACGGCTGGTCCGTCCACATCTTCGACCAGACCCGCCTCCCCTGGGCGGTCGAGATCCTGCGGCTGACGGATGAGGCGCAGGTGGCGCATGCCATCAAGTCCATGCAGGTGCGCGGCGCGCCGCTGATCGGCGCGGTGGCCGCCTATGGCCTGGCGCTGGCGCTGCGGCGGGATGCCTCTGATGCCGCGTTGGAAGCCGTCGCGGCCATGCTGGGCGAGACGCGCCCCACCGCCATCAACCTGCGCTGGGCCCTGGCCCGGATGCTGGAGGCGCTGCGCCCGGTGGCCCCCGCCGCGCGCGTGGCGGCCGCCTATGCCGCGGCCGATGCCATCGCCGAGGACGATGTGGAGACCTGCCGCGCCATCGGCCAGCACGGTCTGCCGCTGATTCAGGCGATCGCCGCCCGCAAGCCGGGCAAGCCGGTCAATATCCTGACCCATTGCAACACCGGCTGGATCGCGACCGTCGATTACGGCACGGCGTTGTCCGTCATCTACCAGGCGCATGACGCGGGCATCCCAGTGCATGTCTGGGTGGACGAGACCCGCCCGCGCAACCAGGGCTCCAACCTGACGGCCTGGGAACTGGGTAAGCATGGCGTGCCGCATACCGTGATCGCCGACAATGCCGGCGGCCACCTGATGCAGCATGGCGAGGTGGATATCGTGCTGGTGGGCACCGACCGCGTGACGCGCAACGGCGATGTGGCCAACAAGATCGGCACCTATCTGAAGGCCCTGGCCGCCCATGACAACAAGGTGCCCTTCTGGGTTGCCCTGCCGCATTCCACGCTGGACATGAGCGTGCGCGACGGGCTGCGGGAGATCCCGATCGAGGAGCGCGCGGCGGAGGAAGTGCTGACCGTCACCGGCCGTACGGAAGCGGGCGAGGTGGTGACCGTGCGCACCGCCGCCCCTGGCAGCCCAGGCGCCAACCCGGCCTTCGACGTGACGCCGGCCCGGCTGGTGACCGGCCTGATCACCGAGCGCGGCCGCTGCGAGGCTTCCGAGGCCGGGCTGCTGCGCCTCTACCCCGAATTCGCGGCCCAGCCCGAGTTCGCGGAAGCGGCCAACTGACGAAAGTGGGGTGACGCCGCCGCGGCGGCGTTGCACGCTTCTTGCTGGCAAGGGCGGCCACATCCGGCCGCCGGTGCCGCGCCAGGGGTTGTTCCCCCGGCGCGGCGCGGGCCACCAGGGAGCCTTTCGGACCATGCGTTTCACTGCCCTCGCCTGCCTGCTCGCCGCGCCGCTGGCCTTTGGCCTGCTGCCCGCCACCGCTTCCGCCCAGCAGCCGCTGCGCACCGCCGTGGATGGCACCTTCGCCCCCCACGCCTTTCCCAAGCTCGACGGCGGTGTGCAGGGCTTCAACGTGGACCTCTTCACCGAGGTCGCGAAGCGCATGGGCCGCCCCATCACCATCGACAGCGCCTCCTTCTCCGGCCTGGTGCCGGCGCTGAACGCGGGCCGCTACGACTTCCTGGCCGCGCCGGTGACGGTGACGCAGGAACGCGCGGAGAACCTGCTCTTCGCCGAGGGCTATCTCTACACCGCCTTCCAGTTCGGCATCCGCAAGGGCTCGGCGCCGATTACCGGAATGGAGGAACTGCGCGGCAAGGCCATCGCGGTGAACAAGGGCTCCGCCTACGATGCCTGGGCGCAGCAGAACGCAGGCAAGTATGGCTTCACGGTGCAGACCTATGACAGCCAGCCGGATGCCGTGCAGGCGGTGGTGGCCGGCCGCGCCTATGCCACGCTGGGCGGCAATACCGTGGTCCGCTACGCCGCCACGCGCACGCCGCAACTGGTGCCCGACTTCGTCATCAAGGAAACCCGCGCGCATTGGGCCGCGCCCTTCCGCAAGGACAACGCGGCCCTGCGTGACGAGGTTGAGAACGTGCTGGAATGCCTGAAGAAGGATGGCACCGTGGCGAAGCTGTCCGAGAAGTGGTTCGGCGTGAAGCCGGCGGCGGATGATGCCGAGAACACCATCTTCCCCGGCTATGGCGTGCCCGGCATGCCCGGCTACGACGACAAGCCGCACGAGCCGCGCTGCGGCTGAGGAACCTGCCGCCCTGGCTGGCGTTGTTCTCCGCAGCATGAACGGAGGACGACATGCCCCAGGGCGACAAGTCCGCATATACCGACAAGCAGAAGCGCAAGGCTGAGCATATCGAGGAAAGCTACGAATCCCGTGGCGTTCCCGAAGCGGAAGCCGAGCGCCGCGCCTGGGCCACCGTCAACAAGGATGACGGCGGCGGCAAGAAGAGCGGTTCCGGCAAGGGCCATGCCTCCAGCCACCCGGCGGCGCACAAGGGCGGCAAGAAGGGCGGCGAGGCTTCCGCCCATCGCTCAGCGGCGGCGCGTTCCGCCAGTGCCAAGAAGGCGGCGGCCACGCGCAAGGCCAATGCGGCGCACCATTAGCTGAGGGCCAGCCGCATGGCGCAGCGGTGGGCGGGATCGTGGCCATGCGCCGCTTCCCGCGCCAGCCGCCCCCGCAGCGCCGGGGTCAGCGCGCTGGTGTCCAGCACCTGGAAGCCGGCGCTGGCATAGAAGGGCGCGTTCCAGGGCAGGTCGTGGTCGGTGGTCAGCGAGACGCCGGCCATTCCCTCCTCCCGCGCCCGCCGCACCGCCTGGCCGAGCAGCGCCCGGCCGAAGCCGTGGCGCTGGTAGCTCTGCGCCACCGAGAGTTCCTCGATAAAGAGGTCGCCATCCAGCGCATCGGCCAGCAGGAAGCCGATGACACCGCCCTCGGCATGCCAGGCGACCCAGAGATGGCCGCGCGCGGCGGCCTCCTCCAGCATCGACGGGGCCAGGGTGGGGCCATCGGCCGCCCAGTCCATTCGCGTGCCGCGAAACAGCGCGGCGGCCGAGCGTTCGACCGCCGCGAGATGCGGCAGGTCGTCCGGCAAGGCCTGGCGGATCAAGGCAAGCTCAGCGCTGGCGCCAGGGAAGACCCTCTGCCTTCCAGCCGGCAACATTGCCGCGGTGCCCTTCGGCATCCGGCGGCCCCTCAAAGCCATTCAGGATATTGAAGGAATTCTGGAAGCCGGCCGCCTGCGCCGCCTGCCCCGCCGCCACGCTGCGGACGCCGGACCGGCACAGGAAATACAGCTTGCTGTCCGGCGTCGCACCCGCCTTGCGCAGGTAATCGGTGAAGGCGCCGTTCACCTGCATGGTGGGGTAGACCTGCCAGGGGATCAGCACCGGCTGCTTGCCGGCCTCGCCCAGGTCGGCGAGGCCGACGAAGTTCCACTCGGCATCCGTCCGCACATCCACCAGCACGGCGTCGGGGTCGGTGCGCAGCGCCTCATAGGCCGCGCGGGGAGTGACATCTTCGACGCTCATGGCTTTCTCCGGTTACTTCGCTGGCTGCTGAGTGTGGGGATGGCGAGGCGCTTCGTCCATCCACGCCCGAGCCGTCTTGCGCTGCAACAAAGACAGGTGCAAGCCTGCGCCGGAGAAGCCTGCGGAGCCCCGGCCATTTCTTCTTCTTTTCCATCGCGCGGGCTGGGGCGGGTGCCGGTGCTGGCCGCCGCCTCCTTTGCCACCTCCACCCAGTCCTTTGTTTATGCGGGCCTGCTGAACGAGCTTTCGCACGACCTCTCCGTCCCGCTCTCCCAGGCCGGGCAGCTCGGCACCGCCTTCGCGCTGCCCTATGGGCTGGCGGCCATTCCGCTGGCCTCGCTCTTCGCCCGCGTGCCGCGCCGGGGGCTGATGGTCGTGGCGCTGGTGATCATGGCCCTGCTGAACCTGGGCATGATGCTGGCGCCGAACTTTGCCGCGCTGCTGGGGCTGCGGGTGCTCTGCGGCGTGGCGGCGGCGGTGGTCGTGCCTTCCGCCAGCGCCGTGGCGGCCATGCTGGCGCCGCCGGAAAAGCGCGCCCGCGCCCTGGCGCTGGTGATCGGCGGCACCACGGCGGCCTTTCTGCTGGGCATCCCGCTGGGCTCCGTGGCCGGCGCCACCTTCGGCTGGCAGGGCGCCTTCGGCATGGCGGCGCTGCTCTGCGGCATCAGCGCCGCCGCCATCCGGCTGATCCTGCCGGAGGTGCCGGGAGAGGGCCGGGGCGGCGGCGGGCTTTCCGCCGTGCTGCGGCCTGGCGTGCCGCCCACGGCTGGGCTGGTCTATGCCTGCTTCGCCGCCTCCTTCTGCACCTCCGCCTATATCGGCCCGGCGGTGAACGCGGTCAGCGGCCTTTCGGGCGGCGCGGTGGGCATCATGCAGGCCGTGGCGGGGCTGGCCTCCATCCTCGGCCTGCCCATCGGCACCCGGCTGTACGAGCGGCAGGGCATCGGCGCGGTCAGGCTGATGCCGCTGGTCATCATCGCCGCGCAGCTCTTGCAGGTGGCGCTGCTGGAAGGCTTTTTGCGTGGCAGCCTCCTGGCCATCCCGGCGCAGGCGCTGGCGCTGCTGGCTTCCTCCACCGCCATCTTCGCCATGATGCCCATGATACAGGCGCGGCTGGTGGCGCTGGCGCCGGATGCGCGCAGCGTGGTGATGGCGGCCAATGCTTCCGGCATCTATCTCGGCCAGGCCAGCGGGGCGGCTCTGGGCGGCCTCGCCATCGCGCTCGGCGGGCTGCCGGGCATGAGCATCGCGGGGGCGCTGATGGCCTGCACCGGGCTGGGGCTGGCCATTCTGGTGGCGCGTGGCGCACACTCGCCCCGCATCTCTGGGGACAGGTAGCATGGCCTTCGTGGTGGCGGTGGCGCAGCGCAAAGGCGGCGCGGGCAAATCGACCCTGGCGGCGACGCTCGCCACCACCTTCGCGGCATCCGGCCAGCGCGTGGCGCTGCTGGATACCGATCCGCAGAAATCCCTGGCCCGCTGGTGGCAGGAACGCGCCAGTGCCGGCGCCCGCGCCAGGCCCATCACCTTCGAGGACCCTTCCGGCTGGCGCCTGACCGGCATGGTGGACCGCATGGCCCGGACGCATGACGTGGTGGTGCTGGACACGCCACCGCATGCGGAAACCGATGCCCGTGTCGCCATCCGCGCGGCCGGGCTGGTGGTGGTGCCCTTGCAGCCCTCCCCCGCCGATCTCTGGGCCATGGAGGGCACGCTGGCCCTGGTGGCGGAGGAACGTCGCCGCGCCGTGCTCGTGCTCAACCGCGTCCCCGGCTCCGGCAAGCTGCGGGAGGAGATCGCGCGCGAATTGCTGCAACGGGAGCTGCCGCTGCTGGAGCCCGGCCTCGGCAACCGCACCGCCTTCGCCACCGCCTTCGCGAAGGGGCTGGGCGTGGTGGAAAGCGCCCCGCGCGGCACCGCGGCCGAGGAAGCCCGCGCCGTCGCCACCGCCGTGCTGGCCTTGAAGGAGTAAGACCCAGTTGGATTTCGAACTGATCGAGGATCGCCAGGGACCGGAAGCCAGGGCGATCGGGGAGAACCTCACCGCGCATCGCATCGGGGCGCTGGGCTTCGAGCCTGTCAGCCAGCCCATCTGCCTCGTCCACCGCGCGCCGGATGGCCGGCTGCTGGCCGGGCTGGTGGGAGAGGTGATGCTGGAATGGCTGTATGTCGAGAAGTTCTGGGTGGATGACAGCCTGCGCGGCCAGGGCATCGGCACCCGCATGCTGGCGGCAGCGGAGGACGCCGCGAAGGCGCGCGGCGCGGTGGGCGTGACGCTCAATACCAGCAGCTTCCAGGCTCCGGCATTCTACCGGCGGCACGGCTATGCCGAGTTGGGGCGCCTCGAAGGCCGCCCGGCGGGCCATCAGCGCTTCTGGTTCGGCAAGCGCTTCGACGGCAAGGACCCGCGCACCGGCTGAAGTTTGCGGGCAGGCAGCGGAGTGCCGGCATGCCCGGCACCCGGCACCCTCGGCGGACTCCATCCGAGGACCCTGCCCGTGCCACCCCTGCCCCCTGCCTTCCGGCGCCTGAGCCACTCCAATCTCGCCGCGCAGTTTTCCGAGCAGATCGCGCTGGCTGCGGCGCCGCTGGCCGCCGTGCTGCTGCTGGGCGCCGGCCCCGCCGAGGCGGGCCTGTTGCAGGCGGCGCAGACCCTGCCTTTCCTGCTGCTCTCCCTGCCCGCCGGCGTGATGGCTGACCGTTCCTCCCGCCGCCGGCTGATGGCGGGGGCGGAGGCGCTGCGCGCGGCTTCCCTGCTGGCGCTGCTGGCGCTGCTGCTGGCGGGCTGGCTGACGCTGCCGGCCCTGGCGCTGCTCGGCGCCATCGGGGCCACCGGCACCGTGGCCTATAGCGTGGCGGCGCCGGCGCTGCTGCCTTCCCTGGTGGCGCGGGACCAAC
>NZ_JACTUZ010000123.1 GCF_014490445.1 Pseudoroseomonas ludipueritiae | reverse complement strand
CCAGCGTCGTTCTACCTCACTTCGGCCACCCTGCCGTTTGCAACAGAACCCCCGGAGGTCTTACCACCTACGACAGTGCCACGTGGGCCGGGCCCTCACCCATCTCGCCCGCCGCGCGCTTGGGCATCACACCAGGCATCGCCTCCAGCAGCGGCGAGGCGCCACCCTAAGCTTCGGCCGGATCTGCCTCATCTCCAGCAGATCCGTCCCCCTCAGGCGCAAGCTGCGGCACAGCCGCCACGCGACGACATACCGCTCCTCCAGGCGGTTGTACTCGGGCAGGCCGATGAGGCGGTTGAACTCATCGAAGGTGATCATGTCCGGCATCCTGCCGACCGTGGTTCCTGTGGCTCCTCCACATAGCTCTGCAGGGCCTTGGCCGCGGCGTAGAGCGGTCCCGTCGGGTAAAGGGCGATGCTGACGAAGTCCTGGTCCTGTCGCGCGTCGACGGCCGCCTTGATCGTCTGGACCATCTCCTCCGTCGGGATGACCCGTCGGCCCAGCATGTGCCCGCGCCGCTTGAGGAAGACCTAGTCCTCCAGTTGGGTGGCCGCCGCACCGACCCGCTCGTACGCCTGCACGGTTCGGGCGACGTTCAGCGGGTTGCCGAAGCCGGTGTCCCATCAATGATGACCGGCACCTTGACGGCGGCGGCGATGTTGCGCGCCCAGCCCGTCATAGGCGCCTGGCGCGAGCAGCACAGCTTGCTGGCCTTGAGAAGCCGCTTCAGGTGGGTGGTCTTCCTCACCGAGCACTCTTTTCGAGGCTGGTGATCCTCTCTTCGGCGGCCGCGCACGGGCCTAGCGCCTGGCGTGCCCTGCCACCGGCCGATGCGCCGGGCAGGGCAGCGGCGTCTTGGGCAACCGGCAACAGGGCTTCAAGCGACACGCCGGTGTCGGTTCCCATGCGCTCGAACATCCAGACCACGTCCTCGGTCGCCACGTTGCCAGTGGCGCCGGGCGCGAAGGGGCAGCCGCCGAGGCCACCTGCGGCGGCGTCGAACACCCGCACCCCTTCCTGGTAGGCGGCGTAGGTGGTGGCGAGGCCGAGGCCGTAGGTGTCGTGGGCGTGGTAGGCCCAGTTGGCAACCTGCGGGCAACACGCCGCCGCCGCGGCACAGAGCTGCGCCACGTGGTCCGGCGTCGCCCGTCCCGTGGTGTCGCACAGGCAGATCTCGACATCCGGCCGCATCGCGACGAGGCGCCGGACCAGCTCGAGCACCGGGCCGACCGCCATCCGCCCGTCGAAGGGGCAGTCGAAGGCGGTAGCCAAGTTGATGCGCAGCTCGACGTCCCCCGGAAGCGCGTCGAGCAGGCGGGCGTAATCCTCCACGGACTCGGCCACGGAACGGCGGACGTTGCTCTGGTTGTGCGCCTCGGACGCGGAGAGCACGTAGACCAGGAAGCGCGCTCCGGCCTGCACCGCCTCCCGCGCGCGCCGGGCCGTCGGCACCAGCACCTGCGGCCGCAGCCCCGGCAGCCGGGCCGCCACTTCCAGCAGATCCGCCGTGTCACGCAACTGCGGCACCGCCGTGGGGCTGACAAAGGAGCCGATCTCGATGCGGCGCAGCCCGGCGGCGGCGAGGCGGCGCAGGAAGGCCGCCTTGGTTTCGGTCGGGATCCACGGCCCGATCGGCTGGAAGCCGTCGCGCGGCGCGACCTCGACGATCTCGACAGCCTTGCTCATCAGCAGACCCCTTCCTGGCGAAGTGCGGTGATCTCGTCGGCGGACAGGTTGAGCAGGCCGGAGAACACTTCCTCGTTGTGCGCGCCGACGGATGGCCCGGCCCAGCGGATGGCGCCGGGGTCGTCCGGAACTTGCGGCACGATGCCGGGGTGCAGCATGCGGCCGAGCTGCGCGTCCTCCACCTCGCGCACCATGCCGCGATGGCGGAACTGCGCGTCGGCGGCGCAGTCGGCGACCGTGTAGGCCCGGGTCGCGGGAACGTCGGCCGCTTCCAGCATCCGCTCCAGCTCGGCCGCCTCATGCTGCGCCGTCCAGGCGTTGATGTGGGCGTCCAGCGTGTCGCGGTTGGCGACGCGCGCCTGGTTGCCCTGGTAGCGCGGGTCCCCAGCCAGTTCAGGCCGCCCCATAAGGTCCGCCAGCCTGCGGAACAGCGGGTCGGAGTTGGCGGCGATCAGCACCCAGACGCCGTCGCGCGAGCGGTAGGCGTTGGACGGCGCAGCAGTGGCGATGGCACCTCCCGCAGGCTGGCGCACCGTGCCCAGCGCGCCGTATTCCGGCAAGGCGCCTTCCAGCAGGCTGAAGATGCTCTCGGTCAGTGCGACATCCAGGGTCCGGCCGCGCTGGTCGCCACGCCCGGCCGCGTCGCGCCGCCACAGGGCTGCCATGACGCCAAAGGCCGCGTAAAGCCCGGCCACGCTGTCGCCGATGCTGATGCCGACGCGCACCGGCGGCAGGTCGGTGTTGCCGGGTGGATGGTTGGTGAGGTGGCGCAGGCCGCCCACCGCTTCCCCGATCACGCCGAAGGCGGCGCGGTCGCGCTGGGGCCCGTCCTGGCCGTAGCCGGAGACGCGGGCGATCACGAGGTCCGGCCGCGCCTCCCGCAACGCCGCCTCGGACAGGCCGAGCTTGTCTAGCTGCCCAGGGCGGAAGTTCTCGACCAGTGCGTCGGACTGCGCGGCAAGGCGCAGCGCCAGCTCCTTCGCGCGCGGCTTCTTCAGGTCGAGCGTGATGCAGCGCTTGTTGCGACCATGCACGGACCACCAGGCGGAATGGCCCTGGTGGCGCGCACCCCATTGCCGCACCGGATCACCGGCGCCTGGCGGCTCCACCTTGATGACGTCGGCGCCGAGGTCGCCGAGCAGCCGCGTGCAGAACGGGGCGGCGACGAAGTGGCCGAGTTCCAGGACGCGCAACCCGGACAGGGGGCCCGCAGCGGCCGTATCCCCTGGGCGTGTGGGGGAGTCGATGGTGGTCGTGGTCATGGCGCTCGTGCCCTCATTCGGCGGTGATGTTGCCCGCGCTGACCACCTCGGCCCATTCGGCGAGTTCGCGCGCGACCCGGTCGCCGAGTTGGCTCGGTGTCATCGGGCGCACCACGGCGCCCTGCTCCTCCGCCTTGGCTCGGAATTCCGGCGTGGCGGTGATGGCGCTGATCTCGGTGGCAAGGCGGCCGACCAGCGCTTCCGGCGTGCGCGCCGGGGCGAAGACGGCGAACCAGGCCTCGGCGGTGAAGCCGGGCAGCCCCTCCTCGGCGGCGGTCGGCACGTCCGGCAGGGCTGGATGGCGCTCGCGGGCAGCGAGCACCAGGGCCCGCAACTGGCCACTCTGGATGAAAGGGATGGCAGGCGGCGGCGTGGTCAGGAACAGCGGCACGCGCCCGGAAAGCAGGTCCTGCATGGCTGGCCCGGTGCCCTTGTAGGGCACGTGCACCAGGTCGATCCCGGCGCGCTGCTTCAGGAGTTCGGTGCCGAGATGCTGCATGGAGCCGTTGCCTGCGGAGGCGTAGTTCAGCTTGCCCGGGTTGGCCTTGGCGTAGGCGACCAGCTCGGCCAGCGTTTTCGCGGGCACCGAGGGGTGTTCCAGCAGCACCTGCGGCGCATCCATCAGCAGCGCCACCGGCGCGAGGTCCGTGCGCGGGTTCCAGCCGAGGTTCTGCACCAGGGCGGGCGTGCCGACGTGGTAGCCGGAATACTGCACCAGCAGGGTGTGCCCGTCCGGCCGCGCCCGGGCCACGGCCTGGGCGCCGATCACGCCGTTGGCGCCCGCGCGGTTGTCCACGACCACCGGGCGGCCGAGGCGCTGCCCGAGCGGCTCCGCCAGGAGCCGGGCGGCGAAGTCGGTGGTGCCGCCCGCCGAGGTCGGGACGATCAGCGTGATGGGACGACCCGGCGCGAAGTCTTGCGCGGCGGCGCGCCTGATCAGGGCGGGGGCGCCCAGGGCGGCGAGGGTGAGCAGCGGCAGCGCGGCGCGGCGACCGATGGGCATGGCATTCCTCCTTGCTTCGTGGCGTCAGCGCCGGGGCGCTTTGGCGGCGGAACCATGCTGCGGCGGGCGGTCGCCCTGCCATGCCTCTCTCGGCAAGGGAGGTTTCGCGGTTCGGGAGAGAAGGCCGGGTTCTAGGGGAACTGGCGGCCCAGCAGGTGGGCCGCCAGCAGCCTCGCGGCGGCGGGCAGGGCTTCCGGGTCACGGCGGACGCAGAGAGCCAGCGGCCGCACCGCCCATGGCTCGTCAAGGGCGCGCACGGCGATCGCCATCCTCGCGGCATGCGGTTCGGCGCCGGTGTGGGGCAGGATCGCCACGCCCAGGCCCGCCTCGACCATGCGGCGCACCCCGTCGAAGCTCGCGACATTCACCCGTTCGCGCAAGGCGAGCCCGATGGCCTCCGCCTCCCGTCGGTAGGCCTGCTGCAGCGCCATCGCTGGCGACAGCCCAACGAAGGGCTCGGCCGCGAGGTCGGCAAAGCGGAGCGGCTTCCCGGAAACGGCGAGAGGATGGTCCGCCGGGAGGAGCGCGACCAGCCGGTCCTCGCGGCACGGCAGCATCCGCAGTTCCGGCGGCACGACGCGCACCGTGCCCGATGCCAACCCCAGGTCGGCCACGCCGGTCCGGACGGCGTGCAGGATATCGGCGGTGTACCGCTCTTCCAGCGAGACCTCGATGCCCGGGTTCTCCGTGAGAAAGCTGGCCAGCGCCTCCGGCAGGAACCCGGCGACGGCCGAGATGTTGGCGTGCAGGCGCACATGGCCGCGGGCCCCGGCGGCGAAAGCCTCGACATCGGCGAAGGCGCGGTCGAGCAGGTCGAACAGCGGACCGAGGTGGCGCAGCAGCACCTCGCCCGCCGCGGTTGGCTCGACGCCGCGGTCGTACCGACGCAGCAGGGC
The DNA here is from genome assembly GCF_014490445.1 of Pseudoroseomonas ludipueritiae. Taxonomy (GTDB): domain Bacteria; phylum Pseudomonadota; class Alphaproteobacteria; order Acetobacterales; family Acetobacteraceae; genus Pseudoroseomonas; species Pseudoroseomonas ludipueritiae. Next base: position 8,164 of record NZ_JACTUZ010000123.1, on the reverse strand, counting down.
GGTGCCGATTCGGGCCTCCATCTCGGCGATGCGGCGGCTGAGGGCCGAGAGCGCCAGGCGCTCGCGCTCGGCGGCGCGGGCGAGGCTGCGCTCCTCGACCGCCGCCTTGAAGACGCGCAGCGTGACGAGGTCCAGGCCGAGGGCTGCCCAGGGCAACGAGGTTCTCGAAATAGGTTCCATCCCTGGTGCGAAAGCCGATCTTAGCCGCGCATCTAGTCCACCCGGCGGGAATTCTATTACCAAGTGGCGCCGGAGCGGACTATCGATGCCGGATACGTCACGACGCTCCACGTCGTGGCCGCGTGACCAGGCGCGGCAGCGGGTGGCGGGGTGGTCACCACCACACCGGCCGTCCCAGGGTTCCTCACGAGCTGGCGGATACCGGTCCCAGAGGGGGCTCCAGCAAGGGGCAGCCGTGGTATCCGTGTGTTGTTAGGATGGAGTCTCCGCAGAGGAACAGATGGCTCCCACCCCACGCATGCTCCCGGGCACGGCTGACTTGGCTAGGGCACAACCGGGCCGGTGGCCGAGCCGCTTGCCGACATCGCGTACCGGCGCATCAAGGCGGCCATCCTGAACGGGAGCCTTCCCCCGGGTCTGCAGGCAACCGAGCAGCAGATAGCGGCACAGCTCGGCATGAGCCTGACGCCGGTCCACACGGCCATCGTCCGGCTGCAGCACGATGACTGAATTGCGCTGTCTGCCCGGCGCGGCCTCGTCATCGAGGATAACAGTTGCGGGCTACGAGGCATGGCGATGATCAGGAAGGGACAGGTTCACGGGATCAGTGGTTGCGACACCGCAGCACAGGCAGCGTTCGTCACAAACCTCCTCGCCACTGCATGATGTCGGGCTCTACAGTATCACTTCTGCCCTGCACCACCGTTCGCAACAGAACCCCGGCACACGTGGGTTGTGGCAGCCCAGCGGGTTTCTGGGCGGGGATGGCAGCAACGGCTCCATCTCAGCCCTGAGCGCATCCGGCAGGCGCCAGCCATCATCTCGAATGCGCCGCTTCGTCGTCCGAACAGATCCTCTCATCAAGAACGAGGATCTGGGAAGCCCTCAGTCTAATGCCTAGTGGATAGGCTCTATGGCGAGTTGATGGAGGAGCAGGACAGTGACCCCCGGCATCTCGCCCGCAGGTCACGGTGACGACAGTGATGCCATACGACAGGATGTGCGCGACCGCGGCGGGCAGCCGGAGACCCCGACCAGGCGCAACAGGCACATCCCGAACAGAGTCCAGCAGCCTCTCTACGCCCTCCGCAACCGCATCGGGCGCTGTATCAACTGCTTAAAGAACTGCCGCCGCGTTGCTATCCGCTACGACCACACCGCGAGCCGCTTCCTCGGCTTTGTCCAACTCGCTGCAACCTGGTTATGGATCAGCTTTGTCCACGCCGCCTAGAATTTGCCTTAAACATTAGTTATTTGTATGGCGGTATGGCTTCCCTCTCACCCGGGACGCTAGTTTCGAGATTCCGGCATAGACGGCCGGTATGGAGTTACCGGAAGCCGCATGCATCCGCCGAGCATTTACGACGCCTATGAGGACTGGGTCCAACGGCACGGCAGCCTGACCGATGAAGACCGCCAGCTTATCAAAGCGGACCTTATCAACCTGCGCGACCCACCGCTGTTGTCCGTGGCAATGCCACTAGTGCCAGAACTGCGCCAGGAGGATCTCCGTTGTGCTATCGACGCCCTGCGCAATCAGCTTTACCCAGGCTGGGAGCTATGGCTGTGGGGCATAGCCCCACCTGCCGTCTTGCCATATCTACAACAGGCGATGACCGCGGACACGCGTATCCGCTGGTCCGCACAGGCTGACGCGCAGGCGGTCACTGCGCTGGCTTGCGGCGAGATGCTGGCATTGCTGGAGCCCGGTGCCGTCCTGGCCGAGCACACGTTCTATGAGGTGGCAGTTTCCCTCCGCACGCGGCCGGCGCCCGACGTGCTCTACGCCGACGAAGATCGCCTCGGCCCCGACGGGCACCGTCACACGCCGCGCTTCAAACCGCTGTGGAGCCCGGAACTGCTGGCGACGCATGACATGCTAGGTCAGCCCTGCTTCTACCGGATGTCGCTGCTGCAGCGGCTGGGTGGGCCGAGGCCGGAATATGGGCCGGCCATGGGCTGGGACCTTGCGCTCCGGGCTACGGCAGCCACCACGCCGGACCGCATCGTGCATCTGCCGACCGTGCTGTGTCACGGGCGGGACGGCGCGGAGCCCGACCGGCAGGACGGCTACCCAGAAAATGGGGAGCGCGCACTGCGTGACTGGCTGGCTGCGGAAGGATTGGGCGAGGCGCGGCTGCGCCCCGCTCCGCTGCAGCCTAGCGCTTGGCAGATCGTCTATCCGCTGCCGGTGGAGTTGCCGCCCGTCTCCGTCATCATTCCAACACGCGACCGGCCGGAGCTGCTGCGGGCCTGCTGCACGGGTCTGCTGCAGATGACCGATTGGCCAGCGGACCGGCTGGAGGTGCTGGTGGTGGACAACGGCAGCACCGACCCTGAGGCGCTGGCGCTGCTACGGCAGCTGGCGGCGGACCCCCGGCTGCGGGTGTTGTCAGCACCCGGCTCGTTCAACTATCCCCGGCTGAATAACCTTGCGGCAGGCCAAGCGCGCGGCAGCCTGCTGGTGTTGTTGAACAACGATATTGAGGTGCTGGAACCCGGCTGGCTCCGCGAGATGGCGGCACTAGCTCTACAGCGGGAGGTCGGCATGGTTGGCGCCAAGCTGCTTTATCCAACCGGCGAGGGCGTGCAACATGCTGGGCTCGTGTTCGGCCCGCAGGCCGTTCGCCACCTGCTGCGCTTTGCGCCAGCGAATGACCCAGGCTACGGCGGTCAACTGGCGCTGACGCAGGCCCTCTCCGCGGTGACTGGCGCTTGCATGGTGCTGCGCCGCGAAGTCTATGAGGAGGTGGGCGGGCTGGATGAAGGCCTCGCGGTCGGCTTCAACGACATCGACCTCTGCCTACGGATTCAGGATGCCGGCTACCGCATCGTATGGACGCCACACGCTGTGCTGGTGCACCGCGAGAGTGCCTCACGCGGGCTAGACGTAACGGAACCACAGCGGCAGCGCGCTGAGGGAGAACTGCGATTCATGCAGCGCCGCTGGGGCGAAATGCTAGAGCAAGACCCGTACCACAATCCAAACCTGATGCTGTATGACGACACTGGTCACAACCAGGCCCAGCTGTCAGTGCCCCGGCGCACTCCGCCCTGGCGTAGGGCCGTTGAGGCGGTGCAGGCATGACGGGAGGCGCGGACGGTCTGGCGGTGACGCAGGAGCGCCGGATGCGGGCAGCGGCAGCGCGGCGTACGACGATGCTGCGGGAGGAGGCGGCGCGGCTGCGGGACGAGGTCACGCGCCTACATGCCGAGATCGACCGACAGAGGGACTACATCAAAGCGCAGGATGTCATCATCCTTGAGGACCGCGAGAAGGCCGCCCGCCAAGTCGAGGGAATCACTTCGGCGCTGCTGGAGATGACAGTCAATCGCGATCAGATGGCGAACGCTTTGCGCGTGACCAGTATGGAGCATCAGCGCCTACTGCGATCCACCACGTGGCGGATCACGGCTCCGCTGCGTTGGGCCGTGAGCCACATCCCCACCTCTGTACGGCGGCTAATTCGGCGGGGGTCACGCTGAGAGGCTGATTGGAAACGGGAGTGGGATGAGGGTTGGCTGGCCGGGGCAGACATGATTCCAACAGGTTGTCGAGACCAAGTGAGAGTGCCTGAACCCGGTTAAACGCGTGTGGCTCTACCTGCGTGAACGCTTCCTTAGCCATCGCCTTCACGCTGACTACCATGTCGTGCGGGACGCCGCCTGCAAAGCACGGCGCAGGCTCACTCCAGACTTTCTCGAGTCTCTGGCCAAATATACTTGGCTGCCACAGATCAGTTCATAGAATACGCGATGTAATTTGCGTCCAGGAATCATCCGCCCTGCCTCGCAATTACTCTTTCGGAAAGCGGATCTAAGTTCCTACCAAGGAACGATATCTCGCCGATATAGGCTCAGGACCTATCAGAGCGTAAGCGTCAGCCGATGGCGGCGGACTTCGCCTCTGGCCTGAAGTTCCATGGCAGGAACTCTTCAATGCGGGTCACAGGGTAGCCGCATGCAAGGCGGTCGAGCACGGAGGCGATGTAGGCTCCGGGATTGAGTCCGTTGAGCTTGGCGGTCTCAGCGACGGTGTAGATGATGGCGGCGCGCTCTCCGCCAGCGTCGGATCCCACGAACAGGAAGTTCTTCCTTGTCACGGCGATACCGCGCAGCTGCCGCTCCGAGAGGTTGTTATCGATCAAGAGCCTGCCGTTCTCCAGGTAGCGCGCCAGGGCGTCCCACCTGTTGAGTGCGTACTGCATCGCCTTGCCCAGAGGCGACTTGCCCGAAAGGCGTTGACGCTGCGCCTGCATCCACTCGTGCAGCACGTCGAGTAGCGGCTTGCTGCGAGGCTGGCGTGCGGTGAGGCGCTGCGGCGCAGGCTGGCCGTTGATCTCCGCTTCGATGGCATAGAGAGCGGCAATCCGTTGCAGCGCTTCCTCGGCGATCGGTGACATCGTCCCCTCGAATACCTCGAACATTTTGCGGCAGGCATGCGCCATGCAGGCGACGTGAAGGATCCGCGACAGGTTGCCGCCTTGAGAGCGCGTCAGGGTGTCGTAGCCGGTGGAGCCCTCCGCGTGCAGCCAGCCTTTGAACACCTGGAGATGCTCCCGCGGCCGCTCGCCCTTACGGTCGGGCGAGTAGTGGTAGAGCCCGCGGGCGCGCCAGGCTCATGCCATGGTCTTGGGTCAAAGGCGTAGACCTAGAACCGGGCCTGCCGCGTTCGGCCTCGCCCCGGCGCCAGTACAGATCTTCCCTTGATTTGATGGACAGGGATCAGGCGGCAGCATTCTCCATCTGCTCTGGCGTCTGGTAGCCTAGGGCGGAGTGGATACGCTGCTGGTTGTAGTAGCCTTCGATGTAGGAGAACACGTCGCGCCTGGCTTCGTCCCGCGTGGCCCATTGGCGCTGCTGGACGAGTTCAACATTGCGGGTGTGGAAGAAGCTTTCCATGGGCGCGTTGACAGGTCAACGCCATGACACAGGGTCAATCGAGACAAGGGTCACGCTCTCCAGGCAGCGTCATAAACTCACAATCCAGGCAGTTGCCACGGCGGCTCATGGATTGCCGCATCCCAGCTGCCCCCAGGAGCCGACGATAATCGTCGGCAGCGTACTGCGAGCCGCGGTCCGAATGCTGCAGCAGTCCAGACGACGGCCGCTGCCGCTGGATGGTCATGGCGAGGGCTGCGCAGGCGAGTTCCGCACGCATGTGCTCGCGCATGGACCAGCCGATCACCTTGCGGGTGGCCATGTCGAGCACGGCAGCGAGGTAGAGCCAGCCCTCACCAGTGGGCAGATAGGTGATATCGGCCAGCCAGACCGTGTTGGGGCGGCTGACCGCGAACTGCCGGCCCAACAGGTTCGGGGCGACCGGGAGGGCATGGCGGCTGTTGGTGGTCATCGGACGAAAGCGTCGCCCTGCGATGGCCCGGATCCCTGCGCTGCGCATCAGCCTCTCAACCCGTCCGCGGCTGACCTGGCGTCTCTCGGCGCGCAAGGCAGCCTGCAGGCGCCGGATGTCGGCCAGGATCTGCTGGTTGGCCAGGGTCCTGGCGCTCTCGGGACGCGTCCGCCAAGCGTAGTAGCCGGAAGCAGAGACGCCAAGCACGCTGCAGCTCACGCCGCAGGCGTGCGATCTCGGCGGCCTGATCCGCCGGCGAAGACGCCGGGGCAGACGGCGCCATGATGGATCCTATGCCTGCCGCAATGGGCTGCGGCCGCACTGCCTCGCCATTCTGCCGCCGCCAGCAGCGCCGCATGGAGGGCTGGATCCCCAGCTCGCCGGCCACTTGCGTCAGCGGCCGGCCGCTGGAGCGCAACAGCGCGACCGCTTCCTGCTTGAACTCCGGCGTAAACTCCACCGTCCTTGCTCATCGGACACCTTCCTCCCATGGAGCTTACTCAGGGGTGTCCATCAATTCGAAGGAAGATCAGTTTAAGGCTTCCAATCTGAGACTTCGCAGGTAGAGCTAGTGGAGAAGCGGGCGCAGTTGGAGGCGAAGGGCTCAGCTCGCCGGTTCGTCACACCTGATCACGTGGGGCGATGTTGAAGGTGGGATCTCCGGCAAAGTCGCTGGCCTGGGTGAAGGGTGCCCCGGAGCCGATGAGCCAGGCATAAGCCTGTTTGGCTTCCGCAGTGTCTAGCACATCAATGATGCCGGCCAGCGCCATTCGCGCGGTTTGCGCGTAGTCGCTTTCCGTGCGCTGCCATCCCTTGCCGTTGGACCAGTTCCGCGCCTGGGTTTCTCGTCCCAACTCGGCCCAGCTGCGGTAGGGCGCCGATTGCCCCTGCCCGGCATTGGCAATAATGTAGGCGACGCCGTCCCGCGGATTGAAGCCTTGGTTGCCGGACTGAAAGCGGCCGACCAGAAAGTTGCTCATCCAGGCCAGCACTGCCCGGGCCTGCGGGTTGCCCTTCCATGCAGCGGCGGCGGCGGTCGAGGCCAGGAAGTCCTGCTGCCAAGGCCGCAATTCCGTCAGCGGCTCATAGGGGCTCAGCACCCGGCCAAAGGCCTCGCCCTGCATTTCACTCCATTGCGGCAGCTGCGCAGCCATCCAGGCCCAGTTACGGGCCTCCTGTGCCGCGAAGCTGGTTCGGTGCGGGTCGCGGTCGGGGCTGATCCAGGCCGCCTCGTGCAGCTGGCGCAGGGACCAGGCCATGCCGCGCACTTGCTGGCCGCGCACGATATTGGCCTCGGCCCCGCCGCGCGGATCCGGCCAATGCGACATGATGTTCCAGGCGGCCTGAGCCTGCAGCTCGTCCAAAAAGGCGCGTCGGCCGGTCAGCAGGAAGGGCACGAAACACAGGTCAGGCTGGTGCGCGCTTTCCGGCGTCCACCCGCCCGCATCGGTAACGGGCTGGCTCAGCCCACCTGGGGGTGTGCCGCCGCGCCCGTCCGTCCATAGGCGCGGCCAGCGGGCGACATTCAGCCAGCCGCCTGCGCCGGGCTGCGCGTCCCAATGATGCCAGGGGATGGCACCGGCGGCCTCGGCCTGCCCGATGCAATATTCCACCGCACGGCGGTCTCCGGTCATCAGCCACGCTGCCTGCGACTGCATGGCGGGTCCGATGTCGCTGCGGCCACCAGTCATCGGCATGTCCTGTGTGATGCCACGCGGGTCGAAGGGGCGGCTCCAGTCCGCTCCGCCGGCGGAGCGGGCGTACCCGTCCATCAACGAGGTGTTGACGCCGGTGGATAGGTTGTAGCGCGCCGCAGCGCCGGTGTCGGCAAGATAGGTGGCGTCGTGCCGGACCAGGGGCGGCGAGGGTGCGCGGCGTCGATCGGCCGTGAGGCCCACGCGGCGGCCGAACGCGGTGTACTGCGCCTGCCGCAGATCACGGAACTGCAGGACCTCCCGCCCGTCCAGCACCACTCTGAGGCCATAGACCACGGCCCCACCACCAGACTGCATGGACACGTCGTTGCGCATCCAAAGGTCGGCCCAGACCGTGCCGTCCTGGTGCCAAGCCACGTCCGCCACCAGCCGCAGCGACGTCACGCCGGACACGGCCGAGGGCGGCACGGGCATGGCGAGCCGCGCCTGCCAAGCCAAGGGGCCGGCCTGCCATAGGTCGCACTCCTCCGGCTTCTGCGCGCGTAGAAGTGCGATGAGGTCAATACGCCATGGCGCGCCACTGCCCCGCGGCACGACCTCCAGCAGCAACTCGCGTTCTGCCAAGGCGGCCGGCAACTGCGGGTCTGCCGCGCGCTCTTCGCCGGCCATAGACAGGATGATGCCGGACTGGCGGCCAGCGGGCAGCGCAAAGACTGAGCGACGCTGACGATGGCGAAGCATGCCGAGCCGTCCGGGTGGCGCGCCACAACGTCATGCTGCGTGGCCAGCACGCTGTCATCGGCTCGGCGGGCGGCCAGCACTTGACCACGGGGCAGGTCACTAGGCCGGAAGGCCTGTCCGAACACCGCCACAGTGCCAGCCGGCGCGCCAGAGCCCTCCAGCATCAGGCTGACAAGCTCGCCCGGGCCTAAGGCCTGTTAGATCTTGATTGCTGTTCCCATGTTCTGGGTATGGC
>NZ_JACTUZ010000122.1 GCF_014490445.1 Pseudoroseomonas ludipueritiae | reverse complement strand
TGGCCGAGGCGCCCTCCTCCGCCCCGGCCCGCCGCCAGCTGGCTGCCGTGCTGGTGCGGAACGGCGACCCCAAGGGGGCCGAGGCGCTGATCCGCCAGGGCCTGCGCGAGGCGCCGGGCGACGCGGCGCTGCAGCAGGCTCTGGTCGGGCTGGTGCGGGAGGCCCAGGGGCCGGAAGCGGCCATGGATGTGGCGCGGCAACTGGCCGCCCGCCCTGAGGCTCGCCCGGCCTCCCTTGTGCTGCCAGGGGACCTGATGCTGGCCGAGAAGCAGCCGCAGCAGGCTGCCGAGGCCTATGCCGCCGTGGCCAAGGAAGCGCCTTCCGCCATCCTGGCGCTGCGGGAGGCGAATGCCTGGCGCGCCGCCGGGCAGGCCGAGAAGGCCACCGCCACGCTGCGCTCCTGGCTGGCCCGCGCGCCGGAGGATACCGATGCGCTGCTGCTGCTGTCGCAGCTCGACATGCAGGCCGGCCGCATGGATGCCGCCGAGCAGCACCTGGACAAGCTGGTGGCGCTGAAGCCGCGCGATGCTGTGGCCCTGAACAACCTCGCCTGGCTCACCGGCCGGCGTGAGGGCAAGGAGGCCGCGGCGAAGGCGGAAGCCCTGGCGCAGCGGGCCTATTACCTTTCCCCCAACCAGGAGACGGCGGATACGCTGGGCTGGATCCTCGCCCGCAACGGGCAGGCGCAGCGCGCCGTGCCGCTGCTGCGCCGCGCCGCCGCCCTGCGCGGCACAGCGCAGCAGGACCCCGCCGCCGCCTACCGGCTGGCCTATGCGCTGAACGCCACTGGCGCGAAGGAGGAGGCCCTGGCGGTGCTCGCCCCCGCCCTGGCCGGCAACCAGCCCTTCCCCGAGCGCGCGGAGGCCAGCCGCCTGCTGGCTTCCCTGCGCACCCGCTGAGGCTCCCGGCCCATGCGCGACCTCGCCTTCATGGCGGCCATGGCGGCCCTGCTGCCTTTGGCACTGATGCGCCCCTTCGCGGGGGTGCTGCTGTGGAGCTGGATCTCCTTCATGAACCCGCACCGGCTGGTCTGGGGCGTGGCGATGGAACTGCCCTGGGCCATGGCCGTCTTCGCGGCCACGGTGATCGGCTGCTTCATGGCGGCCGAGCCGAAGCGGATTCCGACACATGGCGTGGCGCTGCTGCTGGTGATGTTGCTGGGCTGCTTCACCATCACCTCCTTCGCCGCCATGGGCGACCCCACGGCCGTCTGGGCCAAGTGGGAAGCGACGACCAAGGTGATCCTGGGCCTGCTGCTCACCGCCGCCCTGCTGACGGAGCGGCGGCGCGTCCATGCGCTGGTCTGGGTGATGATCATCTCGATCGGGTATTACGGCGTGCGCGGCGGCATCTTCTCGATCGTGACCGGTGGCCAGTACCGCGTCTGGGGCCCCGACCAGACCATGATCACCGACAACAACCACCTCGCCGCCGCCATGCTGGTGACGCTGCCGCTGATGCATTACCTGCGGCTGCATTCCAAGCACCGGGTCGTGCGGCAACTGCTGCTGGCCGCCATGGTGCTGACGCTGCTGGCCACCGTGGCCAGCTATTCCCGCGGCGCGCTGCTGGGCCTGATGGCCATTGCCGGGATGATGTGGCTCCGCAGCAAGCGGAAGGTGATCTCGGCTGTGGTGATGACCGCTTGCCTGGCCGGCGCCATCGCCTTCATGCCTGGCCAGTGGGGCGAGCGCATGGAGAGCATCACCACCTACCAGCAGGACGCATCCGCCAGCGAGCGCCTGGTGCTCTGGGGCATCTCGCTGGACCTGGCCTTGCAGCGGCCGCTGGTGGGCTCGGGCTTCACCGGCCCCTATAATCGGGAGGTGGTGGATACCGTCGCCCCCGGCGGCCCCGCCCGCGCCGTGCACAGCATCTGGTTCGAGCTGCTGGGCGAGCACGGCTTCCCCACCTTCTTCATCTGGTCGGGGTTGAGTCTCACTGGGCTGCTCTATGCCATCCGGCTCTCGCGCATGACACGCCACCGGCCCGACCTCGCCTGGGCGCATGACCTGGGCCGCATGGGACAGGTATCGATCATGGCCTACCTGGTCAGCGGCAGCTTCCTGTCCCTCTCCTACTGGGATTTCTACTGGACCCTGCTGGTGGTGATCGCAGCGACCCATGCCCTGGCCAAGCGCGCGCTGGCCGGCGAAACCCTGCCCGGCGGCGCCGATGAAGCCGCTGCATCCGCCACCGGCTGGCGCAACCGCGCCGCCATTCCCCGCCCGGCCATGGCCCGCGACGCCTTGCCCCGGAGCGCCCGCGCATGACCGCCCCCTTCCCCTGGACCGAGGAGGTCCCGCATGGATTCGATCTACTTCGTTTGCATGATCACCGGCATTGCCTGGCTGGCGTGGTGGAGCGTGTTGAACCCGGGCACCATTCCCTGGTCGCCCTTCGACATGCTGGAGGGCAGCACTGATGCAACTCCAGACCGGGACGCTGCCGGCACCGGCTGGCGTCAGCGTGCTCAGCCGCGCGAGCGCGCCGATCAGGCTGCTGACCTTCACGACGCTCTACCCCAACGCGGCGCAGCCAAATCATGGCGTCTTCGTGGAAAACCGCCTGCGGCATCTCGTCGCCGGGGGTGAGGCCACCAGCACCGTGCTGGCGCCGGTGCCCTGGTTCCCCTCCGCCTCCCCGCGCTTCGGGGACTGGGCGCGCTATGCCACCATTCCGCTGCGCGAGGAGCGGCACGGGCTGGTGCTGCACCACCCGCGCTTCCTGGCGCCGCCGCGCCTCGGCATGTTCACCGGCCCCGCGGCGATCTACCACGCCGCCCGCGCGGCGCTGCGGCGGCTGCTGGCGGAAGGCCACCGCTTCGACCTGATCGACGCGCATTACCTCTACCCCGATGGCGTCGCGGCGGTGCGGCTGGGGCGCGAATTCGGCCTGCCGGTGGTCATCACCGCGCGGGGTTCCGACACCAGCCAGCTGCCGCATTACCGCCTGCCCGGCCGCGCCATCCGCCGCACCATCGCGGAGGCCGATGCGCTGATCGCCGTCAGCGCCGGGTTGAAGGCGGGCCTGGTGGAACTGGGTGCGCCGGAGGAGAAGGTGACGGTGCTGCGCAATGGCGTGGACCTGGAAACCTTCCGCCTGGCGCCGAGCCCCGAGGTGGCGCGGGCGGCGCTGGGCTTGGGGCCGCGGCATGAAAGCGGGCCGTTGCTGCTCTCGGTCGGCCACCTGATCGAGCGCAAGGGCCACCACCACGTCATCGCCGCGCTGCCGCAACTGCCGCGCCATACGCTGCTGGTGCTGGGGGACGGGCCGGAGCGCGCGGCCTTGCAGGATCTCGCCCAAAGGCTCGGCGTCGCCGATCGTGTGCGGCTGCTGGGCGCGCAGCCCCATGCGCGGCTGCCGCTCTACTACGGTGCCGCCGATGCCATGGTGCTGGCCTCCTCCCGCGAAGGCTGGGCCAATGTGCTGCTGGAATCCATGGCCTGCGGCACCCCCGTCGTGGCCAGCCCCGCCTGGGGCAGCCGGGAAGCCGTGCGCGCGCCCGAGGCCGGGCTGGTGATGGACGAGATCACCCCCGATGCCATTGCCGCCGGAATCCGCCGGCTGCTGGCCGATCCGCCCGCCCGCGCCGCCACCCGCGCCTATGCCGAAGGCTTTGGCTGGGACGAGACCACGGCCGGGCAGGTTTCCCTGTTCCGCAAGGTGCTGGCATGACGCTTCCCCCCTTCTCCGTCGGCCGGCGCGCCACGGTGCTGGGCGCGGCCGCCCTGGTTGCCGCCCCTTCCCTGGCCCGGGCCGCCTCGGCGGCGAGGCTGCCCTGCCCCTCCCGCCCTGGTGAGATCGCCGGCCTGCTGCTGCAAGGCAGCGGCGGCCCATCGGGTGCCGTGGCGGTTTTCGGCCACGCCTTCCGACCAGGGGACCTGCCCGCCGGCCATGTGCCGGAAGCCCGCCTGACCCAGGGCGGCGCCCTGCCGGTGCAGATCGATATCCGCAACCGCCACGCGGACGGCTCGGTGCGGCTGGCGCTGCTCGCGATGGCCACGCCCGCCCTGGCCGATGGGCAGGTGGCCGGCGTGATGCTCTCCGCCCGCCCGGGCCAGCAGCAGGCGGCCTCGCCGCCGCAGCCCAGTGGGCGGCAGGCCGTGGTGGAGGTCACCGGCCCCGGCGGTGAGACCTGGCGGCTGGACCTGCTGCCGCGCGCCTTGCGTGGCAGGCCCTGGCAGTCCGGGCCGCTGGCGGTGCAGGGGCGCGTGGAGGCGCTGGTGCCGCCCTCCTCGGCCGGCGGCGTCACCTCGCTGCGGCTGGTGGCCGATGTGTCGCTGCATGCCGATGGCGCGCTGCGGCTGGATGCCTGGTTCCGCAACGACCTCGCCATGCGTTCCGGCGGCGGCGCGGCCCGCTACACGGCGCGGCTGCTGCTGGATGGCAAGCCTGTCGGCCGCTTCGAGATTCCGCACCAGCCGCAATATACCGCCTGGGGCCGCCTTTTCGTCTCCCGCCCCGGTGGGCCGCCGCCGCTGGTGCGGCAGGACCCTGGCTACCTGGCCGATGCCGGCGCGGTGGCACGCTACAATGCCGAGCTGGGCGTGGACGAAGCCCTGCTGGCGCGGCTGGGCGCCGCCACCGCCACCCCGGCCTGGGCCCAACCCCTCGGCCCGCGGCTGCTGGCGCAGGACATGTACCAGCCCGGCGGGCGACCGGATATCGGCCCCGCCACCCAGGCCCAGGCGGCCTGGCTGGTCTCGGGTGACCGCCGCGCCGCCGCCTTCGCCATCGGGCAGGCGGAAGCCGCCGGCTCCGCGCCCTGGCACTTCTGGGACCCGGCGGGCGGCAGCGGCAATGGGGGCTGGCTGGATACGCGCCGCTGGCCGCAGCTCTGGATCGACGGGCGCGGCGGCCCGCCGCCGGGCGGGCTGATGCAGCCCGTGGCCAGCGACACAGGCTGGGCACCGGATGTTGCCCACCAGCCCGACCTCGGATTCGTGCCCTATCTGCTCACCGGCCGCCGCGCCTTCCTGGACCAGTTGCAGGCGCAGGCGGCCTGGTGCGTGGTCGCGCAATGGCCAAGGGTGCGGGGCAATCCCGCCACCCAGGGGCCAGGCGAGGGCGTCAACGTGGTTCGCACCAATCAGGTGCGCGGCTCCGCATGGTCCTTACGGCAGTTGGACAATGCCGCCTGGGCCAGCGACGAGGACGACCCCAACCTGCCCTATCTGCGCGCCTGCTCGGAAGGCAACTGGGCCTGGCTGCGGTCCCGCACCGCGGGCTGGAGCAGGGAGCAGGGCGAGCTGCGCGGCTGCATTCCCGGCGCCTATGGCACGCCCGGCATGCTGCCGCCCTGGCAGCAGGATTACTTCGCCTCCACCGCCGCCTCCGCCGCGCGGCGCGGCAACCCGGATGCGCGCTACGTGCTGGAATGGATGAGCAACTTCCTGGTCGGGCGCTTCATGGCCAAGGACAAGGGCTTCGACCCGCATGATGGCGTGGCCTATCTGATCGCCTCCGACCCCGGGGCTGGCGAAGGCGAGACACGGCCCTTGCGGAGCTGGGCGGAAACCGCGCGGGCCATGCGCGCCGCCGGGCTCTCCAACGACGGCGGCTGGAGCAAGACCGAGGGCGACTACGCTCAGCTCGCGCTGCAATCCCTGGCGGCGCTGATCGACGTTACCGGCTCCGCCGATGCGCGCCGGGCCTATGCCTGGCTGGCCGGCGTCAGCGCGCCCTTCACCCGGCCGCAGGATTTCCGCCGGGACCCCACCTTCAGCATCGTGCCGCGCGGCGCCGGGCGCTGCGGCTGAAGGCAGCCACCTGGAGCAGATCCCGATCAGGCGGAATCGCCTGATCGGGTGAAGGCGCTCTAGCGCCGCAGCCGGCGCCGGGCCGCAGCGAGCGAACCCAGCGAGAGCAGCAGCGCGCCGCTTGCTTCCCGCAACAGCGGCGGCAGATGCGCTACGCGGGCCTTCAGCCGCAGCCTTGGCGGCTGGGCCGCTGCCGGCAGCAGGGCCGCGATCTCCCGCACCGCCTGGAAATCCCGGCGCGCGAAGGCGGTATCCAGCGCCTGCATGCGCCGCGCCGCCACGCTGGCCCGCAACGCCGCCGCATGCGGCTGCAAGGATGGGCGCTGGCCCAGCACATGCTCCAGGATCCAGGCATCGCCCAGGTTCATGGCCTGCACATCGGCCGAGTGGTTTCCGGCGTGCTTGCGGATTCCCACCAGGGGCTGTTGCACGACGCCGAAGGGCGCGTGCTCGGCCACCCGCAGGATGGTGGCGAAGTCGCAGCCCACGCGGCGGCCCACCGATGCATCCCAGCCACCGGCCTCCAGCAGGAAGCGCCGGTCGGCCACCATGCAGGAGGGAAAGAAGGGCTGGAAATCCAGCAGCCGCTCAACGATCGGCTGGTCGAAGACCGACATGGAAGCGCCAAGCGAGCGCAGGCCGTCCCAGAATCCCGGCGGCGCATCGGCAAACTTCCGGCCTTCCTCCCAGACGCCGTCGCGGATGATGGTGAAGTCGCTGAAGGCGACGCGCAGCGCCGGCTCCGCCTGCCAGATCCGCAGCATCGCCGCCAGGAAGCCAGGCTTCCACAGGTCGTCGCTGTCGCAGAAGGCCACGAGGTCGCCCGCGGCCTCGGCCAGGCCGGCATTGCGCGCCTTCAGGTCGCCACCATTGGTGACGCGCAGCACACGCAGCCGGCGGCCGTAGCGCGCCAGCACGGAAGCGGTGTCGTCGGTGGAGCCGTCGTCCACCACGATCACCTCCTGCGGGCGCAGCGTCTGCGCCAGGATGGCATCCAGCGTCGCCGGCAGGAGGGCGGCGCGGTTATAGGTCGGCACCACCACGCTGATGGAGGCCACGGGGCGGCTGTCCATGGGGGTCATCCCTGCACGCGGCGGAAGAGCAGGTCCGCCATCTCGAAGTCATGCCGCTGCAAGGGCGCCGGCGCGACCTGCCGCCTGCTGTCGATGTAGAAGTTGCCGTCATAGGCATTGGCGACTTCGAAAGGCTTAAAGCCAGCCTCAGCAAAGATCCCGAGGAACTCCTGCAAGGAGCTGCCCAGTGCCAGCAGCGCCGCGGTCTTTACCTCCACCAGTATTTCCACATCCTGGCGCAGTAACGGCAGCAGGTCGCGCATGCCTTTCACCACCATGATCTCGGCGCCCTCGACATCGATCTTGATCAGGCGGGCGGCGCGCAATGCCTCGATCGGCACGATCTCGCCCAGGGGGCGGCCCTGCACCACTTCCTGCCGCTGGGTGTGAGAGGCTTCGGCCGCGACAATGGTCGTGCCGCCCAGATTGGTATCGTCATGCACGAAGACCGGCACGGTGCCGGGCTCCTCCGTCACCGCCACGTTGTAGGTGGTGACGTTGTAGATGCCGTTGCTGCGCAGGTTCTGGCGCAGGCGCTCATGAATCCAGGGCGAGGCCTCGATCGCATGCACCTGCCCGTCTGGGCCGACGAGTCGGGCCGCCAGCAGGGCATGCATGCCGACATTGGCGCCGATATCCACCACCACATCGCCCGGCCGCAGCGCCTGGCGGTAGATGGCGGTCACGCCCGGCTCCCAGACCCCGAAGAAATAGGCGTAGCTATGGACGGCATCCGGGAAGCTGCCGGTGAAGCGGGCGCCGAAGCGCGTATGCGCGTCGATCTTCAGCCGCCGCCAGATGATGTAGGGCTGCACCACCCGGTCCCAGAGCTGCTGCTTGCCGAAGCTGAAGGGCACATGCTGGAAGTACATGCGCAGCCCGGCGCAGGCGGCACGCAGCGCGGTCTCGCGCATTCCGGCGGCGGTCATGCGTTGGCCCTCACCTGGAAGCGCTCCGCGGCGCTGTAGCGGTTGCCTTCCGCCGCCGCCGCTCCGGTCCCTTGCAGCCAGAGCCGCAGGAAGACGCCGAATTCCCGCAGCTCCCGCGGGTCCAGCGCCAGGGCGCTGAAGGCGAAGCCCAGCGCATGGGCACGGCGGCCCGCCAGCAGGTTGTTCAGCGCCAGGCCCTTGCGCGCCTGATAGCTCGCCCAGCGCAGCTCCCGGCGGAAGCCCTGCAGCAGCGGGTCCGCCGCCGCCAGCCGGTGCATGCGCAGCGCATGTCCCTTGAGCCGGGCGCGGGAGGTGGTGAGGCCGGCATTGCCGCGCCGCCAGCCATAGACGGGCTCCGGCAGGTAATGCAGCGGCGCCAGCACCGAAAGCTTCGCCATCATCAGGAAGTCTTCATAATAGCTGAGCCCTTCCGCAAAGCCGCCGGCGCGCAGCAGCAGGTCGCGCCGCGCCAGCATGGCGCCCAGGTGCATGCAGAAATCCGCGATCAGCAGCCGGGTCAGGGCGGGGCCCTTCAGGCGCACCGGCCATTTCGCGCCGGCATGCCCCATCCGCCCGACCAGCGCGGGGGCCGGCTGGCGGGCAGTGTCGTCGGCCTCGCCGCTGATGAAGCTGTGCGGGCCGCCGATCCAACAAGCATCCGGGTGCAGTTCCAGCAGGGCTTCCGTGCTCTCGATGCGGCCGGGCAGCCAGAGGTCGTCGGCATCCAGGAAGCCGACCCAGGATGCTGTGGCCAAGCGCAGCCCGGCATTCCGTGCCGAGGCCGGGCCGGCATTGCGCGGCAGCCGGTGCAGCACCACCCGCGCATCGGCCTCCCGCAGCGCGTGGCAGGCGGCCAGGGTGGCGGGGTCATCCGAAGCGTCATCCACCAGGATGAGCTCGCGCACCGCCAGCCGCTCACGCAGCACTGATTCCGCCGCGCGCCGGAGCAGGTCCGGGGGCGTGTTGAAGACAGGGCAGACGACGCTCACATCCATGAAAACATCCCTCCCGTGACAGGGTCCGACACGCCGTGCCCCGGTAAAAGCCCTGGCGGAATGCGGCGCATCCTATCTTCCATCGGGCAGTCGTGAAGTAAAAATTTCCGACAGTGCTGATATTTTCACTTCAATACATTAAAATTACATATCACGTGATTTATTTACTGAAGATGTAATTATCATGGTCGTGTCTTTTTACACTTCATGATCTTCCTATATTTGGATAGCATTGTCAGCAGACAACGATGTCGGAAGGTCTTACGAACATGGCGACCATCCTTGTCACCGGCGGTTGTGGGTTCATCGGTTCGCATCTCTGCGCCGCCCTGCGCGCGCGCGGTGATCGCGTACGGGTGCTGGACGATCTGTCCACGGGCAGCGAGGCCAATCTCGCGCCCGGTGCCTCCCTCCTGATCGGTGACGTCGCGCGCCCTGCCACCGTGCGGCAAGCGCTGGCCGGCGTGGATGCCTGCTACCATCTGGCTGCCGTCGCCTCGGTCGAGCGCGGCGTGCAGGACTGGTACGGCACGCACTGCACCAATCTTTCCGGCACCGTGGCGCTGCTGGACGCGGCGCGGCTGCATGGCGTGCCGGTGGTTTATGCCTCCTCCGCCGCTGTCTATGGCGCCGCCGATGCCTTGCCGCTGCACGAGGGCGTGGCGACGCGCCCCCTCTCCGCCTATGGCGCCGACAAGCTGGGCTGTGAGCAGCATGCCCTGGTGGCCGGCCATACCCATGGACTGCGCACGGCGGGGCTGCGCTTCTTCAACGTCTATGGGCCGCGGCAGGACCCGCGCTCACCCTATTCCGGGGTGATCTCCATCTTCTCCGACCGCATCACGCGCGGGCAGCCCGTGCAGGTCTTCGGGGATGGGGAGCAGACGCGCGACTTCGTTTATGTCGCGGATGTGGTGCGGATGCTGCTGGCGGCGATGCCGGCGGCCTCGACCGCCGCGCCGGTCTACAACGTCTGCAGCGGCCGGCCGACCTCGGTGCTGGAACTGGCGGCGCTGATCGCCGACCTGTCCGGCCAGGCACTGGACCTGCACCACGCCCCGCCGCGTGCCGCCGAGATCCGGCATTCGCTGGGCCAGCCGGCACTGGCGCGGCGGGAACTGGGACTGCAGCCGCAGACTTCGCTGCGGGACGGCCTGGCGGAGACGCTGGCCTGGCTGGCCGCGGGCCGTCCGGGGCTGGCGGAGCGGATCGAGCCGCTCCGGGCCGTCAGCTGAAAGCGTTGCGGATGAGGAAGGCGATCGCGGCCCAGCCCAAGGCTGAGCAGGCGCCGATGAACAGCACCGCGAAGGGCCAGCCCCAGCGCCGCGTCACGGCGCGCGGGGCTGCCTGGTACTGCTGCGAACCCGCGACAATGTCGTGAGCCTTCATTCACTGATCTCCTGGCAGGCGGTGCGCCTCGCCAAACCCGCCTCGCGGTAATGTGTAGCAGGATCATCGACAAATGTGCGGCCTGGCAGGAATTTATTATTTAGACGGCGGCACCCGTCCGGAGGCCGCCGCTTTGCGCGCCATGACGGATGCGCTGCGGCACCGCGGCCCGGATGGCGAGGGCTTCCATATCGAGCCGGGCCTGGGCCTGGGGCACCGCCGGCTGGCGATCGTGGACCTCGCGGGCGGCGCGCAGCCGATGTCCAGCCCCGACGGCCGCTTCGTCATCTCCTTCAATGGCGAAATCTATAACCACGCGGCGCTGCGGCAGGAGCTGGAGGCCATGGGCCACCACTTCCGCACCCGCTCGGATACCGAGGCCATCCTGCACGGCTGGGCAGCCTGGGGCACGGCCTGCCTGGACCGGCTGAACGGCATGTTCGCCTTCGCTATCTGGGACCGCGAGGCGCGGCAGCTTGTGCTGGCGCGGGACCGGCTGGGCGAGAAGCCGCTGCATTATGCCCAGATGCCGGATGGCGGGGTCGCCTTCGCCTCCGAACTCTGCGGCCTGCTGGCACTGCCGGACCTGCCCCGCCGAATCGACCCGCAGGCGCTCGATGACTTCCTGGCCCTGGGCTATGTGCCGGACCCGGACACCATCTATGCCGGCATCCGCAGCCTGCCGGCCGGGCATATGCTCGTGCTGCGCCAGGGCCCGGCGGTGCTGCCGCCGCCCCGCCGCTACTGGCGCCCGCCCACCGCGCTGCGGGCCCACCCCGCCGATGCGGCGGCGGAACTGGCGGCGCGGCTGGAGGAATCGGTGCGGCTGCGGCTGATGTCCGATGTGCCGCTGGGCAGCTTCCTCTCCGGCGGCGTCGATTCCTCGGCCGTGACGGCGCTGGCCGCCAGGGCGGTCACGGGGCCGCTGCGTACCTTCACCATCGGCTTCCCCGGCGGCGCGGATGAGCGGCCGGCTGCCGCCGGCATGGCGGCCCGGCTGGGCGCCATGCATCTGGCTGAGGCCTCCTCCCCCAATTACCTGGATGCGGCCCGCACCCAGGCGGCGGTCTTCGGCGCCCCCTTCGGCGACCATTCCTCCGTCCCCACGCTGGCGGTCTGCACTCTGGCGCGGCGGCATGTGACGGTGGCGCTTTCCGGCGATGGCGGCGACGAGGTCTTCGCCGGCTACCGCCGCTACCGCTTCCACCAGATGGCCGAGGCGGTGCGCCGTACCCTGCCGGCCGGCGCCCGGCGGCGGGTGCTGGGCGGGCTGGCGCGCATCTACCCCAAGCTGGATACCGCGCCGCGCTGGCTGCGGGCCAAGCACACGCTGACGGAGATCAGCCTGGACAGCGCGCTGGGCTATTACCGCACCGTCTGCCGGGTGCATCAGGAACAGCGCCGCGCGCTCTTCTCTCCCTCCATGCGGGCGATGCTGCAGGGCCATGACCCCGGCCAGCGCTTCGCCACGCTGATGGCGGATTGCGACCCCGAAGCCTCGCTGCTGCAGGCCCAGTATGCCGACCTGCATACCTATCTGCCGGGCGATATCCTGACCAAGGTGGACCGCACCAGCATGGCCGTCTCGCTGGAAGTGCGGCCGCCGCTGCTGGACCATACCCTGGTGGAATGGGGCATGGGCCTGCCGGATGCGCTGAAGCTGCAACGCGGCCAGGGCAAGCAGGTGCTGCGTCAGGCGGTGGCGCCGCTGCTGCCGGACAGCATCCTCAACGGCCCCAAGCAGGGCTTCGCCGCCGCCATTGGCGGGCAGTTCCGCGCCGGGGCGGAGACGGTGCGGGCCCGGCTGCTGGGCGCGCCCATGATGGATTCCGGCCTTTTCGACCCCGCCGCCATCGCCGAGATGGTGGACCGCCATGCCTCCGGCCGGCACGACCACAGCCAGGCGCTGTGGCAGTTGCTGGTGCTGGAGGGCTTCCTCGCCGGCCTGGCCGGCACCCGGGCCCAGCCCGCCGTCGCCGAGGCCTGACGCGTGTCCACTCCTGACGAAACGCCGGGCAGCATGCTCGGGCGCACCATGCGCGGTGCCGGCTGGGTGGTGGCCTGGCGCATGGTTACCCGCACGCTGGGGCTGGGCAGCACGCTGGTGCTGGTGCGGCTGCTGGCGCCGGAAGACTTCGGCCTGGTGGCGCTGGCCACCTCTTTCGCCATCGCGCTGGATGTCTGCCTTTCCATTGGCGTCGAGGACCAGATCGTCCGCACGCCCAATCCGCGCCCGGCGCTCTATCACACCGCCTTCACACTCAACCTCATCCGCTCGGTCCTCTCCGCCACT
Organism: Pseudoroseomonas ludipueritiae; assembly: GCF_014490445.1. Taxonomy (GTDB): domain Bacteria; phylum Pseudomonadota; class Alphaproteobacteria; order Acetobacterales; family Acetobacteraceae; genus Pseudoroseomonas; species Pseudoroseomonas ludipueritiae. The sequence continues at coordinate 1,047 of NZ_JACTUZ010000122.1, read as the reverse complement.
GCCGTGGTGCTGGCGGCGGCGCCGGCCGCGCGCTTCTTCGGCGACCCGCGGCTGGAGGATGTGCTGCTGGCCATCGCCTTCTCGGCCGGCGCGGCGGGGCTGACCAATGTGGGCACGGTGGATTTCCGCCGCCACATGACCTTCGACAAGGAATTCAAGCTGCAGTTCCTGCCGCGGCTGCTGGGCATCGCCGTCACGGTCGGCAGCGCCTTCCTGCTGCGCAGCCACTGGGCCCTGGTGCTGGGCATCGTGGCCAACCGGCTGGCGCTGGTGCTGATGAGCTATGCGATGCACCCCTATCGCCCGCGCCTGGAACTCTCGGCCTGGCGGGAGCTGGCGGGCGTCTCGGCCTGGAGCTGGCTGCTCAGCGTCGTCTGCGTTATCCGCGACAAGATCGACAGCCTGGTGATCGGCCGCATGCTGTCGCCGACCCAGGTGGGCGTCTTCGCGGTGGGCATGGAGGTCTCGACCCTGCCGGCCACCGAGGTGGTGGACCCGATCTGCCGCGCCTGCATGCCCGGCTTCGCCGGCGCCCTCCGCACCGGCAGCACGGAGGAGGTGGGCGAGGCCTATCTGCGCATCGTGGCGCTGATCGCGCTGCTGGTGCTGCCGGCGGGCTTCGGCATCTCCCTGGTCGCGGGCCCGGTGGTGGCGCTGGGCTTTGGGCAGGACTGGCTGGAAGCGGTGCCGGTGGTGGCCGTGCTGGGCGCCGCCTGGACCATGACGCTCTTCGGCAATGTCAGCACCGCGCTGCTGAATGCCCGCGCCATGCTGCGCACGCTGATGTGCATCGCCGCCGTCTCGGCCGTGGCGCGGCTGCCCTTGCTGCCCTTCTTTATTTCCCATCACGGGCTGACCGGCGCGGCCGTCGCCACCGCCATCATCGTCGCGGCGGAGCATTCCTTGCTGGTGGCCTATGCGCTGCGGCTGCTGCGCCTGCCGGCCTCGCGCCTGCTGGCCCGCGCCCTGCGGCCGGCGGTGGCCACGGCGGTGATGGCGCTGGTGCTCTGGTCCTCCGGCCTGGGCTGGGCGGCGGCCCCCGCCACA
>NZ_JACTUZ010000121.1 GCF_014490445.1 Pseudoroseomonas ludipueritiae | reverse complement strand
GCCATGCTCCTCGTCCGGAGATTGGCGCGGCCGTTATGAAGTGGGCTCTCGGCCGTTTATCCTCGTAAGCAGCCTGTCTATTTTCGGCCACCTCCGGCTATTTCTGGCAATTACCGCACCCAGCGCTTATCTATCTATATGACACAGCATGGAGGGGTTATCGTACTGCTGAGTTGCAGAGATGAACGGGTAGAGGTTTGGTAGGGATTGGTGGCTTGTTCAGAACAGCAATAGGTTGCCTGCACGTGCGAACACGTGCGCGTTCATGCCGCTGAGTGGCGGTCGCCACCGCAGGATCGCCGAACGCGTTGCCTTCTGCCCCAACTCCGCCTGTTTCTGCCTTGCGCGCTTCTCATTCACCCTCCCAGAAAGGTTGCTCTTTGGCCCAACTTCCCATCCCATACAGCAACAAAAAATGGGAGAAGCTTCATGATCCAAAGACGTTCGCTGCTCGCTGGGGCGGGCGCTGCCACCGGTCTTGCCATGGCTGCACCATCTCGTTTCGCCATCGCTCAGCCGGCCCGTCAGCGTGTCCTGAAGCTGGTGCCGCAGGCCAATCTGACCAGCCTGGACCCGGTGTGGACCACGGCAAACATCACCCGCAACCACGCCTACATGATCCACGATACGCTGTACGGCATGGACGCGAATTTCATGCCGCGGCCGCAGCTGGCGGAAGGCGCGGTCGAGGAGGATGAAGGCCGCACCGTCACAATCACTCTGCGCGATGGCCCCCGCTTCCATGATGGCGAGAAGGTGCGCGCTCAGGACGCCGTGGCCAGCCTGAACCGCTGGATGAAGCGCAGCCCGATGGGCCAGAAGCTGGCGATGTTCGTGGATGAGCTGGTGGCGCTGGACGACCGTCGCCTGCGCTTCCGCATGAAGCGCCGCTTCCCGCTGCTGCTGAATGCCCTGGCGCAGGTAAGCAATAGCCCGCCCTTCATTATTCCGGAGCGACTGGCCAAGACCGATGCCTTCACCCAGATCCGCGATACCACCGGCTGCGGCCCCTTCCGCTTCAAGGGGGACGAGTTCAACTCCGGCAGCATGGTGGTCTATGAGCGCAACGACGCCTACAGCCCTACGCCAACCGATACGCCCAGCCTGACGGCCGGCCCGAAGCTTCCGAAGTTCGACCGGGTCGAGTGGCATATCATCACTGATGCCTCCACGGCCGCTGCTGCTCTGCAGACCGGTGAGATCGACTGGTTCGAGCAGCCGCCGCCGGAGATTCAACTGCTGCTGAAGCGCAACCGGCAGATTTCCATCGAGGAGATCGATCCGCTGCCACTGGTAGGGGTGCTGCGCTTCAACCACCTGCACCCACCTTTCAACAACAAGAAGATCCGTCAGGCGCTGCTGCCCGCCATTAGCCAGACGGACTTCATGAGCGCCATCGTGGGGCTGGAGCCCGACATCTACATGGACAATGTCGGGGTCTTCACCCCAGGCACGCCGCTGGCGACGCAAGTAGCGCTGGAGCCGCTGATGGGCCCCCGCAGCGTGGACAAGGCCAAGGCACTACTGAAGGAGGCCGGCTATAACAACGAGCTGATGCGCCTGATCGGACCGACCGACATTCTGGCTCCCTCCGCCATGACACAGGTGGCGGCTGATCTGGTTCGCCGGCTGGAGTTCAATGCGGATATCGCGCTCGGAGACTGGGGGACGGTGGTGCAGCGCCGCACCTCGCGCGAGCCGGTGGACAAAGGCGGCTGGAGCATATTGCTGACCTCCTTCTCGTCCTTCGACTTCGTCGATCCCTCCGCGCATTTCCCTCTGCGCGGCAACGGATCAGGCGCCTGGGTCGGCTGGCCGGACGTGCCGCAGCTGGAGACGTTACGCGATGAATGGTTCGTGGCTCCAGATCTCGCCGCACAGAAGAACATCGCCGAAGACATGCAGCGAATCGTCATGGATGAATTGCCCTACATCCCTGTTGGTGCATACAAGTCCATGACAGCGATCAACAAGAACCTGAAGGGCCGTGTGGCAGGTTTCGCGATCATGTGGAACCTGGAGCGGGCCTGATCGTTCCGGAAAGGCAAGAAATGAGAAAGCCCTCTCCCTCCGGACATGAGCTCCAGACATCACCGTGTTTAAAATTACCTACTTGGTGGGGGGGCGCATTTGGCCGATCTCCGCGATGTGGCATCTGGCGCTTGGCCTCTCATCAGGCACGCGGCTAGTTAGTTACTGTTATGCAATGATTATGAAACCCTGGAGCAGATGCGTCCCGTAGGCGGGGCACCATAGCTTGCAGGAAGGGGCGTCAACGCCAGCGAGATGGTCGGCTAAACGTTCATGTTGCGCGGCCAGATGACATATTCGGCGTCTGACAGCCCAACGCCAGCTGACGCTGCTAAGGCCACGAAGACCGGAGAGCGGAGCTGGATTAGCTCACCAATGCGGCCATAGTACCGAGGATCAGGCGCGCATTCTCGGCGAGAGGGACCTCGGCGACTTCTACGCACTCCCTTGCATCGGCCCCGGATGTTTGCACCGGCCGGCGAGCTGTGGGACGCATGTACTTCGTACTCAGGCCAATTGGATAAAGGGCCGATCAGGGATGAGGAGGCAAGGCTATTGGCATTGCGTCGGGTCCATTTGGGGGCGGTAGGCGGAGACGTGCATCCGCATCTGGGAAGCGAACGGCCCGCAGGGACGACCCGCCTCATGTTGCTCGTGTCGCTGGCCCATCTGGTCAGTCACGTCTACATCCTTGCTCTTCCACCGCTCTTCCCCTTCCTCCGTGATGGGCTGCAGGTCGGTTTTGTGGAACTCGGCTTCGCCCTGACGATCTTCAATGTTGTCTCGGCTGTGGCTCAGGCGCCCATCGGGTTCCTGGTGGACCGGATCGGGGCGCAGCGTGTGCTCGCCGCCGGCCTGGCTCTTGGAGGATTGGCCCTCCTGTCCATCGGTTTGGTCGGGACCTATGCTTGGCTGCTCGTCGGCGCCGCACTAGCAGGGCTTGCCAACGGCGTCTTCCACCCGGCCGACTATGCCCTCATCTCGGCCGGCATTCCCAAGGCGCAACTGGGGAGGGCCTTCTCCCTGCATACCTTTGCCGGCTATCTCGGCACCGCCATTGCTCCTGCGGTTCTGATCGGCCTTGCCCTCTTGGGCGGGCCTGGTCTGGCACTTTGCGTGGTGGGGCTCGCCGGGGTACTGCTGGTTGGCTTCATCCTGCCGATGCGCGTTCCCACGACGCAGGACCAGACCAGTGGCCAAAGATCAGCGGCGGGCAGCCAAGGCGCGACCGACCGCTCGGTCTTCACGCCTGCCATCATCTCGCTGACGATATTCTTCACCCTGCTCAGCTTCTCCAACGGGGCCATCCAGAATTTCTCGGTGGCTGCCTTGGTCAGTGGCTACGGGGTCACCCTCACTCAGGCCAATGGCGTCCTGACAGCGTTCCTGATGCTCAGCGCCTTCGGTGTTCTGGTCGGCGGCTTCCTGGCGGACCGGACGCGGCGGCACGGCGATGTCGCGGCCGCCGCCTTTGCCTTGACGGCGTTGCTGACCCTGCTGGTCGCCGTCGCGGACCTCGGGGCAGTGACGTTGACGCTCGTCCTGGGTACCGCGGGGTTCCTGTCCGGCGTCATTGCTCCATCGCGGGACATGATGGTGCAGGCGGCGGCGCCTTCCGGAGGGTCAGGACGGACCTTCGGGATCGTCTCCACCGGCTTCAATGTCGGTGGGGCGATTGGACCGCTCCTGTTCGGCTGGATCCTCGACCACGGGGCACCGCGCTGGGTTTTTGGCGCGGCCGTAGGCTTCATGCTGCTCACCGTGGTGGTGGCCCTCCGCGACCGTTGGTCAGCTTGCGGGAAAAATGGCGCCCGAGTACAAGCCGAATAACCAGTGTGCACCGGAACTGCTCGACGGCGTAGGCTACGCTCCTCAGCAGGCGGGCGGTTCCCGCCCACGGCGGCCCACCCTCGAAAGACGGCCGGATGAACGTCCGGTTGGTCGTCCTGCAGTCGGAAGCTAGCAAGCCGCTTTCCGCTACAGCCTGCATTGTGGCATCCGCACCAGCTACCCGCCTGATACCAGTTGGAGGTGATCGTTGAGAGATGCGTTTGCTCAGTCGAAACCTTCTACCGGATGCGGTGGAAGGGTTTAGAAGCCTGGGCATGAGGTTCTCGATGCACGGGATGACAAAATCGGCGGCGCAGGTGGCGCACAAGGCACCGGCCGTCGGACCGTTCCAACCTACGGCAGCCGGACCCCCGGGCATGAATTTCACACAGGCTCAGCTTATTGCGCTCCTGGTGCTGCGACAGTTCCTGCGCAGTGACTACCGTGGTCTCGCAACCCTGGTGGCCGAGTGGCAGGACCTGCGAAAGGCTTTGGGGCTCCGAAAGGTGCCGCACTATTCCACCCTTGCTGATGCGGCGCGCCGCCAGTTGCCGCCGTGGACGCGACCGGTCTGGGAACGCAGCAAATCAGCTAGCATTCCGCAGCGGGCCTGGCCCAAGCTGGCCGCAGTGCTGCACACTCATTCGCATCTTATTATCGGCGCAGTCACTGGCATCGGCCTCAGCCAGGCCTCTCCGGACTTCACGCCCGTCCTGCGCCAAGCCGCGGCCATCATAGCTTTGGACACGGTGCTGGCCGATGCAGGGTCCATCGCCTCTGGCGGGGCGAACTCGGCATCGAACGCAGCGTCATTGCCCTCAACCGCCGTAACACTGGGGCGGCGCTGGCCGAAGACGCACCATAGGCGAGCCCTTCGGCACACTTTCCTCGCGCCCTCTACCACCAGCGGTGGCACATCGAGAGTGGGTTCAGAACATAAGCGCCGCCTCGGCTCAGCGCTGACCGCGTAGCCACCAGCCGCAGCAGCGCGATCTCATCCTGCGCGCCCTCACCCACAACCTCATGATCCTCAGATATCGACCGAAGGTTTCAACAGAGCACCTAGCCATCATAGGGCACCAAAAAGGCCTGCTGTGGCTGAATCAGGTAAGCGTCTGGGCTGATCTAAAGCTTAGCTCAGGCCTTGTCGGGCGGCTGCTTTTCAGGCGCTTCGCATGTGGTGGAGCACGGTCGGTCCCGCAGCGCTCCAACAAGCAGATGCGGCTTGTCGAGGCGCGCGACCAGGCAGAACAGTTTGAGCAGAGGCACGACAGGCCCTGCAATGTGGCTCGTTAGGCCCAGGAATTGTCAGCAAAGGCAGTGTCGGCCCTATGCGGCGGCATGGAAGCCGGCCGAAAGCGCCGCGACTTCCGCCCGCAGCAGGGCCAGCTTCTCCTCCAACTGCTTTCCAAAGATCCGGTCGGGAGTGGAGGCGAGGCTGACGCCTGCGATTGGCGATCCGCTGGCGGAGGTGATCGCGAGGCCGATGCCCGCGACGCCCGCCGTCAGCAGGCCATTTGTCACGCCGTAACCGCGCTGGCGCGAGGCCAGGATGGCGTCGTGCAGCTTCGGGAGCGTGAGGCCGTAGCGCTCATATTCTTGCCGGTTCTCGCGCAGAACGCTGTTGATCTCCGGCTCCTCCAGCCGCGACAGAATGGCCAGGCCGACCGCGCCGACGCCGAGGGGCCGGCGATCGCCCTCCCCCGTGGTGACGACCCGGATGGGATGGGTACCCTCAATCCGGCTGAGGCAGACCGCGTCGGTTCCGGAGCGGGCGGTGAGATAGACTGTATCGCCCGTAGCCGCGGCAAGCCGCTCAATCGCCGGCCGCGCCTGCCGCACAAGCGCGCCCTGGTGCGGCGTGCAGAGTCCGAACTCGAAGATCAGCGGACCGAGGTGGTAGCGCCTGGACGGCCCGTCCTGGACCACGAAGCCTTCCTCGATCAGGCAGCAGAGGATCCGCCGCACCGTGGGGTGGGTGAGACCGGTGCGGCGGGAGAGTTCGGCGAGCCCCAACCCGCTCGGGCTGCGGCGGGCGATGGCGGAGAGGATCTGCGTGGCACGTCGGACGGCCTGGACGCCCTCCGCCCGCTCATCCCGTGCCGTGATCATGCAGCGTCCCGAACCATCTCGGCCGCGATCAGCTTACGGCTCCGCGCCTCGTCACCCAAGGTGCAGGCGAGGCGCCGCGCGCGCTTGTAGCCGAGATGGATGCCGGTCTCGGCCGAGAAGCCAAGGGCACCATGAACCTGGATGCAATAGGCCGTGGAGGAGAATGCCGCCGCCGTGGCCGCTGCCCGCGCAGCATGGGCCAGCAGCAGCCGGTCCCCCTGTCCCGCATCCCAGACAGCCGCGGCCTCAGCGATGATGGCGGCGGCGTTCCGCCGGAGCACGTAGTCATCCACCAGCCGGTGCTTCACCGCCTGGTTGACGCCGATTGGGCTGCCAAACTGCTTCCGGGTGGTGGCATAGGCCAGCGACATCTCCCCGGCACGCTCGGAAAGCCCCAGCATCTCGGCCGCGATCCAGAGCTGGGCGCGTCCAACGGCATCACGCGCCGCCGCAGCGCTGATCTTAACCATTTCGGTGGCAACCGCCTCCCCGATTTCAGCGATCGGGCAAGTCGGGTCGAAGGGCCGCAGCGGCCGCAGGTTCGGCCGTTCCAGCCGGGCCAGGGTGAGAGAGCCTGGGCTTTCCCCGCTGAAGGCGAGGTGCAGAAGCGGTCCGCTGTCCTCGGCATGTTCCACGAGGCGCCGCGCCTGAGGGCCATCCCCGGCTTCGCTGATGTAAGCCGTCACCACCGTTTCGCCCCTTGCCACCGCGCCGGCCAGCGCGTCGAGCCATTCCGCGCCACTTCCGGCGAGCGCGGGAAGCAGGACCAGATTGGCGAGAAAGGGTCCTGGCGCCAGGCTGCGGCCCACCTCCTCCGCCAGGACCGCTGCCTCGCGCATCCCGAGGCCGAGGCCGCCCTGGGCTTCCGGCAGGAGCATGGCCGTCCAGCCGTGTTCCGCCGCGGTCGCCATCGCGGCGGCGACGGCCCCTGGCGCCATCTCCTCGCCATGCGCCAGCCCCAGCGCCTCCGGAAAGCGGGAGAGCGCGCCGCGTGCCGCATGGCGCAGCAGGTCAAGTTCGGCGGTGTCGGTCATCGCGCGTCTCCCTTACCGTGGCAGGCCGAGCACGCGCTCGCCCACCACGTTGCGCTGGATCTCGGAGGTGCCGGCGAGGATCGTCTCCGCCCGGCTCCAGAGATGGTCGTGCTGCCAGTGGCGCCGCCGCCTGGCGCTGGGCTCATCCGGGCCAAGCGCCGCCTCAGGCCCGATCACCGCCAGCGCGAGGTCCAGCAGGCGCTGGTGGCTCTCGCTCCAGAGCAGCTTGATGAAGGAACCCTCGGGTCCGGGCTGTTCATGCCGCGCGGCGGCCGCCAGCATGCTGCGCGCATGCAGCTTCAGGGCCTGCATGTCGAGGAAGCTGCGCGCCAGCCCGTCCCGCACCAGCGGATCATCGGACAGCGGCCTGCCGTCGCGCAGCGTCTCGCGGCAGAGGGCGACCAGATCGCGCAACTCCTCCTCCATCTGCACAAGGCGCGGGATGAAGTAGGTCGCGCGCTCGAAGCTCGCCGCTGCCATGGCGATGCCCCAGCCGGCATTCTCCTCGCCCACCCGATTGGCGAGGGGCACGCGGACGCCATCGAAGAAGACCTCGTTGAATTCCTGCTGCCCGTCCATCTGCCGGATCGGCCGCACGGTGATACCCGGCGCCTTCATGTCCACCAGCAGGAAGCTGATGCCCTTGTGCTTCGGCGCGGATGCATCCGTGCGGACGAGAAGGAAGCACCAGTCGGCGATATGGGCGAAGCTCGTCCAGATCTTCTGCCCCGTCACGACATATTCCGCCCCGTCCCGCTCGGCGCGGGTCCGGAGGGCCGCGAGGTCGGAGCCTGCATCCGGCTCGGAGTAGCCCTGGCACCAGATTTCGGTATTGGCGAGGATGCCGGGCAGGAAGCGCCGCTTCTGCTCCTCGCTTCCCGAGAGGAGGAGCGTGGGGCCGAGGATACCGTGGCCGATGATGTTCACGCCTTTCGGTGCCCCTGACCGCGCATATTCCTCGTGGAAGGCGGCGATGAGCTCGATTGGCAGGCCACGCCCGCCTTCGGCTTCCGGCCAGCCGAGGCCGGACCAGCCCGCGGCGCAGAGCCGGTCCTCGAAGGTCCGGCGCAGCGCCATGTCGGTGAGGGGCCGCCCGGGGAAATCCTCGCGCAGGGCCGCGACCGCGTCTGTCAGCCAGGCCCTGGCTTCCCTGCGGAAGGTCTCAACCTCCATCAAGCCGCCTCCGCCTTCGTGGCCCGCCCGGGTTCCAGCACCACCAGCGCATCGAGCGCCACCACGCCCTTGCCCTCCTCCCGGACAAGAAGGGGGTTCACCTCCACCTCGCGAATGGCATCGCCGGCGGCGAGCACCGCCTCCGACAGGGCCGCCATGGCGCCGCAAAGCGCGGCCACATCCCGCCGCGGCCGGCCACGGGCGCCGTCGAGCAGCGGGAAGGCCTTCAGCCGCCGCAGCATCGCCCCGGCCCGCGCCTCATCCACAGGAAGGGTGCGGTGCTCGATGTCGCGCAGGATCTCGGTGAAGATGCCGCCGAGCCCGACCGTCATGACCGGGCCGAAGACCGGGTCCCGCGTCACGCCCAGCAGCACCTCGACGCCCGGCGCCTCCTGCGGCTGAACCACGACGCCGCGGATCAGTGCTTCCGCATGCGCGGCGCGTGCGGATCGCATGATCGCGCGGAAGGCTTCGCGCGCCGCTTCCTCCGAGCCGATACCCAGCCTGACGCCGCCGCAATCCGATTTGTGGAGGATATCGGGGCTGAGGACCTTCATCACCACGGGCCAGCCTAGGGCGCGCGCGGCGGCCGCCGCCTCTTCCTCGTTCGTTGCCACACGCTCCGCGACCACGGGGACTCCATGGGCCGCGAGCAGCGTCTTGCCCTCGGCCTCGTCGAGAGCGCCGCCACGGGCGGGGAGTGCCATGGCCTGACGGGGCACCGGAGCGGCCACCTCGGTCACCGCTTGCCGGGTCCGCTCCGACCACCGCCCGAAGACGCTCAGCGCCGCGACCGCGCGCGCGGTGTCGTCAAAGACGGGGATGCCCGCCGCCTCCAGCTCCGCATGGTTGCGGGCATTCTGGTTGTCGATGGCGACAATCAGCTTGCGGGAGGTGGCAGCCGCATCGATCGCGGCGGGCGAGAGACGCTCCAGCAGGTAACCCGGCGCATAGATGACGATGGTGTCCACCGCATCGCAGCCCTCAAGTGCCGCGAGGGCGTCGCGCATGAAGCCATGCTGGTTTACCACATTCCCAGTCAGGTCCACGGGGTTGGACACCATGCCGTAAGACGGAATGCCGCCGCGCAGCACGGCCTGGACATCCTCCGGCAGCGTCGGCACCTCGGCGCCCGCCTGGACGAACTTGTCCGAGAGCAGGGCGCCGAGGGCGCCGGAGATTGTCAGGATGGCGATGCGCGGCCCGGCCGTCCGTGCGCGGAAGCCGGCGAGGCGGATCAATTCCGCCATATGCGCGAGGTCATCCGCCATCATCACGTTCAGTTCGTCGAACACAGCGCGGTACACCGCCTGCGAGCCGGCGAGCGATGCCGTGTGCGAGGCGGCCGCCTCGGCGCCTTTCTCGGTGTCGCCGATCTTGAGGATGATCAGCGGCCGCCCCTCATCGCGGAGCCGCGTCGCGACGCGGCGGAAACGCCGACCGTCGCGCAGCCCCTCGACATAGGCGGCAATCGCTTGCGTCTCCGGCTGATCCGCGAAATATTCGAGGTATTCGGAAAGCTCGATCCCGGCCTCGTTGCCGGTGTTGACGGCAGCGGAGAAATCCACGCCGCGCTTGCGGCCGGCCGTATAGACGGCGGCACAGACATTGCCGCTTTGCGTCACAAGGGCCACGGAGTGCCGGGACGGCGGCTCCAGGTCACGGAAGACAGAGGCGAAGGCCGTGTAGGCATGTGTCTTCAGGTTCGCGAAGCCCATGCAGTTCGGCCCCGCCACGGGGATTCCGATCTCGGCCACGCAGGCCTCGAACTCGTCCTGCAGGCGCCGGCCCTCCGGCTCATTTGTTTCGGCGAAGCCGGAAGCGAAAACCACGGCGGAGCGGACCCCTTTTGCCGCGGCGCGCCGTAGCTGCGGCACCACCTCCTTGGCGGAAACGGCGAGAGCAAGGAGATCCACCGGCCCCGGCAGGGATTCGATGTCCGGGTAGCATACCAGCCCGGAGATCTCCTTGTACTTCGGGTTGATCGGATAGATGGGCCCGGCGAAGCCGTGCTGCAGCAGGAGCTGCAGCGGCATGCCGCCGACCCGCCCGGGGTTTTCGGAGGCACCGAGGATGGCGATGGAGCCGGGATTGATCAGCGGCTCCAGGCGATGGGCGCTCACGACGCCTTCCCCTTCGCGATGGCCTGCGCCAGCCCGGTTTCCCTTGCCTTCTTGAAGGCCTCCGACAGGTGACTGAGCTGGTGCGTGTCCAGATGGGCATTGAGCGCGGAACGCATGCCCTGGATGTCCAGCGTACGGTTGATGGACCGCTTGACCAGCTTCAGGGAAAAGGACTCGCTCTCCGCGATACGCTCCGCGAGGGTCGTGGTCGCCGCCTCCAGCTCGGCGCGCGGCACCACGCGGTTCACCAGGCCCCAGGCCAGGGCCTCCGATGCGGTGAAGCGGTCGCCGGTGAAGAGGATCTCCTTGGCCCGCCGGGCACCCAGCACCCATGGATGGATCAGCACCTCCACCGCGGCGGCGCCAAGCGTCCGGACCACGGGGTCGGCGAAGAAGGCATCCTCGGAGGCGACAATCAGGTCGCAGACGCTCGCCACCATGAATCCGGCGGCGACGCAGGCGCCCTGGACCGCCGCGATGGTCGGCTTCGGGCAATCCATGATGCGCAGGCAGTAGTCGTAGTAGCGCAGTTCCTCATAGGCATAGCGTTCCTCGACGGTGAAGTTCGCGCGGCTCTGCTGGGCCTCCTTCAGGTCGTGGCCGGCTGAGAAATGGTCGCCCTGCCCGGCCAGGACGATGACGCGCACCGCCTCGTCCGCCGTCGCCCGCAGGAATGCCGCGTCCAGCTCATCCAGGAGCCGGCGGCTTTGTGCGTTCCGCTGTCCGGGGCGTGCCAGCCAGATCCAGGCGACTGCCTCACGGGTTTCGTACACCACCTGCTCATCCGCCATGGCGCTCCCTCCTTCTGCCTTTTGTTGTGGTTGTTTTACGAAAGAGAGGGTCCGCGCCGCCAGTTTCCCCCGTCGGAATCCTGTCCACCATGCGGCATCGCCAGGCTCCGCATCGCGGACAAGATTCCGCACCAGGCCAAGTTAGGGGGCTACCTTGCCGAGCGGGAAAGCTGGGAACCTGCTGCCATCGACCAGGACCAAACCTGGACAACAAGGCGACAAGTCGCCCCAGGGAGGAAGAAGAAGAACATGATCACCCGTCGCCAAGGCCTGATCGCGGGCCTCGCTCCGGCATTCCTGGGCGCTGGCCGCGCCCGCGCCCAGGCATCTGCCTGGCCGGCCCAGAACATCCGGCTCGTTGTCCCCTTCGCTGCCGGCGGCGCCCTGGACATCATGGCCCGGCTTTTCGCCGAGAAGATGCGGCCGCTGCTGGGCCGGACCGTGGTGGTGGAGAATGTGACGGGCGCCGGCACCGTCATCGCGACGGAACAGGTCGCCCGGGCGGCACCGGACGGCTACACGCTCCTCGTCGCCTCTTCGGCGCATACGATCAATCCCGCCATTCAGGCCCGGATCCGCTACGATCCGATCAAGGACTTCACCTTTGTCACCCTCCTCGCCACGCCACTCCATGTTCTCGTGGTGCCGGACAAGCTGCCGGTGCGGAGCGTGGCGGAACTCATCGCGCTGGCGAAGGCCAAGCCGGGTTCGATGACCTATGCCTCGGTCGGTTATGGCACCTCGACCCATCTGGAAGCCGAGATGTTCGCCAGGATGGCGGGCATCCAGATCGAGCACGTTCCCTATCGCGGCAGCGCGCCGGCCCTGACGGACCTTGTGGCGGGACGGGTGCCGATGATGTTCGATGCCCTCGCCTCCTCCGGCCCCTATATGGAGGCGAAGACGATCCGCGCCCTCGGGCAAACCGGCGCGCGGCGCTCACCGCTCATCCCCGATCTTCCCACTCTCGCCGAAGCGGGCCTGCCGGGATACGAGGCCATGCCCTGGACCGGCATCATGGGGCCGGCCGGCCTGGACCAGGAGATCGTCGAGCGGCTCGATACGGCCTTCCGGACCATTCTGGCAGATCCGGCGGTGCAGGCGCGCTTCGCCAGCCTCGGGCTCGAAACCCTGGACTACCGGCCGGAGCGCTTCACCGAGTTCGTCCGATCGGATCTGGCCAAGTGGACGCGCATCGCGAATGAGGCAAACATCCGCGCCAGCGATTGATCTTCACGAGGCTGCGGATGGAAGCGGAGATGCAGGGGAAGGCGAAGGGCACGCAGGTCATCCGCAGGGCAACGCAGATCCTTTCCGCCATCGCCCGACGCAGCCCGGCCGGGGTGGGGCTTTCCGAGATCGCGCAGCGCACCGGCCTCGCCCAGGCCACCGCGCGCCGCATTCTGCGTGGCCTGTTGGAGGAGCGGCTGGTGACCCAGAATCCGACCACGCATGCCTACCTGCTCGGCCCGCTGGTTTATGAATTCGGCGTCTGCTCCACGCAGCAGAGCGGCCTGATCCGCCATGCGCGGCCGGCGCTGGAACGGCTCGCGATGCAGACGGGAGACACTGTGTACCTGATCGCCCGCTCCGGCGCCGAGGCCGTCTGCCTCGACCGGGTTGAGGGCAACTTTCCCGTCCGGGTCGTCACAACCGGGATCGGCAACCGGCGGCCGCTCGGAGTCGGCGCGGTGGGGCTCGCCATCCTCGCCCGGCTTCAGGAATCGGAGATCGACGCCGTCCTGCGAACCAACGCGGCCGACTATTCGATCTATGGCCTCGAACTCTCCGACCTGCGCACCGCGATCCGCCTGTCGCGGGAGCGAAGCTATGGCTTCAGCGATGGCTTGCTGACCGCCGGCGTGTCAGGGATCGGCCTGCCGATCCTCTCGCCCGGCGGCTCGCCCGTGGCTGGGATCAGCATCGCATCTACCTCCGACCGGATGTCCCCCGCACGCTTGGCCGAGCTTTTCGGGCTCCTGCGAAGCGAGATCGCAGGAATTCATCTCAACGCCGGACGGGAACATACGGCCGGACAAGGATGATCCCGCGTGGGAGGGCAGAAAGAAGGCTCAATCCGCAGATCCCGATCCCGAAGACATTAACCCCGGCAGTTGCGCCGGCTGCCGGAGCATAGGGACAGGGCCGCAACGCATGAAATCTCATAACGATCATTCGCGCAGCTGGAGCGCGAGATGGCATAGGAGTGCACGCTGGCCGGCATGGACGCGGCGCGGAGTGCGGCTGGATCTGCAGCCGCCGCTCAGTGATGACGGCAGAGTTGCTGGAGCAGGCACAGCGCCTGGCGCCGAACGAGGACGCCAGCGGAGACGGCCTCCGTCGCCCAGGCGGCCAAGCGCCTGAAAATTAGCAAGACAACCCTGTATCGCGAACTGAGCGCCGCACAGGCGCTGGAGGGAACCAACGACCTCGCAGCCTGAACAAAAAACGGCGGCCGATGTGCTTCGAAGGCATATTGAACGCCTCCGGTCGGCGTCGAAAAAGGAACAGCAGCAATTGATAACCAACGTCTACATCGATCTTCACTAAGGCCTGTTAGATCTTGATCCAAACGGCGGCGGCTGCGAGGCAGAG
>NZ_JACTUZ010000120.1 GCF_014490445.1 Pseudoroseomonas ludipueritiae | reverse complement strand
TCGACCATCCGACAGCCTCAGCACAAGGCGGCTTTCGGCTGACGGTTACTCCGCTCCGCCCCGGCGGCATCCTGCACGTCGGCCGCTGTCAAGTTGACCATCAGTAGGCGGCCGTCGGTATCCACCATGATATGGCGCTTGCGGCCCTTGAGGCGCTTGGCGGCATCAAAGCCACCGCCGCCCGGCGCGTGGGGCGCCTTGACCGTCTGGCTGTCCAGAACCCCGGCGGAAGGGCTGGCCTCGCGCCCCACCCGCTCACGATCCAGCATCAGCGCGATGTTGTGCAGAGTGGCGAACAGGAACCGCCGTGCGAGACGCCGGAACCACCAATAGATCGTCTGCCATGGTCCGAAATGAACCGGCAGCATCCTCCATCCACACCCAGCCCCTGCCAGGTAGCGGATCGCGTTCAGCACCTCCCGTAGGTCAACGCCTGGTCGCCTGCCGCGGGCGCTGCTGGGCGGCAGCAGGGGCCGAATGACCCGCCATTCCTGATCGGTCAGGTCTGTCGGGTAGCGGCGCCGCTCAAAGCCCGCCTGCCGTGCGCGATGGTCCTTGGTCCACATCCAGCCCGTCTGGGCGCGCGAGGACGTCCGAACACCTCACCCACACCATTCTCAAACGGGCTCTGAAACGGCTGGATCACCGGCTTGGGGGCGCCAGTGCCGCTTCTCATGGAGGTTGTGGAGTTATGCGGCCGCAGCTCGAGTGCTTAGCCAAGCCAAACAGGTGAAGTCATAGTGAGATTAGCGATGCCGATCTTCACCTGCGCCTGAGCGGAGCCGGTGGTGCGTACGAGCACAGTCATGCGGTGCTTCTGGGTGGCATGGACATGCTTGATGCCGGAGCGGACCTGGAGCGTGCGGCATTGGTCTTGGTTTGAGAGTTCGCGCCACGGCGCTTTGGGAACTGAACACGCTCAGGCAGGCTGCGCTGCTTCAGTGCGCCGGAATTGCACTTGGTGCGGTAGGTCGTATCCGCCCAGATGCGGCCGGCTCTGTGCTCAGAACGAGCAGGGCAGGAAAGCTCTTGCCATTGGCTGTACCAAAAGCACTTGGTGCAGCTAGTGCTTTCCTCGCTAGAACAGATGTCCGTCTGAGGCGTGCCACTCGCCTCAGACGACATCTGTTCTAGGCTGCCGCGCGGCGGGGGCGTGCCGCAGGTTTCTTGGCCGCTGCTTTCGGCGCCGGTGCCAAGTCACCCAGGCCTTGCAATTCCACAGGTGGCAAACCCGGCATCCGCACGCTCAAGGATATTTCTCCGCCCAGGGCTTCTACGTAGCCACGGAGCGTCGACAGCAGCATGTCGCTGCGCTGCTCGATGCGGGCCACATTCTCTTGCTTGATCTTGAGGCTCCGTGCCACCGCAGCCTGGGTCTTGCCCATGGCCTTCCGCACGTCGCGAAGCGCCATATGCTGTGCGATCAACTCGGATGCGCGCGCCTCGACCTCCCGCTGATCCTTCTTCGGCATCCGAGAGATCATCTCGTCCAGGGACACACCCGTGGTCTTGGTCATTCCCATGTCCTCCATCGCTTCTCAGCCGTGGCGATTAGCGTCCGATAGAACCGTGCCTCGGACACGCCAGCCTTATCCCCCGCCGCCAGGAGCACGGCGACGCGCTGTCCATCGAAAGCAAAGGCCAAGCGCCAAACGCCTCCATCAGCGGCGAAGCGCAGTTCCTTCAGGTTGGCGATCCTGCTGCCCTTCAGCGTGTCGACCGTGGGGCGGCCGAGGGTCGGGCCCACTGCTTCCAGAAGGCGAAGCTGCGCCGCCATGGCGATCTGCACCTCCCGGGAGAAAGCCACGAAGTCTTTGGCCATCTCAGGGTGGAAAGTCACGTGCCATGGCATGCTGTAATATGCGTCAAAACGCATATGCGTGCAAGCGCATTATTCCAGCCCTATGGCTCCTTCGGGCTGCTCACCTCCTCGCGCGTCCGGCGCTCGGCGCTTGATCAGTCGGCGAGCCCCTGAAACTCCGGATCGGCAAAGTGGCGCAGCTTCTGGACCAGGGCCGAGCGCTGGCCCGGCCGCAGCAGCACCTGCTGGTGGTGGGGCAGGCGCATGGCCTCGTCGGGGGTGAGCAGGGGGCGGCCGAGGCGCTGGGTGGCGCTGCCATGGCTGGTGGAGCCATGCCCCTCGGGGTTGTCCGAGGTGGTGTGGGAGCTGTTGTGGGTCTCAAAGCCGATGGTGCTGCGGCCGAGCGCCTGGGAGAGCCACTGGGCGGTCTCGAGATCGGCCGGCGCCGCGACCTGGAGCAGCCCAGCATTGGCCAGGAAGGTGCTGGCGGAGGGGCCGTAGGCGGCGCGCAGCTGGGCGAGGTCCTGCAGGATGGGCCAAAGCTGCAGGCCGAGGCCCGCCATCAGCCCGGCTGCCTGCAGCACCGGCTCCAGCCGGCCGAGGGCGGCGAACTCGTCGAGCAGCAAGAGCACCGGCGGCTGCCCAGGTGGGGCCGGAGTGCGGGCCAGCTGCTGGATGCTCTGGGCGATCAGCAGGCGCAGCCAGCGGCTGTAGGTGGTGAGGCGGTCGGGCGGCAGCACCAGGAAGACGGTGGCGCTGCCCTGGCGCAGGTCAGCCCACTGGACGTCCGAGCGCGCCATGGCGGCGGCGAGCCTGGGGCTGTCGAGCAGGTGGGTGTGGCGCTGGCCAGCGGAGAGCACGCCGGCGGCCTCGCGGTCGGCCTTGCCGAGCTGGCGGGCGGCGGCGCGGGAAACCAGCCCGCCGGCGGCCGCGGTATCCGCCAGCATGGCCCGCAGCAGCGCCTGCCAGTCATCCGGCGGCAGGGTGAGCAGCCGGCGGAGTTCAGTCAGGCCGCGCTGGCCCGCTGTCCCCCGGCAGGCGAGGTGCAGTAGTAGGCCGCTGATCAGCGCCTTGGCCTCCTCGTTCCAGTGCGCCTCGGAGACCTGGCCAGGCGGGTCGAACACCAGGGCGTCCGCCAGCGTCGCGGCATCGTCGGCGAGCTCGGGAGAGGAGGGGTCGAGCAGCGCCGCCGGATCGTAGGCACTGGCAGGCTGGCCGGAGATGCCGAACGGGTCCAGCACATGCACCGGGCCAAAGCGCCGCCGCGCCCTAGCGCTGATGCGGGCGTTCTCGCCCTTGGGATCGACGCAGAGGATGGCGCGGTTGGCCAGCAGGAGGTTGGGCAGCACGGTGCCGACGCCCTTGCCGGAGCGGGTGGGGGCGACCGTGAGCAGATGGGCCGGTCCGGTGTAGCGTAGCATCTCACCACGGCGACCCGGCGCACGGCCGACCAGCAGTGCCGCCGGATCACGCGCCAGCGCCGGTGCCGCGAGGTCGCGGCGCAGCTGGCGCGGCTCGGCCCAGGCGGCGGAGCCATGCGAGGTGGCGGGAGTGCCGCGGCCGAAGAAAACCGGTCCCACCAGGTTGAGCAGCGCCAGCAGGAGGCCGGCGAGGCCGCCGAGCAGCAGACCGACCACACCGTGGCGGAGGTCCGGCGGCTGCAGCAGGACCACGTTCCAGAGCAGGCCGAGGAGGCCGCCGAGGAGGGCGCCGGAGCCAGCGGTGCGGATGCAGATCCAGAGCCAGCCGATCAGGGCGAAGGGCAGGCGATGAGGGTGATGGCGAGGCGCCAGACACCCCACAGAACGGCGGTCATGGGATGCCGGCCTCCCCAGCGTCCCCCTCTGCCGCCTCGCGCTCAGCCTGAAAGGCGCGCAGGCCAGCATGGCGCCAGCGGGCGCGCGGCACTTCGGGCGGCTCGTCACCACCACCACGCAGTTGCCCGGCCGCCTGCAGCAGCAGGCCGAGCAGGGTGGCGCGGTCGTCCTCCAGCAGATCGACCAGCCCGGCCTTGTGGATCAGGCCACCGAGTTCGATCAGGTGACGGGTGCGGGCGCGGCGTTCAGCAGCCCAGTCGCGGGCGTCGCTGCGGGCGCGGGCGGCCTCGGCACGGGCGATGGCCTGGCTACTCCGCAGCCGGGCGCGCTGCGTCCTCCGCATTGTGGCGCGCAGCGCGAGGAGACGCGGCCGCAGATTTGCTGTCGCCGGCTCCACTGGTGCCGGCGCGCTCGCGCCGAAAGAAGCTCTCGCCGCGCTGGCGCCAGCTCTCCGCCGCCTGCGGGTTGCTCTTGGCCTGCTCGAGGCCGTGCAGCAGCAGGCCAGCAAGAGTGTCGGGATCGAGCGCGTCGGCGGCGCCGGTGGCGAGCAGCAGCTCACCGAGCTGAGCTTTCTGCTTGGTGCGGAGCTGGCGCGCCTTGTCCTGCAGGGCGCGCAGTTCGGCGTCGATGTCACGCGGGCGGCGTGGTGCCAAGGGGAGATCCTCCATGGTGGGTCCGTCGTCGCCGACCAGGCTCCTCACCCGATCGCCACGATCAATCTGCACACCAGGGCGGAGGCGCCAACCCGACGCGCCGTCAGCTTTTGTGATCGCGGCGTGAGGCGGAACGACGTCGCGGTCCAACCTGGAGCATCCGCATGCGCTCGCACGACGCACGGATCGCCGCCTCATCACAAACCATACCGCTCCAGGATGCGCCTGATCCAAGACGCTGGATCTCGATCGCAGAGGCTCAAGAAGGGTGTTGTGTCGATCAGCATCTTCTTTGATCAAGAAGGTCCAGAGGACACATTCTTACAGGACATCGGCAGCATGGTGACGCGGCCTCACACGACCGCATCCCGTGCACTTCGCATCGTCGCATTCAGCGCGTCCCGTCCCACCCGCGTCCCACGTCATGTTCGCAGCAAAGCGGAGAAATGCGCGCTTATACGTCGTCTGCGGCGACGTCGCGGAAAGGTGAGTCCACCGCAGGCGGAACGAGCGCGGCGTCGGGGTTCCTCCTGAAGCCACTCATGGCCAGAATGGCGCATGGCAATCTACCACCTTTCGGCGCAGGTGATCTCGCGCGGCGCAGGACGCTCCGTAGTGGCGGCTGCGGCCTATCGCGCGGCGACGCGGCTGGAGGACGCGCGGACTGGGGTGGCGCATGACTTCACGGCCAAGGACCACCTGGTGCATGCCGAGGTGCTGCTGCCCGATGGCGCACCCACAGCCTGGACGGATCGCGGCACTTTATGGAACGTGGTGGAAGCCAGTGAGAAGAGGAAGGACGCGCAGCTGGCGCGGGAGGTGGAGTTCGCGCTGCCGCGCGAGCTCAGCCAGGCCGAGGGCACCGCGCTGGCCCGCGACTTCGTGCGCGAGCAATTCGTGGCGCGCGGCATGGTGGCCGATCTCTGCGTGCACAGACCAGTGGGTGAGGACGGCGAGGCGAAGCCGCATGCGCATGTGCTGCTGACGCTGCGCGGCGTTGCTCCGGGCCAGCAGGCGGATGGATCTAACGCGGCATTCGGCGCGAAGCAGCGCGAGTGGAACAGCACGGCGCTGCTGCAGACGTGGCGCACACGCTGGGCGGAGCTGGCGAATGAGCGACTGGCCAGCCTCGGGCATGACGCGCGGATCGACCACCGCAGCCTGGCGGCGCAGGGCATCCCGCTGGAGCCGCAGCACAAGGTGGGACCGGCGGGGATGCGGCGCGCCGCGCGCGGCGAGGCGGCGGAACGGCGGGCGGAGCATGACGCCATTGCCCGGCGCAACGGCGCGCGCATTGCCGCCGATCCCGACCTCGCGCTCGACGCCCTGACGCGGCAACAGTCCACCTTTACGCGGCAGGACCTGGCGCGGTTCATCGCACGGCACAGCGACGGGGCGGCGCAGTTCGCGCAGGTGCTGGCGAAAGTCGAGGCCGCACCCGCGCTGGTGCGGCTGGGCGAGGACGCGGCGGGACGCACACGCTGGACCACACGCGAGATGCTGGCGGCTGAGCGGCGGATGGAAGGGCAGGCGGCGGCACTGGTGGAGGGTCAGGTGCATGGCGTCACAGCGCGCCGGCGGGACCACGCATTGCGGCAGGCGGAAAGCGGTGGTCTCACCCTCAGCGTGGAGCAGCGCGACGCGGTGCGGCACCTCACCGACGCAGAAGGGCTGGCGCTGGTGGTGGGCTATGCCGGCACCGGCAAGTCGGCGCTGCTCGGCGTCGCGCGCGATGCCTGGGAAGCACAGGGGCTGCGGGTGCGCGGCGCCACGCTGTCGGGCATCGCCGCCGAGGGGCTGCAGGCGGGCAGTGGCATCAGTTCCAAGACGCTGGCCAGCCTGGAGTGGCACTGGGCGCGGGGTCGTGATGTGCTGGGGCCGCGCGACGTGCTGGTGGTAGACGAGGCCGGCATGGTGGGCTCGCGCCAGATGCAGCGGGTGCTGGAGCAGGCCCAGCAGGCCGGTGCCAAGGTGGTGCTGGTGGGGGATCCGGAGCAGCTGCAGGCGATCGAGGCCGGGGCGGCGTTCCGGGCGCTGGCGGAGCGGCACGGGGCGGCGGAGATCTCGGAGGTGCGGCGGCAGCGCCAGGACTGGCAGCGGGAGGCGACGCGGGAGCTTGCCACCAGCCGCACGGCCGAGGCGCTTGCCCGCTACGAGCAGGCCGGCATGGTGCTGGGGCACGCGACGCAGGAAGAGGCGCGGGCGGCGCTGGTGGAGGGCTGGCTCGAGGGGCGGCAGCAGGATCCCGCCCGCAGCCAGCTGATGCTGGCCTCCACGCGGGCGGATGCGGCCGCGTTGAACCGGCTGGCGCGGGAGCAGCTCGGGGGGGCTGGAGCGCTCGGCCCGGACCATCGCATCGCGACCGAGCAAGGCGAGCGCTCCTTCGCCGCCGGCGACCGCCTCATGTTCCTGCGCAACGAGCGGGCGCTGGGGGCCAGCGCGGAGGGGCAGGGCGGCGCGGCCGTGAAGAACGGTACGCTGGGCACGGTGACCAGCATCCAAGGGCAGGGCGAGGCCGCGCAGCTGACGGTGCGGCTGGATACGAAGGACGCCACCACACCGGCAGCGGAGGTTACCTTCGCGGTCAGGGACTACGGCGCGCTGACGCACGGCTACGCGGCGACCATCCACAAGGCGCAAGGGGTGACGGTGGAGCGCGCCCATGTGCTGGCAAGCCGGGCGATGGACCGGCACGCCGCTTACGTGGCGCTGACGCGGCACCGGGACGGGGTCAGGCTGCACTGGGCCCGCGACGAGTTGGGTAGCCGGGAGGGGCTGACCCGGAGGCTGTCGCGGCAGCGGGCCAAGGACGTGACGCTGGATTATGCCGGGCCTGAGGGCGAGCGCCGGGCGCGGGAGGCTTTTGCCAGCCGGCGCGGGCTGCATCCGCTGGCACCGGAGAGCGAGATCATCGCCCGCTCACCGGTGGAGCGAGCCAGAGCCAGCGGCGAAACGGCGGCGGCCTACCTCGACCGCGTTGCGGCCCAGGTGGAACCACCAGCCCCACCGCTGCTGCCGGCGCAGCGGGATCCGACGGGTCGCGACAGCCTGGGGAGGGGCACCACGCCACAGGAGATCGCAGCGGCGGAGGCGCGCGACCCAGCGGTGCGGCGGGAGGCCGTCGATCGGACGCAGTGGCTGCGCGCGGCATATCGCGATCCGGTACAGGCGGAGGCCCAGCTTGATGCGCTGCTGTGGAAGAACCGGGACGACCGGAACCAGGTCGCTCACCAGCTGCGGGAGCAGCCGGAGCTGCTGGGGCGGCTGCGCGGCGGCGACGGGTTGTTCTCGGGACGCGGAGCGCAGCTGGAGCGGGCCAGTGCCGTCAGCGCGGTACGCTCGGTCGCTAGCGGGCTAGAGCGGGAGGCAGCGGCACGGCAGCGGGCTGGGGAGACCTATCAGACCGAGGTGGCGGCGCAGCGGGTGCGGGATGCGGTGGAGGTGCCGGGGCTGTCACAGCGGGCCTGGCGGGCGGTGGAGGCGCTGGAGCAGGCGCGGGCGGCTAGCCGGCCACCGGAGGCCAACAAGGCACCGCAGGCTTATTGGCAGGCGCTGGCGGGGCGGCCGGATCCGGCACTGGCCGAAGCCTGGCAGCGGGTGGTGCGGCGGCAGCCCGAGGTGGCGGCGGAACTGCGGGCGGTGGCCGCGGCAGCCGAGCAGCGGCTGAGGCCGCAGGGCGTGGAGCAGAGCCTCACAGCCAAGGCGGCCGAGGCGGTCGCGCCGTCGCGCAAGGGGCTGGCGGGGATTGGACGGGCCGTGGCGGTCCTGCGCGAGGGGCAGCGTGCGGTGGAGGCACAGGAGCGCATCCAGGCGCGGACGCAGGAGGCGGAGCAGCAGCGGCTCGGGATCCGGCGTGCACCGGGACTAGGCCGGTAGCTGCCGTCTTCCACCGGCATCGGTGTGGGTCGGTTCCTGGAACTACAGGACTGCATGCGCCAGCGAATCTCATAAGGCTGCTGGCGCCGAGGAGTGGAGATCGGAGGTTTCACGAAGGGGAGGAGGGGCGGGCCGACGTCCACCTCGCGGTGGGCCGGGTGCCTGGGCCAGCGCGACCGCCGACGCCTCCGTCAGCGTCCGCGGCTCCGGCCCGCCCCACCACCCCCCCTACCATCTCAACAGAGGGAGGGTAGGGGTCTGTCAATGCCAGCCCCCGAAAATTCCGGATGGTCGATTGAGCGGCACCCCCTCCAGCAAGGCAGCGTTTTCGTGGCCGTTTTGCGGCTGGGCAGGGCTTTGCGATGGGCGATAAGCTGGAGGAAATGCCGAAGCCCGACGATCTGTGTTTCCGTACACAGGCACGCCTGAAACGCCAGCAGGGGCGACCACCGACCCGCTTTGAGACCGACCGAGGGCGAGGCTGGGACGTCTGGCCCTTCGGCCTGTCGTCCCCTCTGGCAGGGCAGCCACGGCGCTGTGACAGAAAGCGGTGCCCCATGCCGCCCCGCCTTTCCGACC
The DNA here is from genome assembly GCF_014490445.1 of Pseudoroseomonas ludipueritiae. Classification (GTDB taxonomy): domain Bacteria; phylum Pseudomonadota; class Alphaproteobacteria; order Acetobacterales; family Acetobacteraceae; genus Pseudoroseomonas; species Pseudoroseomonas ludipueritiae. The sequence goes on along the minus strand of NZ_JACTUZ010000120.1, from coordinate 5,235 downwards.
CGATCGCCCAACGCCGAGCCTTGCGCTGGTACCGCATGCTGGGCGCCGCCGATGGCGGCCAGCGGTTCGTGAACGAGTACTATCGCCTGCAGTCCGAGCTCCGCTGGGAGACAGGGCCGAACAGCGGACGTTGGCCAGACCTGTATAGTTATGCCACGGCGCTAAGGTGGCATTGGAAGGGCATGTCCGACAGCGCCAGCTTCAGCCAGCTGATGGCCAAGGCGAGTTCACCAAAGTACCTGGGTGATCCCGCTTTCGTGCGGCAGGTGTTGCACGACTTCGCCGCGACGCTGATGCGCTCCTGGGTGGATATGGTCGCCGATGCCCCGCTCGAGGACTGGTACGACGCCTTCGAAGCTGACACCAAGGCCTTTGCTCTCACACTGAATGGCCGGGCTGAGGGTGTGGTCCCCATCGGAACATGGGAGAACTCCGCCGCACAGAAGGCCGCGTTTGACAGGCACCTCTTTGCAGATAGCGGGATCGGGGGGTTTGACCCTGACCACGACATCACCGTCTACTTCGAGGGTGTCGCAGATCTGCTCGACGTGGCGCTCCGCCATGCGCTGCTGAGCCGTCATGGCTTGCAGCCGGGGTGGGAGGATGACGAGAGCCTGTCCCCTTTTACGATGGTGTACCACTGCGATCTGGCCCTGGTACCCCGGCCGTTCTCAGAGCAGGACGTGGCGCTCATCGGCCGCTACATCGACTATCTGGCTGATGTCATCATGGGTGTGCCGGTAACGGGCACCTTGGCGGCTCTGGTGCTGGAGACAGCACCGAAGCGTTTGATCTAGTGTCCTGATTCTGTAGTTCCTCCGATCTGCTGGGTCCGCTGGCAGAAGCGCTGAATGGCACCGAGAATGTCGTCGGCGGACTTGGTCCAGCGGAACGGTCTGGGATCGACGTTATGGGCTTCGATGAAGGCACGGATGTCGCGCTCGAGCGCCTGTGTGGAACGATGGATGCCGCGCCGGATCTGCTTGTCGGTGATCAGGGCGAAGAAGCGTTCGACCTGATTGATCCAGGAGGCGCCGGTGGGCGTGAAATGGACATGCCAGCGCGGCCGCTTGAGCAGCCAGTCGCGGATTGGCTTGGTCTTGTGGGTGGCGTAGTTGTCCATCACGAGATGGACGTCGAGATTTGGGGGCACGGCTTTCTCCACCTGATCCAGGAACTTCCGGAACTCGGTGGAGCGATGTTTCGGATAGCAGCGGCCGATCACCGCCCCGGTCGTGATGTCCAGCGCCGCGAACAGCGAAGTCGTGCTATGGTGGGTATAGTCATGCGTGCGCCGCTCCGCCTGGCCGGGACGCATCGGCAGCACGGGCTGGGTGCGGTCGAGTGCCTGGATCTGGGACTTCTCATCCACGCACAGCACCAGCGCGCGCTCTGGCGGTGCTAAGTAGAGCCCGACGAGGGAGTGTCAGAAATTTCGTGTGCGGCGGAGCGGTTGAACATGCTCAGGCCATGGCGCGGGTGAAGCGTTCGCCGAACAGCACGGCGAACTGAGCCTTGGCTATGGACCATTCCCGCGGCGGCATGGTCCACTCCTTCTCCGCCCGGTGCAAGACCAGATACAAGAGCTTCAGGGCGGCCTCGTCGGTCGGGAAGTGTCCTCGGCACCGGACCGCCCGGCGCAGCTTCGAGTTCAGCGCCTCGATGGCATTCGTGGTGTAGAGAAACCGCCGGATCTCAACGCTGAACGCGTAGAACGGCACCACCTCTGTCCAGGCACGGCGCCAACTCTGGCCAATGGCCGGGTACTTCTGGCCCCAGAACCCCGCTTCGAAAGCGGCCAGGGCCGCCTCGGCGGCTGTGGCGTCCACAGCCTGGTAAATGGCCTTCAGCGCCGCGGCCACCGCCTTGCGATCCTTGTAGGCGACGAAGTCCAGGCTCTGCCGCAAGAGGTGCACAATGCAGGTCTGCACCACGGCCTCCGGGAACACCGCCACGATCGCCTCGGGAAAGCCCTTCAGCCCGTCCACCACGGCCAGCAGCAGGTCCTCGACACCGCGGCCACGCAGCTCGTTCATCACCCGGAGCCAGAACTTCGCACCCTCATTCTGCTCCAGCCACAGGCCCAGGATCTCCTTGCCGCCGTCGGCCCGGACACCGAGCGCGATGTGCACGGCCTTGTTGCGCACCAGACCTTCGTCCCGGATCTTCACCCGCAAGGCATCGAAGAACACCACGGGGTAGACCGCCTCCAAGGGGCGGTTCTGCCAAGCTGAGATCTCGTCGAGCACGGCATCGGTGACGGCGCTGATCAGGTCCGGCGAGACGTCGATGCCGTAGAGCTCGCGCAGATGGCCCACGATCTCCCGCGCGCTCATGCCACGGGCATACATGGAGATCACCTTGTCATCGAAGCCGGGGAAGCGCCGCTGGTACTTGGCGATCAGCTGCGGATCGAAGGTCGCCTGCCGGGTAAGCGTTGCTCTACGGCCATCTTGCCTGCGCGGCCTGATCTTGTGAGGTAACACCAGATCAGTTGAGGTGGTGCGATGTCGAGGGATGAGGCTGGCACTGATGCCAGCACTGGTGCTGACACCGGTGCCAGCACCCGGGCGGAGCGGATCGAGATCGTGACGCGTGGCGAGGGTCGTCGGAGTTACACGCCGGAGCAGAAGGTTCGGCTGGTCGCGGAGACCCTCCGCCCGGGCGCGACGGTGCAGGGTGTATCGCGTCGGCATGGCGTCTGCTCCAGCCTGCTGCACCGCTGGCGGCGCGAGGCACGCGGTGAGGCACCGCAGCGGCGTGTTCCAGCGCCGCGGTTGCTGCCGGTGCGCTTGGTCAGTCCCGAAGTGACGGACGCACCCGTGCCCAGCAGCAGGCCCGTTGATACGGCTGATCCGCAGGTCGAGATCGTGCTGCGCAACGGGCGGGTGCTGCGGGTCGGCATGACCGCCGATCCCGCGGCTGTGGCGTGCTTGGCCATGGCGCTGGAGACATGATCGCACCGCCTGCCGGTGTGCGGGTCTGGCTGGCTGCGGGTCCGACCGACATGCGGCGCGGGTTCGACGGTCTCTCGCGGCTGGTGCAGGAGGTGCTGGGGCAGGATCCGTTCAGCGGCCATGTGTTTGCTTTTCGCGGCCGCCGCGGCGGTCGTGTGACATTCTGCACCCTCCTTGTCAGAGACCCGGCAGCCGCATGGTCTCATCCCGATGATATCCCTGCAGGTTCTTCGGCCGCCGCTCCTTTACGCGTCGTAGTCCTGCCAGAACCGGCTCGGTGGCGAGCGCCTCGAGAGGGATCTTCCAAGGCGCGTAAGGCATGGCCTGCTCGGCAGGCAGGATTCCCTCGCGGATGAGCCGCAGCACAGAGGGGATGCAGATCCCGAACCGTCGCGCCACGTCCTGCATCCCGATGCTGGTCGGAGCACCCTCCGACGGTTGGAATGGCGGAACGCCGAGACGCTCCCGCACCTCCCGGACAGTAACCGAGGTCCAGTTCTCGCCGACGGACGTCCTGCACCGCATCCGATTCAGCGTCACCGCGATCTCCCGGTCCGGCCACTCCTGGGCCAGGCGGCGCACCACCTCGGCTGGGGAGCGGGAGGTCTCGGCGCGCCGCGGCTTGCACCGCACCCGCGGAACGCGGGCCTCGGTGTGTTGCCCACCGGCCCAGTGGATGATCACCACGGCCTCGTGCGTCGCGTCGTCGAGGTCGATCACCACCTCACGCACCAGGATGTGGGTCAGGCGCTGACGTGCGCGATTGTCGGCCGTTGGCGCATTCCAGGCGGCGGGGAGGTCCCCCGCCAGGCGCATCAAGGCGTCACGGTCAACCTCCGGCCGTGCCACCGTCGAGGTGTGGGCGGTGGCAATCCGTCGCTCCAGAACAGCGACCCGCTCCAGGGCGGTGTTCCAGCGGGCCTCCAGCTCGCGCGCGACATGCCGCCTGGCGGGATCGACAAGGTCATACCGCCGCGCGGCGAGCGAGGCGTCGTAGCGCGCCGCCTCGAGGTCGCGCCCGAGGGCTGCGGACAGCGCATCGTCCTCCGCCGCCACCTTCTCGGCCGCGAGCATCGCTGCCTCGACCGCATGGCCCGAGACGGCCTCGAGCATCAGCGCCGTGACGGCCTGGTCCACCCGCACGCCGCCGATGCCGATGCACAGACCCGCCCCAACATGGGCGTCGTCGCCCCGGCACTGGTAGCGGTGGGCATGGCCCGAGCCTGAGCCGTAGAACACCCGCATCATGCGTCCGCAGCGCCCGCAACGGACGAGCCCTGTCAGGAGGGCGCGCCCGCCGCGTGCCGCCTTGCGCGACGCCCGTTTCTGCATGTGGGCGTTCTCGCCGAACAGGCGCTGGTTCTCCTCGAACTCCGCCCAGGTGATGTAGCCCTCGTGGTTGTCGCGGATCAGCGCGCCCCACTGCGCCATTGGCCGGTCATGCCCGCTGGTCTTGCGCGCCCGGCCGTTCTCGACCCGGATCCGGTTGCCCCGGCGCGCGAACGCGTAGGCGCCGGCGTAAAGGGGGTTGTGCAGCACCTGCACGACCGTGTGGTAGGCTGGCGCCCGCCAGGTGATCCGGCAGATCGCGAGGTTACGCTGCACGACCGGCAGGAGGAGCCCGGCGCCACGCGCCCAGAGGAACAACTGCCGGGCACTGCCGAGTTCGCGGTACTTGGCGAACACCATCCGGATCGCGCCCGACACCCGTTCGTCGGGGTCGACCTCGATCCGGCCGTCCTCGCTCCAGACGTAGCCGGGCGGCAGGGTGAACCGCAGCGCGCCGCGCCGGGCCTTGCCGTCGCGGGCCTCGATCCCGCGCTGACGCAGCAGGGATAGCTCGTACTCGGACATCGTCCCCTTGAGCCCCAACAGCAGCCGGTCGTTGACGAGGCGGGGATCGTAGGCGCCGTCAGGATCAATCACCAGCGTTCCGGCAAGCGCGCAGAGGTCGATCAGGTGATGCCAGTCACGGCCGTTCCGTGCGAGCCGGGAGGCCTCGATGCAGTAGACCGCCCCGACCTCGCCGGCCAGAACCGTCGCGACGAGCCTGGCAAACCCCGGGCGCTCGGCCACGCCGGAACCCGACCGGCCGAGATCCTCGTCGATGACGGTCACCGAGACGAAGCCCGCCGCCCGCGCCTGATCGGCGAGGCCATACTGGCGGCGCTTGCTCTCTGTATTCCCCACCACCTGCGCCATCGTGGACTGCCGGACGTAGACGGCGGCGCCGCGGGCGAGGTGGTCAGCGGTGATCTTGTGGCTCATCGCGGCCGCC
>NZ_JACTUZ010000012.1 GCF_014490445.1 Pseudoroseomonas ludipueritiae | reverse complement strand
GGCGCGGCGGCGATGGCGCGGTCCCGCAGGTCGCGCGCCTCCGCCGCGTGGCCCTGCCGCCAGCGCACCAGCCCCAGCCCGGCCAGGGCGCCAGGGTCGTCCGGCACGGATTGCAGGGAAGTGCGGAACTGCTGTTCCGCCTGCGCGAGTTGGCCGGCCTCCACGGATTGATAGCCGTCGATGCGCGCCTGGGTGGCGGCATCCGGCAAGGTGCCCCGTGCTTCCCGCAGCTTGGCCTCGATCTGGGGGTCGGAGGAGTTGGAGGCGAGATAGGTCTCGATGGCGCTGATCAGCTCGCCGCTGGGCCCCTCCCAGAGCAGCGCCTGGCGCCAGGCCGCACGGGCCGGCGCGGCCACGGAGGAATTGGTTGTGAGCGAACGGAGCGTCTCGATGCCGCTGTAGCGCGTGGTCTCACGATAGGTCTGGATCTGCGCCAGGGTCAGGCGCATCCGGGCATTGTCCGGGTCACGCTCCAGGCGCTGGCGCAACGCCGCCGTGGCATCGCGGAAGCGCTGGTAATCGATTCCCGCCATGGTCTGGTAATATTCGGGCGCCAGGTTGTCCGGCACGTTGCCGTTGGGGAAAAGGCTCTGGTAGCGCGTGATGGCTTCGGCCGCGCGCCCGGACTGCGCCAGAGCGCGGGCCTCCTCCAGCGCCGCGCGGTCCGATTCGCCAAAGGACTGGTGGCGCTCCACCACGGCGATGCGGCGGTCGTTGGGCGCGACGCGGCGCAGCGTGGCCAGATAGCCATCGGCCGCATCCTTACGGCCCAACTGGGAGGCGATCTCGGCGGCACTGGCCAGCACGTCCGGGTCACGCGGGCTGGCGGCAAGCAGGCGCTCCACGGCCGCGAAGGCTAGTTCCGGCCGGTTCTGGGCGCGCCAGTATTCCACCTGCTCCGCCAGGGTGGCCAGGGCGGCGCTCTGTTCCGCGCCGCCGGCAGCGGGCGCAACGGGGGTGCTGGCGGCCGGCGGAGTCGTGGCAGGCGGCGCGGAGTCCTGCGCCAGGGCGCCGCCACTGAGGAGCAGGCTGCCCAGCACGGCCCCCACGACCGGCGCGCCACATCCACGGCCGGCAGCATCCGCGCGCGGCCGGGGGTCACGCTGCTGGGAAGGCTGTGTCATCCGCTCTGTCCGATCCACCAACAGGCTATCCAACGTGATATCCAAGGCTGCGGCAGGCCGGTCGTTCAGGCCGGGACCTGCCGCGAGGCCAGACAAGCCATCCTGGCGGATCGCCGCCGTCGCAATTTATCAACGGTCGGAGGCTTTTGAAAAGCGTAACCCGATTTGCGGGGAACGTAAGTCCTGCACTGTGTCATTCCAGCCCCACCCCTTGTCTATCAAGGATCTTGGCATGGTCAGGCCAGGCTGGGCTCTTGCACCAGACAGCCGTACAACGAAAACGACTCTTGCACTGAAGGCAAGCAGGCAGCGCGCCTGGCGAGTTTTCCGCAAGGGCTGACAACCACGGCGTGCGAGCCGGAAGGCAGCGCTCCTGCCAGCGCGAGCTTGGCCATAAGCGCCGGGCCGGCGCGCATGCGGGTTGCGGCGGATAGCGCTACCCAGAGGCGGAAAAGGGCGGAGGGATCTCTCCCCCCGCCCTCGCGCAATGTACTCAGCGGGGGGAACCGGTCCCCGGCTGGGTATTCATGATGGGCACGCCCGGAGGCGGCGGGGCGGTGGCACGCGCTTCGGCCGGGCGGCCGCCCTCGCGCACGACCTGGCCGGAGGCCGGGCTGTTCTGGTTTCCGGGCGGCGGCGCGCAGGCGGCGACAAGCAGGCCGAGGCCCAGGACACCCAGGGTAATCGTCCGCATGGTCTTCTCTCCTTGTGCTGTGCCCGCCGGCGCCAAGCAGGCACGGACGGAACGGTCAGGACAAAGGCTCAACGTGCGCATGCCGGATCGGTTGTGGATGCCGCCAGCATTTTTCCGGCGTCAGCCGGCGAAGGCGGCGCGGGCCTCCGGCAGGTCCCAGATGCGCTGGATGGCGGCGGCCCCGGCCGTGGTGATGGCATGCTCATCCCCGCCCAACAGCGCGCCATTGTGCAGCAGCAACCGGCCATCCACCATGACACCGTCGACATTGGCGCGGTTGGCCAGCCAGACCAGCGCGCGGCGCGGGTCGAACAAGGGCTGGAGATGCGGGTGGTTGAGATCCACCACCGTCAGGTCGGCCGTGGCGCCGATGCGGATCGCGCCCAGATCCTCGCGTCCGATCGCCGCCGCGGCGTCGCGCGTCACGGAGCCGATCAGCTCGGGTGCGGTGGCGACATCCGCCTTCCCCGCCGTGACCTTGGAGATGATGGCGGCGGCATTCACCTCCCCCAGCAGGTCCATGTTGTAGCCATCGGTGCCAATGACGGTCCGCACGCCATGCGCGGCGAAATGCGCGTAGGAGGCGGTGGTGCCGGCGCGGGCGAAGACACGCGGGCAGTTCAGCACCGTGCTGCCGCGTGCCGCCATCAGCCGCAGGTCGTCGCCCGTGCAGTCGATGCAATGCGCCGCCAGCAGGTCCGGGCCGAGCACGCCCAGCCAGTCCAGGTATTCCGCCGGGGTGCGCCCCTCGTGGCGCTGGCCGATGGTCGCGACCTCGCCCGGGCTCTGCGCCAGATGCGTGGTGATTGGCACGCCCAGCTCCCGCGCCCGCGCGGCGGCGGCGCGCAGCAGGTCGGGGGCGCAGGTATCCGTCGCATGCGGGCTCATCGCCATCCGGATACGGCCATGGTCGGCGCCTTCCCAGCGCGCGTGCAGCGCGTTCCAGGCGGCGAGATCCACCGCGCCGTCATCCCCCGCATAGGTCACCTGGCCGGAGGCATCCGCCTTGGCATCGGCGGTGGAGAAGAGATAGGGCGCGCCATAGAAGCGCAGCCCCATATCCAGAGCCGCGTCGAACATCTCCGGGATGCCGTTTCGGAAGGGCTCCATGACCGTGGTGGCGCCACCCTTCAGCAATTGCAGAATGCCCAGCCGCGCCACGGCCAGCCTCTCCTCCGGCGAGAGGATCTCGATGCCGCGCTTGGTCAGCGGCAGCAGCACCGTATAGACGATGCTGGCATTGTTCTTCCGCCCCGCGCCATCCTCGGAATGCGTGCGGGCCACGGCCTCGCTGAAGCAGTGGTTGTGCAGGTTCATCAGCCCGGGCAGCACGAAGCGGCCGGGCTGGTCCAGCACGATATCCGCTCGCGGGCGGCTGGTGGTGATGGCGGCGATGCGCCGCCCCTCCGTCATCACCCAGTGGTCTCGCAGCACCACCTGCTCGCCATCGCGCTCCGTCAGCACATAGCTGCCGAAGATTGCGGTTGTGCCGGGCTCGGTCATGGACATGTCACTCATTCCCCTCAGGCCGGCCGCACGTTCCAGAAGGTGGCCGTGCCCTTGCCGATGCCGGTGATGGCGCTGCTGTAGGCGGTGGGCTGCTTGTACTGGCCCAGCGGATAGTAAGGCACTTCCTCGAAGCTGATGCGCTGGATCTCGGCGCAGATCTCCTGTTGCTCCTCCAGCGAAGCAGCGGAGAGCCAGTGGTCGCGCAGCGCTTCCGTCCGCTCGCTGCTGGACCAGCCGGGATAGCTGGCATTGCCGCGCAGGGTCAGGTGCCCGGCCGGGTTCAGCCAATCCATGCCCTGCCAGTTGGCGACAAAGGCGCTCCAGCCTCCCTCCTCCACCGGCGTCTTGCGGTTGCGGCGCGTCAGCACGGAACCGAAGTCGATGCCGACATATTCCACGTTCATGCCTGCCTGCTGGAACATGCCGAAGGCGACATCGCCCAGCGGCTTCTGCGCCAGCGAATCCGCCGGCACCAGCACCACCACCTTCTCGCCCTTGTAGCCCGCGGCGGCGAGGTCGCGCTTCACCTTGTCGTAGTCGCGCTCACCCTTGAAGACATCGAGCCTGACATTGCTGGCCATCGGCGTGCCCGGGCAGAAGAAGCCGATGGGCGTGTGCTGGAAGGCCGGGTCATCGCCCGCCACGGCCGTCATGAAATCCGCCTGGTTGACGGCACCCAGCAGCGCGCGCCGGATGGCCGGGTTGTTGAAGGGCGGCTGCAAGTGGTTCACGCGCAGCAGGCAGGTGAAGCCCAGCGGGTCCAGCACATCCACCTTGATGTTGCCGCCACGCCGCAGCACCGGCAGCAGGTCGTGTGGCGTGGTTTCCTGCCAGTCCTGCTCACCCGATTGCAAGGCGGCGGCGCCGGTCGCGGCATCCGGCATCGTGGTCCATTCCACGCGGTCGTAGTGCACCACCTTCGGCCCGGCGGTCCAGTCGCTCATGCCGCCCTCGCGCGGCTTGTAGCCGGCGAAGCGTTCATAGACGTTGCGGGCGCCGGGCACGCGCTCATTGGCCACGAAGCGGAAGGGACCGCTGCCGATCACCTCGGGCATGACCTTGAAGGGGTCGGTATTGGCCAGCCGCTCCGGCATCATGAAGCAGGCCGGCACCGCCGCCTTGCCCAGCGCCATCGGCAGGAAAGGGAAAGGCCGCTTCAGGCGGAAGCGGATGGTGCGGTCATCCGGCGCCGAAAGCTCGTCCGTGGCAGCCATCAGCGCATCGCCGAAGGGGTCGCGCTTCGCCCAGCGCCTGATGCTGGCGACGCAATCCCGTGCCAGCACCTTCTCGCCGTCGTGCCAGGTCAGGCCCTCGCGCAGCGTCAGGTCCCAGCGCCTGCCGCCATCCTCCACGCGATGGCCCTCGACCATCTGCGGCGAGACTTCCAGCTTGCTGTTCATGCCGTAGAGCGTGTCGAAGACCATGAAGCCATGGTTCCGCGAGACCTGCGCCGTGGAATAGATCGGGTCCACGAAGGCCAGGTCGATCACCGGGATGAAGCGCAGCGTGGTGGCCGAGGCCGCCCGGGCAAAGCGTGGTGCCGCGAGGCCAGCCAGAGGCGTTGCCGCGGCGGCGCGCAGCAGGGAACGACGATGCATGAAGATACTCCAGGAGGATCGGCGTCCGCCGATGGGCGGTTACTCGCCCGCGTCGATGGTGATGGCGGAAAGCGCCTGCTTTTCCAGCCCGTGCTTTTTCAGGATTTCCATGTAAGTGCCATTGGAGATCAGACGGCTCAGGGCACCGGCCACAGCGTCCCGCAGCGGCGCCTGCTCCTTGGCAAAGGCCATGCCGGAAAGGTTGCGCGAGATCGGCTCGCCGATCGTGACGAAGGTGCCCGGATTCTGCTGGGACAGGTACACCACGTATTCGGCACCCAGAATGGCGCCATCGGCACGACCCTGCTGCAGGTCGGTGCGGGCAGCGGCGGCGCCTTCGGTGCCGATCACCCGGATCGGCGGCTTGCCGGCGGCGACGCAGTTCTTCTCGCTCCAGGCCTGGGCCTGCGGGAAATAGTTGGTGGTGCGCGGCGTCGCGATGCTGCGGCCGCAGAAATCAGCCGGCTGCTGCGCGCCCTTCTGCTGCTGCACTGTGGTGAAGATCTGTGCGCCGGTGGCAATATAGTCCACGAAGCTCAGCTTTTCCCGCCGCGAGGGCAGGTCGGTCATGGAACTGCCACTGAAATCCACGCGATTGGTGGCGATGGCCGGGATCAGCTGCGCGAAGGCCATCTCCTCCCAGCGCAGCTCGATACCGAGTTCCTTGCCGATGGCGGTGACGAGGTCGACATTGACGCCGCGCCGCTCATTGGTGGCGGGGTCCTTGTAGGCCATCGGCGGATAGGTGGCCTCGATGCCGACCCGAAGGTGGCCCTGCTTCCGCACGGCCTCCGGCAGATCCTGGGCAAAGGCGGGTGCCATGAAGAACATGGCGGCAACAGCGGCGGAGAGAAACGCGATCCTCATGGCACCGACCTTCCTTGTTTCGGTGGTTCAGCCAGCAGCCTCGCAGCTTGCGAAATGCGCGGCGATCTGCTCGCCCGTGGCGATCCAGACATCCTTGTAGGCGCGCGCGTGCTCCAGGAACTCCCGCAGCAGCTTCAGTCGCATCGGGCGGCCGCTGCATTGCGGGTGCAGCACGGTGGTGACCATGCCGCCCCATTCGCGCGTTTCCTCCAGCTCATCCTTCCAGATGGAGAGGACATGCTCACGCTCGAACATCGGGCGCGGGCTGTAGCGGTGCGAGAGGCCGAACAGCCAGTCGTCATAGGTCATGGTCACCGGCAGCTCGATCAACCCAGGCCGGCCATCGGCCAGCAGGTGCCGGTAAGGCCGCACGTCGTCGCGCCAGGAGGAGGAATAGACCAGCCCCCTCTCCTTCAGCAGCACGCGCAGCTCCTCGCAGCTTTCGCCGGAAGGCGCGCGATAGCCTTTGGGCACCACGCCCAGGCGGCGCTTCAGCACTTCCAGGCCGCGGTCCACCTCTTCCACCAGCATCGGGTCGCCCGGAATGGGCATAACGTGGTGGAAGCCGTGGTGGCCGATCTCATGGCCATGCATCAGGATGGCCTCGCACATCGCCGGATGCGCCTCGACCGACCAGCCAGTGATGAAGAAGGTGGCCTTCAGCTCCTGCTGGCGCAGCATCTCCAGCAGCTTGGGCACGCCGACGCGCGCCTCGAAGCCACCATAGGACATGGTCACCAACTCGCCGTAGCGGGCGGGGTCCTTCGCCGTCCAGGCTGTCTCGGCATCGACATCGAAGGACAGGAACATCGCAGCCTTGTATTCCTGCGGCCAGGGATACTCAGGGGCCAGCGGCGCCCGGTTGGCGGGCGCCAGCGGAATGGCGTTCAGCGCCGCGGGATCAATCGCCGCCATTGATCTTCACCTCGGGGATAGCGCTCGGCGTCAGCGACCACTTCTCCAGCAGCTTGGCATAGGTGCCATCCGCCATCAGGGCCCGCACACCATCGGCCAGCGCATTCTGCAGCGCCGTTTCTTCCTTGCCGACGGCGATGCCCATCAGCGTGTAGCGCACCGGCTCGCCCACCGGCACATAGGTATTCGGCTCCTGCGCCATGATGTAGGGCAGCGTCTCGCCACCCTGCATGGCGGCATCGATACGGCCCTGGCGCAGCTGCGTGCGCGCATCGGCCGAGCCTTCCGTGCCAACGACGCGTATCTCCGGCCGGCCCTTGGCGACGCATTCGGTATCGCTGAAGACCTTGATATCGTTCACCAGCGCGGTGCGGCGGCTGGCGCCGACCGACTTCCCGCACAGCGCCTCGGGCGTCTTGAATTCATTGGCGCGGCTGGCCTGCGTGAAGAATTGCGAGCCGGAGCGCAGGTAATCGACGAAGGTGGCGGTATCCTGCCGCGTCTTCAGGTCGCTCATGCCGGAGAGGATGATGTCCACGCGGCCGGTGCGGACCGAGGCCAGCATCTGGTCGAAGCTTGTTTCCTGCCACTGCATCTTCACGCCCAGCTTGGCGGCCAGCGCATTGCCCAGTTCCACATCGAAGCCGGTCAGCTCATTGGTCTTGGGGTCACGCAGGTCGAGCGGCGGGTAGTTCGGCACAATGGCGGCGACGATGGTGCCGCGCGATTTGATGCGCGCAGGCAGTTCGGCGGCCTGTACCGCGACGGTGGTCGCGAGCAGCGCGGCCGAAAGCATCAGGGCCTTTTTCATGACGTTTCCTTCAGGAGATCACAGCGGAAAGGAAAGCCTGGGTGCGCGCCTCGCGCGGCTTGCCCAGGACCTCGGACGCGGGGCCGGATTCAACGATGCTGCCATGGTCCATGAAGACCACCCGGTCGGCGACTTCACGGGCGAAGCCCAGCTCATGCGTCACCACGATCATGGTCATGCCGGAGCGGGCGAGTTCCTTCATCACCGCCAGCACCTCGCCCACCAACTCGGGGTCGAGCGCGCTGGTCGGTTCATCGAAGAGCATCAGCTTCGGCTTCATGGCCAGGGCGCGGGCGATGGCCACCCGCTGCTGCTGCCCACCGGACAGGTTCGCCGGATAGGCATCGGCCTTGTGCGCCAGGCCGACACGCTCCAGCAGCGCGCGCGCCTCGGCCTCGCAGTCGCGGCGCGGGCGGTTCTGCACGCGCACTGGGCCTTCGATGATGTTTTCCAGCGCCGTCATGTGCGGGAAAAGGTTGAAGCGCTGGAAAACCATGCCGGTGGCTAGACGCTGCCGGGCGATTTCGCTCTCGCTCAAGGGGTGCAGGCTGTGCCCCCGGATACGGTGCCCGGTCAGTTCGCCGTCCACCCAGATGGCCCCGCTATCGGGCTGCACGAGCTGGTTGATGCAGCGCAGCAGCGTGGTCTTGCCGGAACCGGAGGCGCCGATGATGCAGAGCACCTCGCCCGCCGCGACATCCAGGGAGACACCCTTCAGCGCATGGAAGCTGCCGAAATGCTTCTGCACATCGACAATGGATACCAGCGGAATCCTGCTCATCGGGTGCTCCCCGCACCGCGGGAGAAGCGGCGTTCCAGCAGCATCTGCGCCGGAGTTAGCAGCGAGACCACGGCCAGGTACCAGATGGCGGCGACGATCAGCAGCTCGATGACACGCGAATTGGCGTAGTAGACGTTCTGCGCAGCGTGCAGGATCTCGGCGAACTGGATGACGCTGGCCAGCGAGGTCAGCTTCACCATGCCAATGAACTCATTGCCCAGGGGCGGGATGATCACCCGCATGGCCTGCGGGAAGACGATGCGGCGCAGCGCCATCAGCCGCGTCATGCCGATGGACTTGGCCGCCTCATACTGCCCGGCATCGACCGAGAGCATGCCAGCGCGCACCACCTCGGAGGTATAGGCGCCCTGGTTGATGCCGAGGCCGAGCAGCGCGGCCAGGGTCGGCGTCATGACATCCACCGTGCGCACCGACCAGTCGCCCCAGCCCAGCCGGGGGAAGACCAGCGCCAGATTGAACCAGAGCAGCAGTTGCAGGATGATCGGCGTGCCGCGGAACAACCAAGTGTAGCCCATGGCGACGCCGCAGAGCACCGGGTTGGGCGACATACGCATCACGGCCGTACCGATGCCGAGCGTGATGCCCAGCGCCATGGCGGCGATGGACATCCAAATAGTGTTGATAAGGCCTTGCATGATGGCCGGCGCAGTCAGGAACTGGCCGACATAGTCCCATTCGATCTGGCCGACCGCGAAGGCCCGGGCCAGCAGTGCCAGCAGAACGGCGATGACCGCAACCGCGAGCCACCGCCCCCAGTGGCGCGTTGGAATGATCCGGTAGCCGGAGATGTCCGGCAGGGCCGGTGCGGGGTTTGACATAGGCAGTGCTTCCCGGCGCTGCGCTGCCTTCACGCCGGCGCCTGGGCGCCGACCTGGTCCACGATGCGCCGGTAATGTTCCGGCCGGCGATGGCTGGCGAAGTGGAACATCTTCTCCTTGCCCTGGCGGCAAGCGTCGAGGTCGATCTCCGCCACCACCACTTCATCGGCCAGCGACTTGGCTTCCGCCACCACGACACCGTTCGGGTCCACGATGCAGGAGCCGCCGATCAGGCCGGACCCGTCCTCGTTGCCGGCCTTGGCCACGCTCACTGCCCAGGTGGCGTTCATATAGGCATTGGCCTGCGCCGCGAGGGTGGAGTGGAAGGTGCGGATAGACTCGTTCTCGGTGCTGCCACCGTTAGGATCATAGGCCGCGGAGTTGTAGCCCATGACCATCAGCTCGACATCCTGCAACCCATAGACGCGCCAGGCTTCCGGCCAGCGGCGGTCGTTGCAGACCAGCATGCCCATCACCGGGCGGTGCCAGGATTCCGCGCCACGGAAGGCGGGGAAGCCGAGGTCGCCATATTCGAAGTAGCGCTTCTCCAGCTGCTGGAAGCGGGCACCCTCGCGCGGCTCCACGCTGCCCGGCAGGTGCACCTTGCGGTACTTGCCCAGGATGGTGCCGTCCGGCCCGACCGTGATGGCGCTGTTGAAGTGCTGGCCTTCCGGCGTCAGCTCCGCATAGCCGACATAGAAGCCGACGCCCAGTTCCCTGGCGCGGTCGAACAGCGCCTGCACGCGCGGGTTCGGCATTGCGGGCTCGAAGTAGCTCTCCAGCTCCTCGCCGCTCAGCAGCCAACGCGGGAAGAAGGTGGTGAAAGCCAGTTCCGGGAAGACCACCAGTTGCGCGCCCTTGCCGGCGGCCTCTTCCAGCAGCGCGATCATGCGCGCCAAGGTTGTCTCGCGCGTCTCTGCACGCTGGGTGGGGCCCATCTGGGCGGCGGCAATACGGAGCATACGGGGCATGTGGCGCTCTTCCGTTCAATCTTGGCCCCGAACATCGCATAACGGCCTGGCAGATCAATTGGTTTCGGTATACGAAATCGCTGACTTCTAGTCGCCGAGGTTATAGGGTGCCCAAGGATTGACCTTACGCCAATTGGAGATCCTCCGCGCCACCATCCGCTGCCAGACCACCATGGCTGCGGCGCGCGAATTGGGGATGTCGCAGCCCGCCGTCAGCAGCGCCATCCGCCACATGGAGGGGCAGCTTGGCTTTCCGCTCTTCGAGCGGGTCAACAACCGCCTTTTTCCCACCGAGGCCGCCCGTGTGCTGCATGAGGATGCGGAGCCGCTCTTCGCCATCCACGCCGCGCTGGAACTGAAGCTGCAGGACCTGCGGGAAGACAAGATCAGCCGGCTGCGCATCCTCAGCACGCCGCCCCTGGGCCATTCCGCCATTCCCCGGGCGCTGGAGACCTTCCTGCGCCGCCACCCGCGCCTGCGGATCTTCTTCGATGTGCGCGATCTCTCCGAAGTGGTGCGCAGCGTCGAGGCCGGCACCACGGACCTCGGCTTCGGCCTCAGCCTCGGGCACCACCAATCCTTGCAGGTGCAGCCGCTCTTTACCGGCCGGATGGTCTGCGTCAGCCGCCGCGATCATCCATTGGCGCGCATGCCCAGCGTGACGCCGCGGGATCTGGTGGCGCATCCCTTCATCGCGCTGGAGGCCGGCACGCGCATGGGCATCGCGGTGCGCGACGCCTTCCTGGCCGAGCGCCAGCCCTTCGGCTTCCGCGCCGAAGTCCGTTACTGCGACACCGCCTGCGTCCTGGCCGCCGCCGGGCTGGGAGCGGCGGTGGTGGACCCCTTTTCCCCCACCCGGGACCATAGCCTGGCGGTGCGGCCCTTTGAGCCGGCGATCCCTTCGGTTGCCTATGCCTTCTGGTCCGCCCGCAAGCCGATCTCGCAGACCGCGCGGCGCTTCCTGGCGGAAGTCATGGAAGCGCTGGACGGCCTGGTAGGCGACCTGCCGGCCCAGGCGTCGCTGTAACCAATCGCGCCGGGTCGGGTTCTCCGCGGAAACCTCGCGGATTGGACCCGCCATGAATTACGGATTGGATAGCCGCACCGCACTGGTCACCGGCGGCGATTCCGGCATCGGCTTCCACACGGCGGCACTGCTGCTGCGGGAGGGCGCGCGTGTCCTGCTCAGCGACACGCGCCCCGATGCGCTGGAAGAGGCTGCCGCGCGGCTGGGCCAGCATGGCACCGTCCACTGCTTCGCGGCCGACCTGACCGACCCCGCCGCCGCGCGGGCGCTGCTGGCGGAGGCCGAGGCGAAGCTCGGCGGCGCCGATATCCTGGTGCATGCCACCGGCATCACCGGCAAGCAGGGCGACTTCCTGGAAGCCAGTGACGCGGATTGGCTGGAAGCCATCGACACCAACCTCTTCACGGCCGTGCGCATGGCACGCGGCGTCATTCCGGGCATGCGCCGCAAGGGCTGGGGCCGTATCGTGCTGATCGCCTCGGAAGACGCGGTGCAGCCTTATCCGGATGAACTGCCCTACTGCGCCAGCAAGGCCGGGCTGCTCAACCTGGGCAAGGGCCTCTCCAAGGCCTATGCGCGGCAGGGCGTGCTGACCAATGTCGTCAGCCCCGCCTTTATCGCCACGCCGATGACCGATGCGATGATGCACAAGCGCGCGAAGGAGATGGGCAGCAGCTTCGAGGAGGCCATTGAAAGCTTCCTGCGGGAGGAACGGCCGCACCTGGAACTGCAACGTCGGGGAGAGGCGGAGGAAGTCGCCGCCGCCATCCTGTTCCTGTGCTCCGCCCAGGCCAGCTTCATCAACGGTGCCAATCTGCGCGTCGATGGCGGCTCCGTCGCCACGATCTCAACATAAGCCTGGGATCTACCAGCCAGCACGCGCCGCGGGCTTGGTGGGAACCATCGCGGGCGCTAGAAGCGCGCCCCCTTCCCTCGCCAGCCAGTATCAACAGCGGAATGGCCATGGCTTCCAGACGCATCGACGCCACCCGCATTGGCCAGCGCCTGCGCGCCGGTACGCCCCGTAACCCGGGCGCCGACCTGTCCCGCCTGCCCTGGGGCCTGGACCTGGGCGCCGTGCGGATGGCCGAGGGCATCCGTGCCGCCCTGGCCTGCGGGCTGGTGCTGCTGGCCAATGAATGGCTGGGCTGGCCGCCGCTGGTCTATATGGCGATGGCGGCCTTCTTCACCTGCCTTTGCGACATCGGCGGCCCCATCCGCTTCCGCGTGCCGGCGCTGCTGGCCTTCACGGTGTTGGGCGCCGTGGTCTGGGTCTGCTTCGGGCTGCTGCGGGACCTCGGCTTGGCGGTGGTGCTGCCGCTGGCCTTTGCCGGGCTCTTCTGCCTGGGCATGGCGCGCGTCTGGGGCACCGGCGCGACGGCGGTGGGCAATATCCTGTCCATCGTGCTGGTGGTCTCGGTCGGCCAGCCCCTCACCTGGCACGAGGCCTGGCAGGTCGGCGCCATGTTCGTCTGCGGCGGGCTTTGGGCGACTCTGCTGACCATGGTGGTCTGGCGCCTGCATCCCTACCGCCCTGCCCGTACCGCCGTGGCCGATTGCTGGTGCCGGCTGGCGGAACTCGCCGCCGACCAGCGCCGGCTGCTGCTGGAGGGTGCCGGCACCGAAGCCTGGGACGCCCATGGCCGCGCCCATCGCCGCGCGGTGCGGGAGGAGCTGGAACATGCCCGCACCATCGTGCTGGACCTGGTCAGCATGCGCGGCCGCCTGTCGCTGCGCGGCGGGCAGGCGCTGCTGCGGCTGGAGGCCTGCGACCAGCTCTTCGGCTCGTTGATCGCGCTGTCGGACCTGCTGGAGGGCGAGAGCGACCCCGCCCGCCTCACCGCCGCCGAGACCTTGCTGCGCCTGCTGCGCCCGATGCTGGTGGTGCTGGCCGATGCCATCGCCGCCGATACCGATGTGCGTGCCGAGGTGCTGGAACGCGCCACCACCCGCGCCCTGGCAGCCACCGCCGCCGACCCGCTGCTGCGCCCGCTGGCGGAAGCCATGGCCGAGCGCCTGCGCATCGCCGCCCGGCTCAGCACCCCCGGCGGTTACCTGCCCGGCGGGCCGGTGGGTGCCGCCCAGGCGCAGCCCTGGCGCGACCGCGTGCTGGTCCCGCTGCGCGCCAACCTGAACTGGGAATCGGTGACGCTGCGGCACGCATTGCGCGTCGCCGTCATCGGCGCGCCGGCCATGGCGGTGACGCTGGATTATTACGGCCGGCAGTTCGCCCATTGGTTGCCCATCACCGCCATCGTGACGCTCCAGCCCTTCTTCGCCATCACCTGGCAGCGGGCGCTGGAGCGCATCGGCGGCACCGTGCTGGGCGGGCTGATCGGCGCCGTCATCGCCTATTTCATCCGCGCGCCCATGGACCTCGCGCTGGTGCTGTTTCCGCTCTGTACGGCGGCCTTCGCCGCGCGGCAGGTTTCCTTCACCGCCTGGATCACCGGCGTCACGCCCATCGTGGTGGTGCTGATGGAACTGATCCATCCCGGCCATAGCTCCTGGGCCATCGCCGGCCTGCGCGCGCTCTTCACCCTGGCAGGCGGCCTGCTGGCCATCTTCGGCTGCCTTTTCCTCTGGCCAAGCTGGGAGCCGGCGCGGCTGAGCCAGGAGCAGCGCAACGCCATCGCCGCCCATGCCGACTACGCACGGGCCGTGCTCTCCGAGGTCATCGGCGAGAGCCCGGCGGGCAGTGCCGAGGCAGCCCGCCGCGCCGCCGGCATGGCCACCAACAACCTGGAAGCCTGCATCTCCCGCGCCTTGCAGGAGCCGCGCGGCGGCAGGCGCCCGGCGGTCGGCACCGCCACGCTGGTGGATGCCACGCTGCGCCGCATCGCCGGCCGGCTTTCCGCCCTGCGCCACGACCCCACGGCCCGCGCCACCCTGACAGCGGCCGCGGGCGATGCCTGGCGGAGTTGGATCACCACCTCCCTCGGCAGCCTCACGGCCGGCGACGGCCCCTTGCCGCCCCGCCCGCCGCTGCCGCAGGGAGAAGCGCTGCTGGACCCGCTGGCGCGGATTGCCCGGCAGGTCGAGCTGCTGGAAGGCGCTCTGCGGCGGCCGGAGCCCGCGCGCGGCTGAGCCACGCGCATCCTTCTTCACCAATCCGCGCAGCACGGCGCGCAGGCGGCAAGAGGGCTTGCCCCGCGCCGCGAGGAAGCGCAGTTACAAAAGCATGGGTCCGCTGCATCGCTCCAAGATTCCCGCCCTGGCCCTGGCAGGGCTGGTGCTGTTGCCGCCCCTGGCGGCGCTGGCCGCTGGCAGCGAGGAGGCCCCGGCCCCGCCCGCCACGCCCCCCGCCTCCGAGGCGCCGCCCCAGCCACCCGCCGCCACCCGCAAGCTGGAGAAGGGCAGCTTCTTCCGCCTGCTCGGCCAGGACGTGAAGGGGCCCAGCGACATGGTCGTGGCGCAGCTGGTGAATGTGCTGGTGGATGCGGAGGCCCAGCCGGTGGGCGCGGTGCTGGACTACGGCGGCTTCCTCGGCGTGGGCAAGCGGCGGCTGGCCGTGGCCTGGGAGGTGCTGAGCATCGGTCCTTCCGGCATCAAACTGAACCTGAGCCGGGAGCAACTTCGCAGCGTCCCCGACTTTAAGGATGGCGAGGGTGCCGTCCTCGCCGTGCCTCCGGCGCCAGCGGAGGAACCGGCACCCGCGGGAGATCCACCCGCGGTCCAATAGAAGGCGGGTTCATGACAGGCGGACGGAGCGGGCGGGCGCTCGACTGGCTCAACTTCTTCACCGCGAATGTGCAGACCGGCTTCGGTCCCTTTGTTGTCGTCTACCTGACCACCCAATCCTGGACCGAGGTGCAGATCGGCGTGGTGCTGAGCATCGGCACCGCCACCATGATGCTGTGCCAGGTGCCCGCCGGGATGCTGGTGGATGCAACTCCGCGCAAGCGGCTGGCGGCACTGGTCGCCATCCTCTGCATCGCCTTCAGTGCCCTGCTGATGGTGATCTGGCCTTCCTACCTGCCGGTGCTCGGCTCCCAGGTACTGCACGGCGTCGCCTCCTGCGTGCTGACGCCCGCCATCGCCGCCATCAGCCTGGCACTGGTCGGCCGCGCCCATCTGGGGGAGCGGCTGGGGCGCAACGCACGCTTCGGCGCCCTTGGCAGCGGCATCGCAGCGGCGGTGATGGGCGCGGTGGGGGCCTGGTTCTCCGCCGGGTCGGTCTTCTGGCTGACGGCGGCGCTGACCATTCCCAGCCTCGTGGCGCTGGCGGCGATCCGGGGCCAGACGCTGCATCCGCCGCCGGTGCAGCCGGTGGCGGGCGTCACGGCGCATGAAGGCGGCCTGCGCACGCTGCTGCTGGACCGGGGGGTGCTGGTCTTCGCCGGCTGCGCCATGCTCTTCACCCTGTCCAATGCCGCGCTGCTGCCGCTGGCGGGCACCGAGATCACCCGCAATGCCGGGGACTACGCCAATCTCGTCATCGCCGCCTGCATCGTGGTGCCGCAGCTGGTGATGTGCGCCATCGCGCCCTGGGTGGGGCGGCTGACGGAAAGCCGCGGGCGCCGCCTGGTGCTGCTGGCGGGGCTGGGCGCCCTGCCCCTCCGCGCGCTGCTGATGGGCATCATTGAAAATCCCTTCGGCATCGCGGCGGTGCAGGCGCTGGATGGCATCAGCGCCGCCGCCCTCGGCGTGCTGGTGCCGCTGCTGGCCGCCGACCTGACCCGGGGCAGCAACCGCTTCAATCTCTGCATGGCGCTGTTCGGGCTGTCGATGGGCCTGGGCGGCACCATCAGCACCACCCTGGCCGGCGCGATCGCATCCTGGGTCGGGGTCGGCGCGGCCTTCGCCTTCCTCACCGCGGCCGGCTTCCTTGGCTTCCTGCTCGCCGCCCTGGCGATGCCGGAGACGCGGGAGGCAAGCACCCTGCCCGCCGCCCCTCAAGCAGCCACAGGGGCGCCGTAAGGGCGCCCCGGATTGCCTCAGCCGACCTCCCGCAGTCCGCACCAGTCGGCGATGAAGGCCGCCATGGACAGCGTTGTCCTGCGGATGCTGTCCAGGTTGGTCCGCTCGTCGAAGGCATGGGAGCCCTCGCCAGCCGGGCCGTAGCACAGCGCCGGCATGTCGTAATACAGGCCGTAGAAGCGCGTGTCGTTCACCCCGGTGGAGCGGCGCTCCTCCATCGGCTTGGCGAAGACCTGCCGATGCGCCTCCGCCAGCACCTTCTCCGCCTCGCTGCCCGGCTCCAGCACGAAGCCATCGGCCTGGAAGCCGTGCCAGATGATCTCGGGCGGGTTGTTGGAGAGGAAGTTGTCGCCGGACTGCGCGGAGCGGACGCAGGCCTCGACCGCCGCCATGGCGTCCTTGACCTCGGTGCCCGGCAGCACGCCGATGCGGCAGTCCACCTCGCACCAGGCCGGGGTGGAGCTGGCCCAGTCACCACCCCGAATGATGCCGGGGTTGAACTTGATGGGGTCCTGGACTTCGGAATACCAGGCGTGCGAGCGCGCCTCGACATTCAGCGCCTTGGTATGCTCCTGCAGCGCCTGGATCAGGTGCATGGCGGAGAGGATGGCGTTGGTGCCGGTCTGCGCATAAGCGACATGCACCGGCACGCCACGCACGCGGATGCGGAACCACAGCGTGCCGGTATGGGCACGTGTGATGGTGTGGTTGGTGGGTTCCGGGATGAGGCAGGCATCGGCCCGGTAGCCGCGCGCCAGCGTGGCGAGCGCGCCATTGCCGGTGCTTTCCTCCTCCGTCACCGTCTGCAGATGCACGTCGGCGGCGGGCTCGAAGCCGGCGGCGCGAATGGCATCCATGGCGTAGATCATGCAGGCCACGCCGGCCTTCATGTCATTGGCGCCACGGCCATACATCCAGCCGTCGCGGATCACGGCGGCATAGGGCGGATGGGTCCACATCTCGGCGGGACCTTCCGGCACCACGTCGATATGGCCTTGCATGATCAGGCTGCGGCCGGTCGGGTCCTTGGCGCGGTGGCTGGCCACCACCTGCACCGACTTGGCCGGGTCGGCATCCACCATCGGGCTGGCCTTGGGATGCGCGGCCAGAGGCGTGTCCGCGATGGTGAAGCGGTCCACGGCATAGCCGCGCGTGGCGAATTGCCGCGCGAGCCAGTCCTGGATGGGCGCCTCGTTGCCCCGCAGGCTGGGAAAGCGGACCATCTCCGCGAGGAAGCCGATTTCCCCGTCGAAATTGGCGTCTACCGCCTTGCGCAGGCGCTCGAGAACAGTGTTGTCAGGCATGGGCTTTCCTCTCCGTCTCAGCGCTGCGCCGGCGTGGCATAGAGCGCCGAGGTGTACCAGTTCGGGCTGGCGTCGTAATTGATGCGGTCCTTGCGGGCCGCCCAGTTCACACGCAGGTAGAAGACCGGGATCACGCCCTTGTCCTCCACCAGCGCCGTCATGGACTGGCCGGTCAGTTGCAGGCGGCGCGCCGGGTCCATGGTGCGCAGCGCTTCCTCCAGCGGCTTGTCCACCGCGGGGTTGGCGTAATGCTGCCGGTTGAAGGGGCCAGCGCCGGTCGCTGTGTCCCTGGTCATGGCCACCTGGCGCAGCGTATTGGCGGCCAGATTTGCTGTGTAGGTCGTCAGGAACATCGCGAAGTCGCGGTTGGTGGCGCGGGTGAAGAAATTCGCCGGCGGCAGTACCTCGACCTGGGTCTCCACCCCGATGCGGTTGAAGCCCTGGGCGATGGCCTGCAGCACATCCGAGTCACTGGCGAAGAAGCCGTTGGGGCCATGGATGGTCATACGGAAGCCATTGGCATAGCCGGCTTCCGCCAGCAGCTTCCGGGCGCGGTCCACATCGGTGGCCAGCGGCGGCAGGCCGCGCGCGCGGTCCTGCACCGGTGGCGGCGCGAATTGCTCGGCCGGCGTGCCCTGCCCGGCCAGCAGCCGGTCCACGATGCCCTGGCGGTTGATGGCCAGCGACAATGCCTCACGCACCCGCTGGTCCTGCAGCGGGTTGCGCGCCAGCGGCTTGCCTTGCTTGTCCGTGATGAAGGGCACCTGATCCCGGTTGGAGTCCGGGAAGAGATAGGCAGTGCCGTAGCTGTCGGTGCCGCTGATGGTGATGCGTGAATCCGCCTCAAGCCGCTTCACGTCCTGCACCGGCACCGTGTCGATCAGGTCGACCTCGCCCGCCAGGATGGCCGCGACGCGGGAGCCCGGGCTGGACACGTAGCGCGTCTCGACCCGGTCCCAGGCCGGCTTCTTGCCGTGAAAACTGGGGTTGGCTTCCAGCGACAGCCGCTCGTTCAGCACAAAGGAACGGTAGCGATAGGGACCGGTGCCGATCGCCAGCTTGCCGGAGGTGAAGCCGGATGTCGTTGCGTCCTTGTGGATCTTGCGCGACAGGATGAACACGCGCGTCAGGTCATAGTCGAGGAAGGGGTTCGGCTGATGCGTGTGGATGCGCACCGTCAGCGGATCGACAATCTCGACGGACTTGATCGAGCGTGCATAAGGCGTGAAAGGCCCCGGGCTGTTCGGGACATTCGGGATACGCTCCAGCGTGAAGGCGATATCCTCGGCCTCGAAGGGCGTGCCGTCATGGAAGCGCACGCCGGGGCGCAGCTTGAACTCCCAGGTCAGGTCATCCACCACCCGCCAGGATTCCGCGAGGCTCGGCTCCAGCGCGCCGGAATTCGCTTCCTCGACCAGCGAGTCGAAGATCTGCTTCAGCGCCATGTTGTTGTTATTGGTGGAATGATAATGCGGATCGAGAGCGCTGGGCGATGTCATTGCCGCGATGGTCAACGTCGTCTCGGCATAAGCCGGCGCCACGGCAAGTGCCGCGAGCAGAGCCGCGACCGGAAGAGCAGCATGATGGTATCGCATGAGTTTCTTGATTCCTGATCGTTCCTTCCGAAATGTTACCTGAAGTTTACTGTGCGGCCAGAGCCTTTGTCAGGATCGCGGGCAACGTTCCGCCGCTGAATTGTTCCTCAGGGTCCCGCGCTTCTGGGTCAGTCGGCCATTTTCCAGGAAGTGGGCCGAACTAGTCCGTGATTGCCTGGTAGGTCAGCACGCGCAATTCCCGACGCAGCGGGTAGGTGGAGGATGGCATGAGCTGTGTCAGCAGGATCACCGCCATGTCTTCCACCGGGTCCACCCAGAAGGCCGTGCTGGCCGCGCCGCCCCAGGCGCATTCCCCCGGCGTGCCGAGGATCTGCGCCCGCGCCGGGTCGAGCATGACGGAAAAGCCAAGGCCAAAGCCGATGCCCGTATAGGTGCTTTCGGAAAAGCGCGACTGGCCCATGGCGGCCATGTCGCCGTCGAGGTGGTTGCTCATCATCAGTTCCACCGTCTTGCGGCCAAGCAGCCGCACGCCATCCAGCTCCCCTTTGTTCAGGAGAAAGCGGCAGAAGCGCGCATAATCCCACACCGTGGAAAGCAGGCCGCCTCCGCCGGAGCAGATGGCGCGCGGCGCACCGAAGCGGCTATCGCGTGGATCGTCCATCAGCACGGGGCGCCCGTCCTGACCCCGCGCGTAACAGGCCGCGAAGCGGGAGAGCTTCTGTTCCGGCAGATGGAAATCGGTGTCCGTCATGCCCAGCGGCGCGATGATCCGCTGCCGCATGAAATCCCCGAAATCCTGGCCGGAGATGACGGCAACAAGATGCCCGAGCACATCGGTGGCGATGGAATAGTTCCAGGCCCGCCCGGGCTGCGCCAGCAAGGGGAGCGAGGCGGCGAGTTCCACCACCTCCGCCAGGCTGCGGTCGGAGGTCTGGAAATCCACGCCCTGCTCGCGGTACATGGCATCCACCAGCGTGGACTGCATGAAGCCATAGGTCAGGCCAGCGGTATGCGTCAGCAGGTCCCGGAAGGTGATGTCGCGTTCCGCCGGCACCGACTCGTAGGAGCCGCGGCTGCCGCCGGTGAAGACCCGCATGTCCCGGAAGCAGGGCAGGAAGCGGGTGATCGGGTCGTCCAGCTGGAACCGGCCTTCCTCATAGAGCATCATGATGGCGACGCTGGTGAGCGGCTTGGTCATGGAATAGATGCGCAGGATGCTTTCCGGCGTCATCGCCGCACCGCGCTCCATGTCCGCGAGGCCGGAGCAGCCCAGATGCGCCACCTGCCCGCGCCGCATCACCAGCGTGGTGGCCCCGGTCAGCTTGCCATCGCGGATCAGTGCCTCCCGCCAAGCATCGACGCGCGACAACCTTTCGCCGCTGAGGCCAACAGCCTCCGGTTTCACAGGATGAAATGGCTCATTCATGGAATGGCTTCCCCACCGCGGCATGATGCGCCACCATGCCCGGCACCGGCGGGTTTGGCCAGCCGGCGACGCAAGTGAAGGAAACGGTGATGCCTGACGTCCAAGGCTGGCGCGCCAAGTTCGGTGTGCTTGGCCCCTCCACCAACACCATCGTGCAGCCCGATTTCGACGCCATGCGTCCGATGGGCGTCACCAACCACTATTCTCGCATCTTCACGCCCAATGCCAATGCCGTTAGCAACGAAAGCTCCCGCGCCGGCACGGAGGTGATCGCCGGCAATGTGCTGGATGCCGTCCGCAGCGTCATGACCTGCAAGCCCGACTACCTCGTCATGGGCATGTCCGCCGTCACCTTCTTCGATGGCGCCAAGGGGGCCGATGCCTTCGTGAAGAAGGTGGAGGACGAGGCCGGCGTGAAGATCAGCGTCGGCAGCCATGCCTGCGCCGCTGCCCTGAATGCCTATGGCGGTGTCAGAAAGATCGCTTTCCTCTCGCCCTACTGGCCGGTGATCAATGCCGAGGTGAAGCAGTATTTCGGCGACATGGGCTTCGAGACCGTGCGCGAGACCTGCCTGCAGTGCCAGTCCTGGACAGCCATCGCCGAGGTGACGGAGGAAACGCTGCGCGGCGTGCTGCGGCAGCTTGATGGCGACGATGTGGATGCCATCGTGCAGGTCGGCACCAATCTCTCCATGGTGCGGCTGGCGGCGGCGGCCGAGATGTGGCTCGGCAAGCCGGTGGTGGCGATCAATACCGCCACCTACTGGCACGCGCTGCGCGCCAATGGCATCAAGGACCAGATGCAGGGCTTCGGGCGGCTGCTGTCCGACTTCTGAGGCGGCGCCTCACGAGTTGCGGCGCAGCAGGCGCCGCAACCGGCCGCCACGGAACAGGCCGCGGCGGCTGAGCGCCTCGAACATCTCCTCCGGTCCCTCTGGGTCCAGGACCTCATGGTCCGCCAGCCATTGCTCGACGGCATTGAGGTCCGGCTCTTCATAAGGGCGCAGGGAGCGCCCCGTGCCCCGCAGCCCCTCGATGGTGCGGACCAGCGAACCTTCCCGCTCCATCCGCCGCGCCACCTCCGCCTCCTCCACACCCAGGTGCTCCGCCAGTAGCGAATGGCGGAAGCGGCGGATCCGGGCGGAAAGCTCCGGGTCGCAGGGCTCGCCGGCATCGATCGCCACGTCGCATTCCGTGTCCAGCCGCAGGGAGCGGTTGTTCATGTTGGAGGAGCCGACCCGCAGCACGCGGTCATCCACGATCATGATCTTGGCATGAACGTAGATGGGCTCGCCCCCGGTGGTGAAGGGATGATAGAGCCGGAAGCGCCCATGGGTGTCGGCCCGCCGCAGCGCCTCGTGCAGCCGGGCGCGGGCGGTGTCCATCGCCACTGGCTCCAGCCATCCCTGGGCAGTGACGGGATTGACCAGCACGATCTCTGGCCCGTCAGGCTCCGCCAACCGGCGCGCGATGGCCTCAGCGATGCGGCGGGAAGCGAAATACTGGCTTTCCGCATAGATGAAGCGCCTGGCGCTGCCGATCAGGTCCAGGTAGAGGCGCTCGATCTCATGGATCGGCTCCACATCCGGCATCTGCGGATAGGTGCGGGCGATGGCGACATCCACATTCTCGAATTGCGGCGCCAGCGTCTCCGGCCAGCAATCGGTGCAGGTTTCCACCGGCTGTAGTTCCCGCCCGCCGGCGGCACGCCACCGGTCGCGCGCCACCTGCCCGATGGCGCGCGCGGCCTCGCCTTCCAGCGCCATGGTGGCATCGTGCCAGGGCTTGTAGGGGCGGCCGCTGGGGCGGCGGCGGCCGGGGTCGTGGTCCAGGTGCTGGCGGGTGTCCCAGCGGTCGCTGGTCATGTCGATGCCGCCGCAGAAGGCGAGGCTGTCGTCCAGCACCACGATCTTCTGGTGATGGGAGGCGCCGGTGGGGTGCGTGCCATCCAGCCGCGCGGTGATATGCTTGTGCCACATCCAGCGCGCCAGGGTCAGGATGGTGGTGCCGCGGAACAGCGTGTTCACCGCGCCCAGGTCCCAGCGCAGCAGAAAGACCTCCAGCTCCGGCCGGCGCTTCACCAGCCAGAGGATGAAATCGCCCAGCTTTTCCGGCGCATCGTCGCCCGCGCCCGCCTGCCCCAGCCGGATGCGTGCGTCGAAGTCCCAGCCCACCAGCATGATGCGGCGCCGGGCCGTGAGCATGGCCGCGCGCGCGACACGGAAATACTCATCGGCATCCACGATCACCGCCGCGCGGTCAGCGCGGGCGATGCGCCAGCAATTCTCGCCCGGCCGCAGCAGGGGAGATGCCGCGCGAAAGGAGGCGGCCTGGTCCATGCCTGGTGGTTTCACTCCCGTCCCTGGCGGCGGCAAGGCCGCATCGTGACCATTCGGTGGCCGGCGGAGCAACGGCCGCCGGCGCGCCGGGTTGCATGGCTCAGCCAGAGGTGCCGAGGCGGTTGGGCAGCGGCCTGCCCACGGCGAAATCCGTGGCGGATTGCAGGGTCGTGCGCGCGATGGCCTGCAAGGCCGGCCGGGTCAGGAAGGCCTGGTGCCCCGTGACAAGCACATTGGGGAAGGTCAGCAGGCGCTGGAACACATCGTCCTGAATGATCTCGTTGGAGAGGTCCTCGAAGAACAGGTCGCCTTCCTGTTCATAGACATCCAGCGCGACGCCGCCGATGCGGCCGGATTTCAGCGCATCGATCAGCGCATCGGCATCCACCAATGCGCCCCGGCTGGTGTTGATCAGCTGGAAGCCCGGCCGCACCGTGGCAAGGCTGGCGGCATTGACCAGGTGATGCGTCCCCGGCGTCAGCGGGCAATGGAGGGTGACGATGTCGGCTTCCGCCATGAGTTGCTCCACCGGCACGTAGCGAACGCCAGCGGCGATCAGGGCGGGGTCCTCGACCCGGTCGGTCGCCAGCACCTCGCAACCGAAGCCCAGCCGCAGCGCCCGTGCCACCAGCCCGCCGATGCGGCCGGTGCCGACCACCCCCGCCACCCGGCCATGCAACCCCAGGCCCAGCAGCCCATCGAGGGAGAAGTTGTTCTCCCGCACCCGCGCCCAGGCACGGTGGATCTTACGGTCCAGCGCCAGCATCAGCCCGATGGTGAATTCGGAGACCGCTTCCGGCGAATAGGCCGGCACCCGCACCACGGCGATGCCCAGTTTCTCCGCCGCCGCGAGATCCACGTTGTTGAAGCCGGCGCAACGCATGGCCACCAGCCGCGTGCCGCCTTCCGCCAGCACGGCCAGGGCTGCGGCATTCAGGCGGTCGTTGACAAAGGCGCAGACGGCGGGCCAGCCGGCGGCGAGGCTGGCTGTCACCGCATCCAGGTGCGGCTCGAAATAGCCGATCTCGTGGCCGTAATCGCGGTTGGCTTCGTCGAAGCTCTGGCGATCGTAGGACTTGGTGCTGAAGAAGGCGATGCGCATCCGGTCTCCGTCTTTCAACCGAGGGAGCGCAGCAGGCTCCACAGAAAGGGCAGCCACAGCGCTGTCAGCACCGCATTCAGCCCCATTGCGAGCCCGCTGAACACCCCCGCCTGCATATTGACCGAAAGCGCGCGCGCCGTGCCGATGCCATGCGCGGCGGTGCCGATGGCCAGCCCCCGCGCCCGCCAGTCACGGATTCCGGCCCAGTCCATGGCCATCGGCCCCAGCACGGCGCCCACCGCACCGGAGCAGAGCACCACCACGGCGGTCAGCGAGGGCAGCCCGCCCAGCCGCTCGGCTATGCCCATGGCCACAGGCGTGGTGACCGAGCGCGGCGCCAGGGAGGCAACGATCTCGGCCGGCGAGCCCAGCGCCGCGGCGATGCCGACCCCCAGCGCCGCCGCCAGCATGCCGCCAAGGAGAATGGAAATCACCGCCGGCGCCATGGCGTTGCGCAGCCCGTGCCATTGCCGGTGCAGCGGAATGGCCAGCGCCACCGTGGCCGGGCCCAGCAGGAAATGAACGAATTGCGCGCCCTGGAAGTAAGCGCGGTATTCGATGCCCGCGGCCATCAGCCCCAGCGCCAGGATCAGCACCGCGATCAGCACGGGATTGGCCAGCGGGTGGTAGCGCGCCATCCGGTGCAGCCGCAGCGCCGCGAGCCAGGCCAGCAACGTCAAAGTCAGAGCGGACAGGGGCTCCCGCGCCAGATACACCCAGATAGAAGCGAGATCGTCCGGCATGGCGCCTCAGCCCCACCGGCGCAGCAGGGCCTGCGCCAGCCGTCCGGTCACAGCCATGGCGAGCAGCGTGCCGCCGATGATGGCCAAGGCCAGCGACAGCCAGTTCTCCGCCAGGGTGTGCAGCAGAACCACCACGCCCACGCCCGCCGGCACGAAAAGCAGGCCGAGATTGCCCAGCAGCGTATCCGCCACCTTGCCCAGGGCCTCCGGCGTCTCGCCACCCGGGTGGCGCAGCAGCAGGGCGAGGAAGAGCAGCACCATGCCGATCACCGGCCCCGGCACGGGCAGGTGCAGCACGCGCGCCAGGACCTCGCCGATCAACTGGCAAGCAAGAAGGGCGGTGATGGCGCCGGTCATGGCCGGCATCCGGTGATGGAGATGGACATGGCAAGGGCCCCTACAGCGCAAGGAGCCCCAGGTTCCCTCCGGCCAGCCATTGCTGCAATGCACAATGCAGCACGGCCAGCCTTGCGGAGGACAGGAGCCTCAGGCGGTGTAGGTGACCGTCACCTCACCCACGCCCTCGCAATAGCCATGCATGGTGTCGCCTGGCTTCACGGCGCTGACGCCGGCGGGGGTGCCGGTCATGATCAGGTCGCCCGGCAGCAGCTCCACGTAGCGGGAGAGATAGGCGATGGCCTCGGGCAGCGACCAGATCATCTGGTTCATGTCGCCGGTCTGCTGCACCTTGCCGTTGACCGTGATCTCGATCTTGCCCTGGCTCGGATGGCCGATGCGCGCCGCCGGCACGATCGGGCTGATCGGGCAGGACTGGTCGAAGCCCTTGGAGAGTTCCCAGGGGCGGCCAAGCTTCTTGGCTTCCGCCTGGATGTCGCGGCGCGTCATGTCCAGGCCGATGGCATAGCCATAGACATGCTCCAGCGCCCGCTCGGCCGGGATGTCCTTGCCGCCCTTGCCGATGGCCGCCACCAGCTCAACCTCGTGGTGCAGGTCCTTGGTCTGGCCAGGGAAAGGCAGCGTGCCACCGGGCACCGCGGCATTGGCGGGCTTGGAGAAGAAGAAGGGCGGCTCGCGGTCCGGGTCATGGCCCATCTCACGCGCATGATCGGCATAGTTGCGGCCAACGCACCAGATGCGCCGCACCGGGAAGACGCCTTCCTCGCCAGTGACGGGGATGGTGGTCTCGGGCGCGGGCTCGATGACGTAGCGCATGGTGGTCTCTCCTGAACCAATCGGGGAATTGGTTACGCCCGTGCCCGAAGGCCGTCAAGCCGCTGGCGCGACGTCGAAAGCCCGCCTATGGCAATGCCCCATGGAACCTGAACCCGGCCTGGATGGCACGCCGGTGCTGACGCTGCTGCAAGCCTATCTCGCCAGCACTCCCCTGCCCGATTCCGGCCGTCTGCCGCCGGAGCGCGAGCTGGCGGAGGCGCTGGGCGTCTCCCGTGCCGAACTCCGCAAGGCTCTGGCGACGCTGGAGGCGGAAGGGCAGCTCTGGCGTCATGTCGGCAAGGGCACCTTCCTGGGCGCGAGGCCGCTGGCGGCCATTGGCGACGTGGCGCAGCTGGCGCGGCAGGCCGGGGCGGACGACATGCTGCGGGCGCGGCTGGTGCTGGAGCCGCAACTGGCGGCGCTGGCGGCGCGCCACGCCACCCCGGCGCAGGTGGAAGCGATGCGCGCCGCCATGGAGGCTTCCCGCCGCCCCGGCCTCTCCTGGCGCGGCTACGAGGGCCAGGATGCCCGGCTGCACCGGGAGATTGCCGCCGCCGCCGGCAATCCGCTGCTGCTGCATCTGTTCGACCAGCTCGCCGCCATCCGCCGCGTGCTGACCTGGAACCGCCCGCGCCCGCAGCCGGAGGGCCCACCCCCCGGCCACCCCTCCTTCGCGGAGCATGAAGGCATCGTCGCCGCCATCGCGGGTGGCGAGGCGGCGGCGGCGCAGGCACGGATGCACGACCACATCGCGGCCGTGCACCGGATTATCGCCGCAGGCTAGACGGCCGCCGAGTGGCGCTGCGCGGCCGGCTGCCAATAGGCATCGAAGCAGGCCGCCACCTGCCGCACGAAGCGCCGCCCGGCCGGCGGCACCAGCAGATGCGCGCCATCCAGCCGCACCAGCCCGTCACGCTCCAGCGGCCCCAGGCGCGCCATGGCATCCACCAGCATGACATCCGGCACGGCGCAGAGATCCAGTGCGAAGTCGCACATCAGCCGCTCGATGAGCCCGGCGCGCAGCCGGTCCTCCTCCGTGGTGGCGACGCCGCGCGCCACCGGCAGGCGTCCGGCCGCCACGGCCTCGGCATAGCGGCGCTCATCGGCGATGTTCTGCGCGAAGCCGCCGCGCAGCGCGCCGATGGAGGATGCGCCCAGCCCCAGCAGCGCCGGCGCCGTATCGGTCGTATAGCCCTGGAAGTTGCGGCGCAGCCGACCCTCGTCCGCCGCGATGGCCAGCGGGTCCTCCGGCAGCGCGAAGTGGTCGAGGCCCAGGGCCACGTATCCGGCGGCACGCAACACCGCCTCGGCAGCCTCCGCCTGCTCCATGCGCGCCGAGGCGCCGGGCAGCAGGCTGGCGTCGATCGCCTTCTGGTGCGGCTTCATCCAGGCCACATGGGCATAGCCGAAGACCGCGATGCGCGGCACCCGCAGCTCCGCCGCGAAGCGCGCGCTGGCTTCCACATGCGCCACGGTCTGCGCCGGCAGGCCATACATCAGATCCAGGTTGATGCCGGTGATGCCGGCGCGCCGCAGCCGCTCCACCCCCACGCGCACCATCTCGGCGGGCTGCGGACGGCCGATGCGCGCCTGCACCTCCGGCGCGATGTCCTGCACGCCGAGGCTGGCACGGGTGAAGCCCAGCGCGCCCAGCCCTTCCACCAGGGCCTCGTCCATCAGCCGGGGGTCCAGCTCGATGGCCAGCTCGGCGCCGGGGCGGATGCCGATGCGGGCGCGGATGGCGGCCAGCAGCAGGCCCAGCCCCTCCGCCTTCAGGATGGATGGCGTGCCGCCGCCGAAATGCAGGTGGGAGATGCCGCCATGCGCCGGCAGCGCCGCCGCCAGCAGGTCCAGTTCCGCCCGCAGCGCGGCACCGTAGGCGGCGACGCGTGCGTCCGACCGCGTCGGCTTGGCGTGGCAGGCGCAATACCAGCAAAGGTCGCGGCAGAAGGGCACATGCAGGTAGAGCGAAAGCGGGTCCGCCGCGCCGATGCCCTCCCGCAGCCATTCGCGGTAGGTGGCTTCCTCCAGCGCGCCGAACTGCGCGGCGGTGGGGTAGCTGGTGTAGCGGGGCACCCTGGCCTCGGCCAGGGCGAGCAGGTCGCGGGAGGGCATCGGGGCGTCGGTCATGCCGTCATTCTCCCCGATGCCAGGCCCCGCGCCTTGAGATGGGTCAAGTCAGAAGCGGTAACGCACGCCCGCGCCGACGATCCAGGGGTCCAGATCGGCCCGCGCCCCGATGGCGCCGCTGTTGACCGAGACATCCGGCCGCAGGAACAGCTTCTTGACGTCGAAATTCACCGCCCAGCGCGGCGCCACCTCGATATCCACGCCAGCATTCAGCGCCCAGCCCCAGCTGTTCTTCACATCCACCTTCTCCACCGGTGGGGTGCGGCGGCCGCCCTCGGAGTAGAAGAAGGTGTAGTTGATGCCGGCGCCGACATAGGGGCTGACGCGCGCCTGCGGAAAGGGATGGAACTGCAGCGTCAGCGTCGGCGGCAGCGCCCAGACCCGGCCGAGGTCCACCTCGCCCAAAGCCGAGCCATTCACATGCACGTCGTGGCGGGTGGTGGCGGCGATCAGGTTAAGGGACAGGTTGGGCGTGGCGAACCAGGTGAGGTCCAACTGCGGCGAGGCACTGTCGCTCGCATTCGGCTTGCCGCCGATGGCATCCACCCGCCCGCCCGAATCCGGCAGCACACCGATGACGCCGAGGCCGAGCACGAGGTCGCCGGCCTGCTTGCCGCGCACCGGCTCCTGGGCCGTGGCGGTGTTAGCCAGGGGAAGGGCCGCGAGGCAGGAGAAGGCCGCGGCGGCGGAAAGGCTACGAAGAATCTGGTTCACGGAAAACTCTCTCTTTCAGGCAGCCTGGGCCGCCCGGGAGGGAGCTTAGAAAGCTTGGCCAAAGCCTTCCTTGATCTGCATCAGCATTGCCTTCGACGAAAGCGGAACAATCTCTGCCGGATGCCGACCCTGCTCAAATATGCCCTCGGGCTCTTCCTGCTGTTCTTCATCCTGCCGCTGTGCATTTCCGCCGCGCTTTATTGGCACAAGGGCCAGGGCGCTGGCTGGCAGACCGCCGACCGCTCCTCCGCCGGGCTGTTGCCGGCGCCGGCGACGCACCGCCCGGCGGTGCTGCGTGTCTTCGCCGCCCAGACGGTGCGATGGCGGGGCATCTTCGCCGTGCATTGCTGGATCGTTTTCAAGCCGGAGGGCGCCGCGCACTACACCCGCTACGACTACACCGCCTGGGGCGAGCCAATCCGCATGAACGGCTTCGAGCCCGATGGCCGCTGGTTCGGCCACGTGCCGGAGACCGTCTTCTCGGCCGATGGCGCGGCGGCGGAGGCGCTGATCCCGCGCGTGCGGCAGGCGATCGAAGGCTATGCCTTCCGGAGCCGGGGCGACTACCAGGCCTGGCCCGGCCCCAATTCCAACACCTTCGTCGCCGCTGTGCTGGACGGGTTGCCGGAGGTGAAGCTGGCGCTGCCGCCCACCGCCATCGGCAAGGATTACCCCTATGACGGCCGCTGGCTGCGCGGCACGCCTTCCGGCACCGGCTTCCGGCTGACGCTGGCGGGCTATGGCGGGCTGACCATGGCCTGGGTGGAGGGTATCGAGGTCAATATCCTGGGCGCCGTGGCGGGGCTGGATCTGCGGCGGCCGGCGCTGAAGCTGCCGGGGCTGGGGCGGCTGGGCCTCGGCACAGGCTAGGTGCTTGCCGCCCCAATGCGAGCTCTGCTATGGCAGATGAGATGGCTCCTGTCCCCGCCCCGCTCGCGCTGAACCCGCTGCCAGCGGAAGACGATCTCCGCCCCCTGGCCGACCGTGCCTATGAGCGGCTGCGGGAAGCCATCGTGGACGGCCTCCTGACTTCCGGTGCCAAGCTGTCGGAACGGAGCCTTGCCGCCGCCCTGGGCATTTCGGCCCAGCCGGTGCGGGAAGCCCTGCGCCAACTGGAAGCCGAGGGCATGGTGGAAACCCGCCCCCGCAGCGGCTCCTTCGTCGCGCCGCTGGATACCGCCCGGCTGGTGGAGATGGGGCGCATCCGCGCCGCCCTGGAAGGCGCCGCCGCCGGGCTGGCCGCCCGGCGCGCCAAGCCCGCCGATGTCACCGCCCTGCGCTGCCGCCTTTCCGCCATGCGTGCCGCCACGACGCTGGGAGATCCGGCGGTGCTGCGGCGGGCGAACGAGGCCTTCCACGACACTCTGCATGCCATCGGCGGAAACAGCTTCCTGATCCGCAGCCTGAACGCGCTGGGCGCCTATGACCATATTGGCCGTGCCCGGGCCCTGGCGGCGAAGAACGAGCCGCCCCAGGCGCTGGACGAACACGCCGCCATCCTCGACGCCATCGCCGGTGGCGAAGCCGAGGCGGCGGAAGCCCTGATGCGCGCGCATGCCCTCCGGTCCCTGGCCGTGGCCTTTCCAGAGGAAGCGGGTGGCTGAGACGTGCCGGCGGTGCCGCCGCCGGATGACGTGCCTGAATAACTGAACCGGCGGGCGGCCAACGCACTGCCACAAGGAGGAATGGAATGAGCAAGCTCTTCCCGCGCGCGGCCCTGGCCGCAGCCATGCTGACGCTGGCGGCGCCCTGGGCCGCCTCGCCCGCGGCGGCGCAGAACCGCGCCTACCCGACCCAGCCGATCCGCGTGATCGTGCCCTTCTCGGCCGGCACGTCGGATACCGTGGCGCGCCTCGTCGGCCAGAAGATGAGCGAGACGCTGGGCCAGCCGCTGGTGGTGGAAAGCCGCCCGGGCGCCGGCGGCAATATCGGCAGCGAGGCCTGCGCCCGCGCCACGCCGGATGGCTATACCATCTGCCTCGGCACCATCAGCAGCCACGCGATCAATCCATCGATCTTCGTGAAGATGCCTTACGACAACCTGAAGGACTTCGCGCCGATCACCCAGCTCGCGGCCCAGCCGAATGCGCTGGCCGTGACCAACGACCTGCCCGCGAAGAACATCCAGGAGCTGATCACGCTGCTGAAGGCGAACCCGGGCAAGTACAACTACGGCTCCTCCGGCGTCGGCACCTCCATCCATCTGGCCGGCGCGCTCTTCTCCCAGCTCACGGGCACGGAGATGGAGCATGTGCCCTACCGCGGCAGCGGCCAGATCATGACGGCGCTGCTGAGCGGCGAGTTGCCGCTGGCCTTCGACAACTTCTCCTCCGCCTGGCCTTTCGCCAAGGAAGGCAAGATCCGCATCCTGGGCGTGACCTCCGCCACGCGCAGCCAGACGGCGCCCGATATCCCCGCCATCGCCGAGACGGTGCCGGGCTTCGAGAGCCTGTCTTGGCATGGCTTCTTCGCCCCCGCCGGCACGCCGCCGGAGATCGTGGCGCGGCTGAACAAGGAGGCCGTGGCGGCGCTGAAGTCCGACACCGTCGCCGCCCGCTTCCGCGAGCTGGGCATCACCCCCATCGGCAACACGCCGGAGGAGTTCCGCACCTTCATCGCCAGCGAGACCAAGCGCTGGGGCGATGTGGCGCGCAACGCGAAGATCCAGGTGGAATAACCGGACCGCCCCGGGGCCCAGGCCCCGGGGCATCGCCTTACCGCCGGCCGCCCGCGCGGCTGGCGAGCGACTTGCAGCCGCTGTCCTCATCCGTGCCGAACTGGATGGTGGGCAGAATGGCCAGCAGCGGGTTCAGGAAGCCCAGCGCCACGGCGGCGCCGCCCCGCGCGCCCAGCTCCACCGGGTCCGGCAGCACGCTCGGGTCGCGAAACGTGCCACCGATGCGGATGTCGGTGGACAGGGCACCGATGGTGAAATCGCGCGACTGGGTCCGCAGCCGGTAGGCGATCTGCTCCCGCCCCAGGTTCACGCTGCCATCGCCGACAATGATCGCCTCATCGGTGTCGATGATGGCGGATTGCGTGTTCAGCACGCCATCCTGCAGCCGGAAGTCGGCGATGAAGCATTGCAGCGAGGTACGGCTCGGGATGCCAAGCGCCGAGAGGACGGCATTGGCGATCCGCAGCCCTGACAGATCCACCAGCAGCGCCGAGAGATTGCCGCCCGAGGTGGTCAGCGTGATCCGCCCATCGCCGGTGCCCAGCAGCTGCGCCAGGGATTTGCCGGTGGCCCGCAGTTCCGCTCGCCCGGTGAGCGCGCCGCCGCCCTCCGAGCCCGCCGCCTGCATCAGCTTGGAGATGTCGAGGCGCTGGAACTCCGCCTTCACATCCGCCCGCAGCCCGCCGCCATTCACCGGGGAAAGCTTGCCCGTGAACAGCATCTGCCCGCGCCCGACACCGAAGGAAATCGGGTGCAGCTCCACATTGCCTTCCACGACGTCGAACTCGGCGCGCAGATTGTCCAGCGGCTGCTGGCGACCGCCGCGGATCGAATTGGCGCGGTATTTCACATGCACATCGGCGGCGGTCAGCTTCGGCATATTGACCGGTGTGTCGGGCAATACGCGCTCGCTGGGCTTGGCGGGAGCCTTCTCGCCCGGCTCCTCACCGATGAAGCCGGCCAGGTCATCCAGGTCCACCAGGCGTGACGTCAGGTTCACCGTGACATCCGGCCTTTCGCGGCGAGGCAACACGGCAACCTCGCCATTCAGGTCGCTGCGGCCGACGGTGCCCTTGATGTCGCTGAAGCGGATGCGCTCGGCCGTGTAGTCCAGCGCGCCGGCCACGCGGTAGCGCGGCGTCTGGGGAATGGGCACGCCGGTCAACGGCGTCAGCAGGCCCATGTCAGGTCCCGCCAGCACCAG
Source organism: Pseudoroseomonas ludipueritiae (assembly GCF_014490445.1). Taxonomy (GTDB): domain Bacteria; phylum Pseudomonadota; class Alphaproteobacteria; order Acetobacterales; family Acetobacteraceae; genus Pseudoroseomonas; species Pseudoroseomonas ludipueritiae. The sequence continues at coordinate 29,407 of NZ_JACTUZ010000012.1, read as the reverse complement.
TTGCAGCGCCGCGCCCTTGAAGTGGATGGGGTCCTGCAAGGTGCCCTGCAGGGAGACGCTGGTGGGGCCGTTGTCCACCCGCAGTTGCACCGGCCAGGGCTTCTCCGCCTCCCGCAGCGAGAGCAGGCCGCCGCCCACCAGCCGTGCCTTGATGGGCTGGCCGGCATAGGTGCCCTCGGCGCCGACCACGATACGGGAAGGCTCGGCCGCCAGTTGCGGCAGCATGTCCGGCATTCCCTCGCCCGGCGGCTCGGGCGCTGGGGGCGGCGGCAGCGGCAGGCCGTTCTCGGCGATCACCATGGTGGAGACTGGCTCCGGCTCGGCCTCAGCGGCCGTCTCCGCCTCACGCTTCTCGTCACCCTCCGTGGACATGCGCAGGTCGAAATCGGCGCGCAACTGCGGCAGCACCACCTTGCCCTGGCCATCATGGATGCGCAGCGCGCCAATCTGCGGCTCCTGCGCCGGCTGCGCGTTCGGGTCGGCTGGCGTGTCGCTGCTGCCGGTGTCGAAAACATAGTTGGCGCGGCCATCCGGCATGGCGCGCACGTTCAGGATGGGCTTCTTGGCCTCGATCCAGGGCAGCACCAGGCCCCGCCCCTTCCACCAGTCCCAGACATTGATGGCGGCGGAGAGCCGTTCCACCCGCGCGAAGGGCGTGGGGTCGGTGAAGCCCTCGGGGTTGCCGACCACGACCCCATCGGCCGTCACCACCACGGTGCGGCCGAGCTTCACATGCAGATGCTCCAGCGTCACCTCCCGGCCCAGGGCGGCGGAAGCGCGCGGCTCGACGATGGGGATCAGCCAGTCCCACCGGAACAGCAGCAGGAACAGGCCAATGGCCAGCACCGGAATGCCGAGCCAGAGCAGCCACCTGCGCGCACGATGGTTCGCCACGGCGTTCCTCCACGTCTGCCAGCCTTCCGCATCCAACGTCGCCGGCGGCGAAGGGTTGTGCCTTCCGTGACGCTCAAGCCACCGTGAGGCGGCCTTCCACGAGGCGGTGGCTATCCTGGCCGCGCAGACGAGAGGCGGAGACGGCATGGCGGCCGAGCATGGTAGCGATCTGGTGCAGGCAGTGGTGGTGCTGGCCGCCGGGGTGGTGGCGGTGCCCTTGTTCCGCCGGCTGGGGCTGGGCTCGGTGCTGGGCTATCTGGCGGCGGGGCTGGCCATCGGCCCCTTCGGGCTGCGCTTCTTCCAGGACCCGCAGGCCGTGCTGCACGTCGCGGAACTGGGCGTGGTCATGTTCCTCTTCGTCATCGGGCTGGAGATGCAGCCCTCGCGGCTCTGGGGCATGCGGCGGGATATCTTCGGCTCGGGCCTGACGCAGGTGGCGGCCTGCGGCGGCTTGCTGACGGCGCTGGGCTGGCTGCTGGGCTTTCCGCTGTCCATGGCCTTTCTGGCCGCCATGGGCTTTGTGCTCTCCTCCACCGCCATCGTCATGCAGATCCTGGAGGAACGCGGGGAAACCAGCACCCTGGCAGGCCAGCGCATCGTCTCCATCCTGCTGCTGGAGGACCTGGCCATCGTGCCGCTGCTGGCTGTGGTGGCGGTGCTGGCGCCGGTGCCCTCGGGCGGCAGCGATGCCTCGCAATGGGTGACGGCCGGCATCGCCGTGGCGGCCATCGCCGCGCTGGTGGCGGTCAGCCACTGGCTGCTGACGCCGGTCTTCTCCGTGCTGGCCAATGCCGGGGCGCGGGAGGTGATGACCGGCGCCGCCCTGCTGGTGGTGCTGGGCGCCGCCCTGGCCATGCAGGCGGGCGGGCTCTCCATGGCCATGGGCGCCTTCGCCGCCGGGGTCATGCTTTCCGAGAGCCCGTTCCGGCGGCAGTTGGAGACGGATATCGAGCCCTTTCGCGGCATCCTGCTGGGCCTGTTCTTCATGGGCGTTGGCATGTCGCTGGACGTGGCGCTGGTGGGGCGGGACTGGCAGATCATCCTGGCCGGCGTGGTGGTGATGATGGCGGTGAAATCCGCCGGCATCCTGATCGTCGCGCGCATGACCTGCGCCGGCACGCGGGAGGCGCTGCACCGCGCGGCCCTGATGGGCCAGGGCGGCGAATTCGCCTTCGTGCTCTACGCCGCCGCCACCGCCGCCGGAATCTTCGAGCCCCGGGTGAACGCGGTGCTGACGGCGGTGGTGGTGCTGTCCATGGCGCTGACGCCCTTGGTGGTGGCGGCCATGCGCCTGCTGCCGGAGCCCGCCGCGGCGCCGGATCTGGAGGGTGTGGAAGGCGCCGAGCGGATCGGCGCCGTGCGCGACCATGTGCTGATGATCGGCTTCGGCCGCTTCGGGCAGGTGGCGAGCCAGGCGCTGCTGGCGCGGGGCATCGACATCACCATCATCGAATCCGACACGGAGATGATCCGCGCCGCCGCCGGCTTCGGCTTCAAGGTCTATTATGGCGACGGGCGGCGGCTGGACGTGCTGCATGCCAGCGGCGCCGGCCATGCCCGCGCCGTTCTGGTCTGCACCGACCGGCCGGAGACCACCACCGCCATCGTGCGGCTGCTGAAGGCCGAGTTCCCGCTGACACCGGTGATGGCCCGGGCCTATGACCGCCCGCATGTGCTGGCGCTGCTGAAGGCGGGCGTCGATTTCCACATGCGCGAGACCCTGGAATCCGCCCTGGCCTTCGGCACCGCCACCCTGCGCCAGCTTGGCGTGGAGGAAGAGGCGCTGGGCGAGATCGAGGCCGATATCCGCCGCCGCGACCGTGCCCGGCTGGAACTGGAAGGGCTCGGGGAGCGGGAGGCCGCGCGGGCCCTGATGCATGGCAACCGCATGGTGCCGAAGCCGCTGACCCGCCCGCGCCAGGCCGGGCAGGCGCTGAGCCAGGAGACGGAGGCGGTGATCCGCGAAGCCGCCGAGCGCGATGCCTTGCACCAGGACGGACATCCTGTGTGACGCAAAGCCTTCTGCCGCGTTGAAGCTTCCGCAACCGAGGCGGAGCGGACCTGATGCGCGGATGGATGAGGAAGGGGCTGGCCCTGGCGATGGCCGGGGCGGCACTGCTGGCGGGCTGCGCCTCGCCACCTCCGCCACCTGTGGTGCCGCCGGCCTCCGTCCCGCCGGCGACGCAAAGCGCCGCCCTGGTGCGCGCCGCGCTCACGGAGTGGGACCGCTGGGGCCGCCTGACGGTGGATGGCTGGCCAGAGGCCCTGCCGGTTCAGGCGGCGCCGGAGAACTATTCCAGTATCCTCACCTATTGGGAATCGGTGCCGGAAGGACCCGGAGTCATCCGCCGCCACCAGGACACGCATGACGCCCTGCTGGCGGGGCTGACGGAGATGCTGCCGGAAGGCGCGCCACCTGCCGCCCTGCCTTCCATCTCGCTCTGGGCCTATCCAGCCTGGTCAGCGGCTTTCGTCAGCTACGTCATGCAGCGGGCGGGGGTGCCGGGCTTCGTCTTCCCGCCCTCGGCCGCGCATTCCACCTATATCGACGCGCTGCTGGCCGGCTGGGCCAGCTACCCGGAGGGCGCCCCCTTCCGCCCCCACGACCCCTCCGAATACGCACCTCGCCCAGGGGACCTGATCTGCGCCGACCGCTCGTCCGCGCCGCTCTACCACTGGCAGGACAAGCTGGCCGAGGCCGGGCAGTTCCGTCCCATGCATTGCGACGTTGTGGTGGCCTCCGGCGGTGGGGTGGTGCAGGCCATCGGCGGCAATGTGCTGGATGCGGTGGTGCTGCGTCGTTTCCCGGCCGACCCCGCCGGCCATGCCCTGCCACCGCCCTGGGACAAGCCGCCCTTCTTCGTGGTCTTCGAGAACCGGCTGGACAGCGCGCCATGATGTGACGGGGCCTGAGCCCGGCAGCAGCCCTGTCCCGCCCCGCGGCCGCTTACCTCCTCCCGGCAGGTGCAGTAGAGACGGCCGCGACAGAACAGGAACAGGCATATGGCAAACATGGACGGGGCCACCGCGCCCCCCCGGCTCAAGACCGCCGTGCCGCATCCCGGCATGGGCTTCCGGGAATTCGTGACGATTATCGCCGCCATGATGATGACCAATGCCCTGGCCATCGATTCCATGCTGCCGGCACTGCCCGAGATCGGCCATGCGCTGGGCGTCGCCACCGACAACCAGCGGCAATGGATCATCACCGCCTACCTGCTGGGCTTCGGCGCGGCGCAGATCTTCTATGGCCCGCTGGCCGACCGCTACGGCCGCAAGCCGGTGCTGCTGGCCGGCTTCGGCATCTATACGCTGGCCAGCCTGATCGCGATGTTCAGCGGCAGCTTCGAGACCATGATGGCGGCCCGCGTGCTGCAGGGCATCGGCGCGGCCAGCACCCGGGTGCTGGCGGTCTCCATCGTGCGGGACTGCTACGCGGGGCGGAAGATGGCGCAGGTGATGTCGCTCGCCTTCATCGTCTTCCTGGCGGTGCCGGTGGTGGCGCCGACGCTGGGGCAGCTGATCATGCTGGTGGCGCCCTGGCCCTTCATCTTCCTCTTCCTGGCGGTCTTCGGCGGGGCGGTCAGCCTCTGGGCGCTCAGCCGCCTGCCCGAGACGCTGCATCCGGAGGACCGGCTGCCCATCGCGCCCGGCCGCATCCTGGCCGCCTTCCGCTTCGTGCTCAGCGACCGCGTCGCGGTGGGCTACATGCTGGCCATGACGCTGATGCTGGGCAGCCTCTTCGGCTTCATCAACTCCGCGCAGCAGGTCTTCGCCGATACCTTCCAGGCGCCGGAACTCTTCACCACCATCTTCGCGGCCGTCGCCATCGCCATGGCCGTGGCCTCGGTGCTGAACGCCAGGCTGGTGGGGCGCTTCGGCACGCGCCGCATCTCCCATGCCGCGCTGCTGGGCTATATCGCCTTCGCGCTGGTGCATGCGGGGGTCGCGCTCTCCGGGCATGAGAACCTCTGGAGCTTTGCGTTGCTGCAGGCGGGGATGATGTTCTGCTTCGGCCTGACCGGCCCCAATTTCGGCTCCATGGCCATGGAACCGCTGGGGCATATCGCCGGCACAGCCTCGGCGGTGCAGGGCTTCGTCACCACCGTGGGCGGCGCGCTGATCGGCTTCTTCATCGGCCAGCAGTTCAACGGCACCACGGGGCCGCTGATGGTGGGCTTCGCCACCTGCGGCCTGGCCGCGCTGGCGGTGGTGTTCTTTGCCGAGGGCGGGCGGTTGTTCCGCCCCCGCCAGGGCGCCTGACGGCCGGGCCTCAGCCCAGCCGGTCCATCGACACCTTTACCTCCAGCGGCGGTGCCGCATAGGGGGCGGAGGTGACGAGGACATCGGCCCCCGCCCGCGCATAGGCGGCGGCATTGCCTTCATGGATGTCGCCCGCCGCGGCCAGCACGGGGCGGTCGGGATGGTCCGTCAGGGCACGGGCCACCTCGGCGAATTGCTCCGGCGGCAGCCGGTCGCATTGCACGGTATCGACGCCGGCATGGGCCAGCAGCACCGCCTCATCCACGCTATAGGCTTCGACCACCAGCCGGCGGGCCGGCTGCGCGGCACGCAGGCGGGACACCCAGCGATGCGCCGGCTCCCGCCCCAGGAAGGCACGGTGCTGGGCGGAGACCAGCAGGCTGTCCGAAAGCCCCAGGCGGTGCGGGATGCAGCCGCCGGTCATGATGGCCTTCAGCATCACGTCCTTGACGCCGGGCAGGTGCCGGCGGGTGCAGGCCACCACGATATCCGGCCGCGCGCTGCGGGCCTCGCCGCGGATTCGGGCGGCGCGGCTGGCGACGCTGGAGGCTGTCTCCATCAAAGCCTGCGCCGCCTTGGCGGCCAGATGCAGCGCGGCGGCCGGCCCCTCGGCGGTCAGGATGGTGCCGCCCTCCTCCAGCAACCCACCGGAAGCGGCGACGCGATGCACATCGGTGCAGCCGGCGAGGCGGAACAGCGCCTCGGCTTCCTCGGCGCAGCAGAGCGTCATGGTGGCGCCGGCGCGCAGCACCGCCTGACCCCGCGTCTCGCCGATATCCAGGGCCTGGGTGGTCAGGTCGCCGTAGGGAGCGTCTTCCCGCAGCATCGCTTCCAGCCGGGCGGTGGAGATCAGGAATGTCATATGGCTGGTTTCCTCTTGCGCGGGTGCCTGAGGAAACACGATAGCGCCGTCCGCGCCAGGGCATGACAGGACGCAGCGGGCGGCTCGCATGCCGCTGCGTCATGCCTCGGGCTTGGCCCACGCCGGATCTACGGCGCGGGCCAGGGCGTCAGGCGGGGGTGAAATCCATCGCCACGCCATTGATGCAGTAGCGGTTGTGGGTGGGTGGCGGGCCGTCCGGAAAGACATGGCCGAGGTGGCTGCCGCAGCGGGAGCAATGCACCTCGGTCCGCACCATGCCGTAGCTGCGGTCGATCGTGGTCTCCACCGCGCCTTCCAGCGGCTCGTCGAAGGAAGGCCAGCCGGTGCCGCTCTCGAACTTGCGGCCATTGGTGAAGAGCGGCTGGCCGCAGCCGACGCAGGAGAAGGTGCCCTGCCGCTTCTCATGCAGCAGCGCGCAGGTGCCGGGGCGCTCCGTGCCGTGCTGGCGCATCACCTGGTATTGCTCGGGCGTCAGGCGCTGGCGCCACTCGGCATCGGTGAAGGTGACGGGATATTGGCGAGTATGAGTGTCCATGGGGCATGGCTCCGTGGAAGTGTGGCAGGAGAGATGGGGTCTCCCTACTCCGCCGTCCAGCCGCCATCCACCAGCATGGCCGACCCGGTCATCAGCGCCGAGGCGTCGGAGGCCAGGAAGAGCACCGCCCCCATCAGGTCCTCCACCTGCCCAATGCGGCCCAGCTTGATCTTGCCCAGCACGTGGTCCTTGAAGGCCGGGTCCTCGAAGAAGGGGCGCGTCAGCGGCGTCTCGATGAAGGTGGGGCCGATGCTGTTCACCCGGATGCCATGCGGCGCCAGGTCGATGGCCATGGCCTTGGTCAAGCCCTCGATGGCGTGCTTGCTGGCGCAATAGACTGTGCGGCGCGGCCCGCCCACATGCCCCATCTGGGAGGAGATATGGATGATGGAGCCCGGCAGCCCGGCCTCCACCAGCCGCTTCGCCACCGCCTGGGCGGCGAAGAAGGCGCCGCGCAGGTTCAGGTTCATCACCGCGTCGAAATCCTCCACCGTCACCTCAGTGAAGGGCGCCGGGCGGTTGGTGCCGGCATTGTTGACCAGGATGCCATAGGGTTCCCGCGCCGCCAGGGCGGCGGCGGTGGCCCTGGTGTCGCCCATGTCCAGGCAGAGCGTATCGGCGCTGCCCCCGGCGGCGCGGATAGCCTCGGCGCCCTCCGTGATCTCATTGGCCGTGCGGGCGGCGAGGGTGACATGCGCCCCCGCCTCGGCCAATGCGGCGGCGGCGGCGAGGCCGATGCCCCGCCCCGCCCCCGTCACCAGCGCGCGCCGCCCGTCCAGGCGGAAGGATGGCGTGCGGGGCAGCATCACGAGGCCTCCGCGTTCTTCAGGTGGCGGGCCAGCGCCATCAGCCGGCGGTCGCGCCAGGCGCGGCGGGTGGCGAGGTCGGAGGCCGGCAGCACCTCCCGCCGCTGCGCCTCGATCTGGCCGATCAGCGCCTCGTCCCAGACGCGGTGCTCATCGGTGGAGGCGGCGATGCTGTGGTAGAGCGGGCCCAGGCGTCGCGCGTAATCCGCCACGCCGCCAGGGGCATTGAGGTCGATGGTCTCGAAGGGCCCCATGAAGGCCCAGCGCAGGCCGAGGCCCTTGGAGACCGTCTTGTCCACGTCCTCGGCCGTGGCGAGGCCGGCTTCCACCAGCCGCCAGGCCTCCATCAGCAGCACGCCCTGGAGGCGGTTGAGGATGAAGCCCTCGATCTCCCGCGTCATCTCCACCGGCGCCTGGCCGACACGCTCCATGAGGGCCCGCACGGCCTTCACCGTCTCGGGTGCCGTCCAGGGGGCGGGCACCAGCTCCACCACCGGGGCCAGCGAGGGCGGGTTGACCGGATGCGCCACCAGGCAGCGCGCCTTGCAGGCCACGTGGTCTGTATAGGCCGAGGCCGGGATGCCGGAGGAGGAGGAACCCACCAGCGTCTCGGGCCCGATCACCGCGTCGATGGCGCTGAAGACCTCGCGCTTCACGTCCGTGCGCTCAAAGGTGCTTTCCTGCGCGTAGACGGCGCCGTCCAGTGCCTCCTTCAGCGTGGCGGCGACGGAAACGCGGCCCAGGATGGCCGGCGGCTCATCCTCCACCAGCCCATAGGCGGCGAGGTCGTTGAGCTGCTGCGCCACCACCTCCCGCCCCTTCTCCGCCCCACCGGGCGCGGCGTCGTACAGGGCGACCTCGCATCCCGCACGGGCGAAGACCACGGCCCAGCCGCTGCCGACCAGGCCTGTGCCGATGATGGCGATCTTCTCGGCCATTGAGTGCGCTCCTCCCTCGATCTTCTCTTATTCGGCGGCGGCGCCGTAGGGCACGTTCTTGCCGCCGTAGCGCCGCACCCGCAGGTTGGCCTGTTCGCCATGGCCCGTGAAGCCTTCCAGCGCGCAAAGGCGGGAGCAGTATTCGCCGATGCTGGCCGAGGCTTCATCCGTCAGCACGCGCTGATAGGTGCAGGTCTTGAGGAACTTGCCGACCCACAGGCCGCCCGTGTAGCGCGCCGCCTTCTTGGTGGGCAGCGTGTGGTTGGTGCCGATGACCTTGTCGCCATAAGCCACGTTGGTGCGCGGGCCGAGGAAGAGCGCGCCGTAGTTCGTCATGCGCTCCAGGAACCAGTCGGGGTCCTCCGTCATGACCTGCACATGCTCGGAGGCGATCTGGTCGGCGATCTTCAGCATCTCCTCATCGTCTTCCGCGACGATGACGGCGCCATGGCTTTCCCACGCCTTCCGCGCGATCTCGGCGGTAGGCAGGATCTTCAGCAGGCGCTCCACCTCGGCCATGGTCTCCCGCGCCAGCTTCTCGGAGGTGGTCAGCAGGATGGCGGGCGAATCAGGGCCGTGCTCGGCCTGGCCCAGCAGGTCGGTGGCGCACATCTCGCCATCCACGGCCTCATCCGCGATCACCAGCGTCTCGGTGGGGCCGGCGAAGAGGTCGATGCCGACGCGGCCATAGAGCTGCCGCTTGGCCTCGGCCACGAAGGCATTGCCGGGGCCGACCAGCATGTCCACGCTCTCGATGCTCTGCGTGCCCAGCGCCATGGCGCCGATGGCCTGGATGCCGCCCAGGCAGTAGATCTCATCCGCCCCCGCCATGTGCTGCGCGGCGACGATGGCCGGCGCCGGCTTGCCCTGGTAGGGCGGCGCGCAGGTGATGATGCGCGGCACCCCCGCCACCTTGGCGGTGATGACGGACATATGGGCCGAAGCCAGCAGCGGATACTTGCCGCCCGGCACGTAGCAGCCCACGGAATTCACCGGGATGTTCTTGTGGCCGAGCACCACGCCCGGCAGCGTCTCCACCTCGATATCCTTCAGCGCGTCCCGCTGCGCCTGGGCGAAGTTGCGAACCTGGGTCTGGGCGAAGGCGATGTCGTCCAGGTCGCGGTCCTTCAGCTGGGCCATGCAGTCCTGGATCTCGGAGGGGCTGAGGCGGTAGCCGTCGCGGTCCCACTTGTCGAAGCGGATGGAGAGTTCGCGCACCGCGACATCGCCGCGTGCCTCGATATCCAGCAGGATGGCTTCCACCGTCTCCCGTACCTGCCGGTCAGCGGATTTGGCGGCTTCCACATCGGTGCCGCGCTTGAGCCACTGTGCCATGGATCACTCTCCCTCAATTTGTTGCATACGTATGCAATCAGCCTAAACCAGCTTTCGGCGAGCCGCAACGGGCTGGCATCACCCGCAACCCCGCACCCCCGCACCGCTTTCCCGACCAAGGGCAGCAAGGAACAGGTGCCGATGCGGCGCTTCATCGCGGGTTGGCTTTCGGACAGCATCCGCTTCGGGCTGGGGCTGGCGCTCGCACTGGCGGCGCTGCAACTGCCGGCGCTGACCCATGCCTATACTGCCGCCCTGTTGCAGGTGGCAGAGGGAACCCGCCGCGACATCGACCAGCGCAAGGAGATCGCGCGCCAGCATTACCGCTGGAACGAGGCCCTGGCCGATGCCGCCGCCGTGGATGCCCTGCGGCCGCTGGAGCCCGCGAATGCCGAAGGCCTGGCCGCCTCGATGAGGCGGGAGGAACTGCTGCGCGACAGCCACAGAAGGCTGCTGGCTACGCCGGAGCTGCTGCGGCCGCTGAAGGCAGGCTGGGCGCTGGCGACGGACATGAGAACCGAGGCACGGGAGGTGCTGCGCATCGCCTGGGCCACGCATGTGCCGCAGGTGGTGATCAGCACCGCAGGGGCGATCTATGGCTTGGCCGGGCTGATGCTGGGCCTGCTGCTGGCGCAGCTTCTACTGAGCCTGCTGGGGGCCATGTGGCCGCCGAGGCCTGGGCCGAAGCCCCTGCGCAGCCCTGGCGAGCGGCGGCGCCCCACCCTGCCGGCCCGTGAGCCCATGCCATAATTCGGCGACCATCGCCTCAATTCAGCCCATTCTGTTCCTGGATCGTTGCAGTTCCTGCGTTTAATTCGGGCTGAAAATGGCAGAAACGTGACCCTCCCCGCCTTAATTGGGGCTGGAATGTGGCAAGGCTCTGCCCTAATTGAGATGCAGAGCAGGAGGCCGACCTATGGACAGCAAGCTGATCGAGATCCGCAGCACCAAGAAGACCCGTGAAGACGCGGTCGCCGCCGCCCGCCGTGAGCGCGAGAGTGCTGCCTATGCCGAGCTGGCCGAGATGAATGGCAACTGGAACAGCTGGGGCGAGAAGAACAGCTTCCTCATGGGCTCCTACCGCCCCTTCTGACATCTGCGGCCATGTTTGCCGTGGAAGCCAGCACAACACGTGCCGTTATGGCGGTGATCAACCGCCTCGGGGCAGCGTCAGGCGGAAGAGGGTGCCACCGCCAGTGGTGCTTTCCAGCCTGAGGCTGCCTTGGTGCAGTTCCATCACTTGCTTCGCGATGGCAATGCCGAGCCCGGCGCCTTCCAGCGAGCGCCTGTGCAGGTTCTCCGCGCTCAGGGGGTCCTGTAGCCGCGCCGCCACTTCCGGCGACAGCGCCTCGCAGCACAGGGTCAGTTCCAGCCCCCCCTCCCCCGACACCCAGCCGACCTCCAGCCGCGCGCCCGTGGGCGCGTGGCTGGCCAGTTCCCGCATCAGGCTGGCAATGCCGTCGCGCATCAGCTTCGGCTCCATCGCGGCCGAAAGATCCGGCCCCGCCATGGCCGAGACCCGCAATCCCGCATCGGCGAGCCGCACCGCGGCCATCTGCGTCGCCTGCCGTGTCAGCAGGCCAATGGACATCGTCGTCAGGTGCAGCGGCGTCGTGGCGGCGAGAACCTCGGTATAAAGCGCCGCGTCATCCACCAGATGTAGTAGGCGCCCGGCGGCGTCCTGGATCGCCGTGAGGTATTCCCGCTGCTGGGCGGGCGCGGCCCCCATGACCAGCAGCTCGCCATAGCCCATGATCAACCCGATCGGCGTACGGAACTCATGCTGCATGGCTGAAAGGAAGCGGCCCTTCGCCGCATTGGCGGACTGCGCGGCGAGCAGGGCCTGCCGCGCTTCGGCCTCCGCCGCCTCGGCCCGGCGGCGTGCCTGCAGGAGTTCTTCCTCATAGTGGCGGCGCTCCGTGGCCAGGGTGAAGCTGAGCAGAATGCGCTCCGGCTCGCCTTCCGCGCCGCGCAGCAGCCGCGCACTGGCCAGGACGGGCAGCCGCTGTCCGTCTGCCCGCAACAGATCGAGGTCCATCTCCTCCACCAGCCCGCCCAGCAGCAGCGCCGGCAGGTAGCGCAGGTCGTGGAAGACGCGGCCGGCTGCGGTCAGCAGGTCCTGAAAGCGGCGGCCCGCCAGCAGCGTGGCCTCGTCATGCCCGGTCCAACTCAGGAAGGTGCGGTTGGCCTGCAGGATGCTGCCATCCGGCCGCGTCGAGATCCGCCCGCCAGGGGCATCGCCATCCATATCCATCGGGGCGCCGGCTCCTGGGACCGGCGGGCCTCTCACGCCCTGGCCCGGGAGAAGTGACTATCCGCCAGCCAGGACAGGATGGCCGCTGCCGTCTCGACCGGATCGCTGAGGTGCGGGCAATGGCCGCTGGCCTTCAGCCGTACCAGATGGCCACGCGGCAGATGCGCCTGCACGTAAGCCCCCACGGCATCAGGCGCGATGGCGTCATGGGCACATTGCAGCACCAGGGTTTCCGTGCTCACCGCCGGCAGCACGGCACGGTGGTCGGACAGGAAGGTGACGCGGGCGAATTGCCGCGCGACCAATGGATCAGTACGGCAGAAGCGCTCCGCCAGTGCCTCCGCCAGCGCGGGCCGGTCCGGGTTGCCCATGATGGTCTCAGCCATCAGCCGCGCCCAGCTCAGCCGGTTCCGGTCCAGCAGCCCCAGCAGATCCTCGATATCCTGCCGGCTGAAGCCGCCGGGATAATCGCCATCATTGAGGTAGCAGGGTGATGGCGTGAGCATCACGAGCCGGGAGAAGTAGCCAGGCTGCCGCGCCGCCGCCAGCGCACCGATGATGGCGCCGACCGAATGGCCGATAAAGACCGGCGCATCGCCGCAGCTGGCCTCGCAGACCTCCAGCACATCCTCCGCATAGGCATGCAGGCTGGAATATCGCTCCGGATGATAGGCGGAAAGGTCGGAGCCGCCGGAGCCGACATGATCAAAGAGTACAACACGGTAATCGGCCAGAAAGGCCGGCGTCATCAGTTGCCAGACCTCCTGGTCGCAGCCATAGCCATGCGCGAAGACGACAGATTGCCGCCCGCGCCCCAGGATACGCACATTATTCCTAGCGATCACCATCGCTGGCCTCCGTCGCGCCAAGGATGCAACGCGCGGGCGCATGGTTCAAGCGGCCCTGCTTCAGCCCGGCCACACATCCGATGCTCTGAAAATCTTCCGGTCGGAAGAGTTTTTCCGTTGGGTCAGCCATGACCCCGGGCTGGAAGAGGGGGAGCGGCGGCGTCCCCCTCCTTTTGGGTCAGCGTGCCGCGCGACGGATGTTCCAGAGCACGGGGAAGCCGAAGTCGATCACCCCTTGCAGCTCCGAGCGCCAGACCGCGGGGCTGGAGAACTGCCCCGTCAGCGGGAAATTCACGTTGGCCAAGGCGTGGCGGTTGATCTCCGCCATGATCTGCTTGCGCTTCTCAAGGTCCGCTTCCGCCTCGAACTGCCGCAGCAGCGGCGTCAGTTGCTCGTCGCAGTAAAGCCAGGGCGCGCTGCCCGTGCAGTTATAGCTGATGCCGACATTGCTGAGCGGGTCGGAAAGGTCGAAGCCGGTATAGACCACCGGCACCGCGCTCCAGCCGCCCTTCTCCACCGGCTCCTTGCTCAGCCAGCGCTGCGCGGCGGTGGCCCAGTCCAGTGTCTGCTGGTCTACATTCAGCCCCATCCGCTTCATGCGGTCGGCCACCACCATGGCCATGGGGTTGATCAGCGCCGAATCCGCCGGGTGCAGGAAGACCACGCGCTCATTGTTGTAGCCGGATTCCTTCAGCATCTGGCGGGCGCGCTCGATATTGGGCTGCCGGATGCCCTCGCTGCCGGCCTCGCTGCTGTAGCGCGTGCCGCACATGGTCATGGACTGGCAGATCGGCCTGAACATGCCGTCGGGCAGGCCATGCACGGCCACCGTCTCGCCCTGGTCCAGCGCCATCTGCAAGGCCTGGCGCACCTTCAGGTTGTTGAAGGGCGGCTGGGCATGGTTCAGCGCCAGCCCGCCCATGATCTGCGCGATGCCGCCGGGCTTGGCGATGGTCAGGTTGCGGTCCCGGCTCAGCACCGGCAGGAAGTCCAGCGGCGCGTATTCCAGATAATCCACCTCGCCATTCTGCAAGGCGGCGGCGCGGGTGGCCGGGTCGTTGATGTTGATGAACTCGGCGCGCCCGATATGCACCACCTTGCCGCCGGCCAGCCCATCGGCGGGCTCGCTGCGCGGCTGATAGCGCGGGTTGCGGCGGAAGACGGTCTTCTCGCCCGGCACCCATTCCTCCTTGACGAAGAGGAAGGGACCGGAACCCATGATCTCCTTCACCGCTTCCGTCGGTGGCGTGCTGCCGGCGATGCGCGCGGGCATCATGAAGGGGACATGGATGCTGGGCTTGGCCAGTGCGTCGATGACGCCACCGAAGGGCCGCGCCAGTTGCAGCACGAAACGGTTCTCACCCTCCGCCCGCAGCTCCCTGGTGGCGGCCATCAGGCGGCGGCCAGTGGAATCTCGCCCGCCCCAGCGCTTGATGGAGGCGACGCAATCCTCCGCCGTCACCGGCTTGCCGTCATGCCATTCCAGCCCAGGGCGCAGGGTGAAGGTATAGGTCAGGCCATCGTCGCTGACCCGCCAGCCTTCCAGCATCTGCGGCTTGATGTCGCCCTTGCTGTCCATCGCCACCAGCGTGTCGAAGACCATGTAAGCGAAGTTGCGCGTGACGAAGGAGGTGCCGACGATCGGGTCCAGCACCTGCAAGCCGACATTGATCACCAGCCGCAGCGGTTTTTCCGCCGGCTGGGCCGCCGCCGGTGCCCCCATGCCCACCGTCGCCAGCAGCGCCGAGGCCAGGACCGTCCTGCGAAGCCATTTCCGAAGCTGCATGGCCTTATCTTCCCCTTTGGTCATCGCGCTCAGCCAGCCTCATGCGCGGCGGACCAGGCCTGCGCCACCTCGGCGCCCGTCGCGAACCAGACGCCGGGGAAAGTCTTCATCCACTGGATCATCTCGCGCAGCAGCGCCACGCGGCTGGGCCGGCCGCTGATCTGCGGATGCATCACAAGGTTATAAAGGCCGCCCCAGCGGTAGATCTCGCGGAACTCGTCCTGGAAGATCTCGCGTAGGTGGCTGTTGGGAAAAATCGGACGCGGGCTCTTGATGGAAAAGAGCGCATGCGGAGCGTCGTCCAGGCTCCAGTGCCAGGGCAGCTCAATGGGTCCGCGGCTGCCATCCGGCAGCTCCAGCCGATAGGGATTGATGTCCGACATCAGTGAGCTGTCATACAGGAAGCCGTGCTTCTGCAGCAGCGAGACCATGTTGTCGCTGCTCTCCCCGGCCGGCGAGCGATAGCCCTTCGGCACCACGCCCAGCACGCGCTTCAGCGCCTCCAGCCCCTTTTCCATCTCCTCCACTTCCTTGTCGGGGAAGTCAGGATCGATCCAGTTGTGGGAATAGGAATGGTGCGCGATCTCATGCCCGCCCTTCAGGATCATCTCGCCACGGCTGGCATGATGCTCCGCGGTCCAGCCGGGCACGAAGAAGGTGGCCTTGACCTCTTCCTCCGCCAGTGTCTCCAGGATCTTCGGCACGGCGACACGCGCGCCATAGACGCCCTGGCTCAGGATGCCGGGGCGGCGCGCATTGGCCGGGTCGCGGGAGAGCCACAGGGTCTCGGCATCGAAGTCGAAGGTCAGCATCACCGCGATGCGGGCCCCGTTCGGCCAGTTCACCTTCATGTCGATCATGGTCGTTCCTGTTTTCAGTGTTCGTCGCCGCGCGGCGGGTGTCGCCCGTCCAGCCAGCCGCCATCGGCCACGATCACCTGTCCCGTCACGAAGGATGCATCCTCCGATGCCAGGAAGGCGATGACGCCGGCAATCTCCTCCGGCCGCGCGCTGCGGCGCAGCGGCGTGGCGGCCAACATGGCGCGCTGGTAGTCGGGATTCTGCAAATGCCCCTTCGTCATCGCCGTTTCGATGACGCCCGGCGCCACGGCATTGACGCGCAACCCGCTTGGCCCCTGCTCCGCCGCCAGCTGACGGGTGAACTGCGCGATGCCCGCCTTGGCCACCGCATAGGCCGTGCTGCCCGGATAGCCCGCCAGCCCGAAGACGGAGGAGAGATTCACCACGCAGCCACCTGGCAGCGTCAGATGCGGCAGCACATCGCGCGTCACGCGCAGGACGGCGCTCAGGTTGGTATCGACGAGACGCGCGATCAGCGCGTCATCGCTGTCCAGCAGCGGGCGGGAGCCGCCGATGCCGGCATTGTTCACCAGGATATCGATGCGGCCAAAGGCATCCAACGCCGCCTGGGCAAGCCGCTTGCCGGCATCAGGCGCGGTGATATCCACCACGCAGGCGGCGGCACCAGGCGGGGTCGCGAAGCCGGGCTCACGATCCGCCAGAAGGACCTTGGCGCCCTCGGCGGCCAGGCGGGCTGCCGTGGCCGCGCCGATGCCGCCGGCCGCACCCGTGACGATCGCGGCCTTTCCGGCGAAGCGGGTGGGGTCAGGCAAGGCGGCCTCCGTCGACAGGCAGGGCGACGCCGGTGACGAAGCCGGCGCCTTCGCTCAGCAGGAACAACACGGTCTCCGCCACCTCATCCGGCCTGCCGAAGCGGCCCAGCGGATGACGGGCGCGGAAGGCGGCGATGCGCGCGGCCACCGCCGCCTCATCTCCCGCCGCCGCGAAGGTGGCTTCCAGCATCGGCGTCTCGATGGAGCCGGGGCAGACGCAATTGACGCGGATGCCTTCCGGCGCATGCGCCAGCGCCAGGGAGCGTGTGAACATCACCACCGCCCCCTTGCTGGCTGAATAGGCCGGCAGCGCCAGCGAGCCTGCGAGACCGGCGGTGGAGGCCATGGTCACCACCGCGCCGCCACCGGCCTGCCGGATCTGCGGAATGAAGGCCCGCGCGGTCAGCCACGTGCCTTTCACATTGACGGCGAAGACGCGGTCCCAATCCGCTTCCTCCGCCTCCACAGCAGGCACCGTTGGGCCGAGCATCCCGGCGGCAGTGACCAGCAGGCTGGCGGGGCCGAGGCGTTCCAGCCCCTCGGCTGCCGCGCGCGCCATGTCGGCGGCATTGGAAACATCGACCACCACGGCATGGGAACCAGGGCAGCGGGCCGCCAGCGCTTCCAGCCCCGCCGCGTCACGGTCCATCAGCAGCAGCCGGGAACCTTCTCGCGCCAGGGATTCGGCCACCGCGCGGCCGAGGCCGGAGGCGGCCCCGGTTACCGCCGCAACCCGCCCATCGAAACGTCCACCCATGCCGCAGGCCCCGAAAGAATACTGGACATAACCCGTATTGCTCTACAATACAGTCACATCGGAATTGAAGCCTAGGAAGCCTCGGTGAAGGTGTCAAAGGGAAAGCGCCCAGCCGTGCCGGAGGGCGCGGACGACCGCCTGTTCCTGCAATCGGTGGAACGCGCCATGCGCGTGCTGGAAGCCTTCGGGCAGCAGGCGCGCCCCCTTTCCCTGGCGGAGCTGGCTGCGGCCAGCGGGCTCGACAAAAGCGCGGCGCAGCGCATCGCCCATACCTTCCAGGCCCTGGGCTACCTGGAACGCGGCGCGGGGGGCGCCGGGCTGGTGCCGGGCAAGCGGCTGCTGGACCGTTCCTTCGACGCGCTGCGGATGAACCCGCTTGTGGAGCGTGCCACGCCTGTGCTGCAGGAGTTGCGCCGCACGGTGCAGGAGCGCGTGGACCTCAGCCTCTTCGACGGCGCCAGCGTGGTCTATGCGGTGCGGCTGCAAAGCAAGCGGGAAAGCTTCTTCGCCACGCTGGTCGGGCGGCGGCAGCCCACCTTCAGTAGCTCCGGCGGCCGGGCGATGCTGGCGGCGCTGCCATCCGCCGAGGCCGAGGCAATCCTGGCGCAATCGGAACGACCCCGCCTGACGCCCAGGACCATCACGGACCTGCCCGGCCTGCGGCGCAAGATCGCCGAGGCGCGGCGGGACGGTTTCGCCCTGACGGCCGAGGAAACGCTGCTGGGGGAGATTGTGCTGGCCACCGCGGTACGGGACCGGGAGGGGCGGCCGGTGGCCGCGATCCATGTCGCGGCGTCGCTGGCGGAATGGGAAGTGGATGCCTTCCGCCGCCGCGTCGGGCCCCTGGCCATCGAGGCGGCCCGCGCCCTCAGCCAGGCCGAGGGCTGGCCCGGCGCGCCGTGACGCGCCGGGCCGAAGTCGCTTACTGCGCCAGCGAGCGGCCGGCGGAGCCCAGGTCGGCGAAGGCCTCGTCCAGGCGCTTCACGATGCCCTTCTCGCCCGCGCGCAGCCACTTGCGGGGGTCGTAGAGCTTCTTCTGCGGCTTGCCGGTGGCCGGGTCGATCTGGTGCTTGAAGGCCACCGGATTGGCATCGACATAGGCGCCCACCGGCTCGGCGAAGGCGAACTGCGTGTCGGTGTCGATGTTCATCTTGAACACGCCATAGGACACGGCCTCGGTGATCTTGTCCTTCTCCGAGCCCGAGCCGCCGTGGAAGACCAGCGCCATCGGCTTGTCGCCGCCGCCGAACTTCTTGGACACCGCTTCCTGCGACGCCTTCAGGATCTCCGGCCGCAGCTTCACGTTGCCCGGGGCATAGACGCCGTGCACGTTGCCGAAGGAGGCCGCCATGGTGACATGGCCGATGGGGGAGAGCACCTCCCAGGCCTTCAGCACGTCCTCAGGCTGCGTGTAGAGGTGGGCGTTGTCGGCGCTTTCCTCGACATCATGGCCGATGCCGTCTTCCTCGCCGCCCGTCACGCCCAGCTCGATCTCCAGGCTCATGCCCAGCGGCGCCATGCGCTTCAGGACCTTGGCGCATTCCTCGATGTTCACATCGAGCGGCTCGGCCGAGAGATCGATCATGTGGGAAGAGAAGAGCGGCTTGCCGGTCTTCTTCATGTGCTCCTCGCCATGGTCGATCATGGCATTGACCCAGCCGAGCAGGGAGCGGTCGGCGTGGTCGGTGTGCAGCACCACGCAGATGCCATAGGCCTTGGCAACGGTATGCACATGCTGCGCGGCGGAAACGGCGCCCAGCACACGGGCGGCGGCGGCATCGGGGCAGCCCTCACCGGCGAAGAAGCGGGCGCCGCCGTTCGAGAGCTGGATGATGACGTCGGACTTGTTCTTCGCCGCCGCTTCCAGCACCGCGTTGATGCTGTTGGTGCCGACCACGTTCACCGCGGGCAGGGCATAGCCGCCCTCGCGGCAGGCCTCCAGCAGCGTCAGGTAGTCGGCGCCGGTCACCACGCCCGGCTGCAGCTTCTTGCCGGATTGTGCCTGGCTGCCCTGTGCCATGTCGTTCATCGTTGTTCCCCACGGTGGTTGTTGTGCGCCATCGGCGGAAGCCCGGCCGCAGCTGCGATGTAATGGTCCCGGCCTGCGTCTTGGAGCAGGGGCGGAGACACTAGTCCGAATTATCGACTCCGGGTAGATGCGCGCCAGCAAGCGTGACCTCGGCGGAGCCATTCGCCCACCATTTCGCCACGCCTTCCATGCCCCGTGCCAGTGGGATCTGCGGCGCCCAGAGCGTGGCGGGCGGCAGCAGGGCGCGGTTGGCGCTCCAGTCGCGGTGCAGCAACTCGCGCGCCTTGCCACGGCCGAAGATGCCTCGCCGGCCGCTGAGGCCGGCCCAGAGATCCGCCGCCGCGCCGGCGCCGAGGAAAACGGCATCCGGCAGCCGCAGCATGCGCGGCGGCCTGCGGCCCAGGGCGGCGGCGGTGATGGCCAGCACCTCGGCGAAGCCATAGCCATCAGGGCGTGCATCGCAGAGTTCGTGGAGCCCGCCTGCCATGCCGGCGCCGCAGAAAGCGGCAATGGCTTCCGCCACATCGGCGGCATGGATCATGGCGATGCGCGGCTCCGGCGGGCCCGGCATGGCGGCCAGCGGCGCGGTGGCCAGGCCACGCAGCGCCTTCCCTTCCTCGTCGCCCGGGCCATAGACCACGCCGGGGCGCAGGATGGTCCAGCCCTCGCCGCCCGGCGCGGCGCGTGCCGCTTCTTCCCCTGCCCGCTTGCTGGCGGCGTAATGCGACAGGGTCGGCTCCCGCGCCGCGAGGGATGAGACCAGCAGCCGCCGCGCTCCCGGCGCTTCACGCGCCACGGCGGCGGCGATGCGGGCGGTGCCGTCGCGGTTGACGCGCAGGAAGCCATCGAGGTCGGGCGCCTTGGTCAGGCCGGCGATATGCACCACGGCGTCGGCGCCGCGCACCAGCCGGGCCAGCGCGGCCTCTTCCTCAAGGTCGCCCAGCACCAGTTCCGGCACCACGTCCCGCAGAAGCGGGTGCACCGGGTCCCGCCGCACCAGCATGCGCACCGACCACCCGGCCCGCGCCAGCGCCGCGACGGCATAACGGCCAACGAAGCCGGTGCCGCCGGTGACGGCCACCAGCCCCATGCGTCAGGCGGCTTCCGAATTCGCGCTCGCGACCGGGCCGTAGGCGCCTTCGAGGTACTTCCGGCGCGTCCATGCCCGGCTCAGCTTGCCGGAGGAGGTCTGCACCAGCCCACCCGGCGGCACCAGCACCACCCGGCTTTCCAGCCCATGGCGGGAACGCAGCACGCCACCGACATCGGCGATCAGCCGCTCCCGCGCCGTGGGGTCCGGGGCGCCACGGGCTTCCACCAGCACCACCACGGTTTCCTCGCCTTCCTCATCGACCGAGAAGGCGGCCACGTCGCCGGTGCGCAGGCCCTGCACCGCCTGCTCCACCGACCACTCAAGGTCCTGCGGCCAGATATTGCGGCCATTGACCAGGATCACGTCCTTGGCGCGGCCGGTGATCACCACCTCGCCATCCAGGCGGTAGCCCAGGTCGCCGGTGTTCAGCCAGCCATCGGGCGAAAGCACCTCGGCCGTGCGCTCCGGCTGGCCATCATAGCCCAGCATGATCGAGGGGCCGCGCACCAGAATGCTGCCCACCTGCCGGTCCGGCAGGCTGTGGCCCTCGGCGTCACGAATATCCAGCTCGTGCTCCGGCAGAACGGCGCCGCAGGCGACGAACTGGCGGCGGCGCTCTGTGGCCTCGGTGGCGGGCTCAGCGCGGCCATCGGTTTCCAGCCGGGTCAGGTCGATCTCATCGGTCCGGATGCCACGGTCCAGCTCGGCGAAGGAGATGGCCAGCGTCGCCTCGGCCATGCCGTAGCTGGGCACCAGCGCCTCGGCCCGGAAGCCATGCGGGGCGAAGGTTTCCACGAAGCTGGCCAGCACATGCGGGCGGATCATGTCGCCACCCAGGCCCGCGCCGCGCCAGGAAGACAGGTCCAGCCCTTCCGGCACGGCGGCCCGGCGGCGCACGCAAAGCTCGTAGCCGAAGGAGGGGCTGAAGGAGAGCGTGCCCTTGTACTCGGAAAGGATCGACAGCCACATCATCGGCCGGCGGGCGAAATCCGCCGTCGGCATCAGGTCGATCGAGAGCTGGCCAGCCACCGGGGTCAGCAGGAAGCCGACAAGCCCCATGTCATGGTAGAAGGGCAGCCAGGAGGTGGTGCGGTCGCCCAGGCGCATCTTCAGCCCGTGCTGCATGATGCCCGAGGTATTGGCCATCACCGCCCGCTGCCGCACCGCCACACCCGCCGGATGGCGCGTGCTGCCGGAGGAGAACTGGAGATAGGCGATGTCTTCCGGCCCGCTCGGCACCGGCGCCTCGGCACCGGGCTGCACGCCGCGCATCTGCTCCACCGTGCCAAACAGCTTCAGGCCGAGCCGCTCCGCCACCGGGGAAAGCCAGGGCAGGATCTCGGCGGGGGTGAAGAGGGCCGCGGCCCGCGACTCGCGCAGCAGCCGGTCGATCTGCCCCACATAGGCATCACGCCCGCCGAAGGGCGGCGGAAGCGGCAGCGGCGCCGGCACCAGCCCGGCATACTGCGCGGCGAAGAAGGCGCGCACGAAATCAGGAGAGGTATCCGCCAGCATGGCCACCCGCTCCCCACGCCGCAGGCCGGCGCCGAGCATCCGCCCCGCCAGGTCCAGGGCGTCCTGCCGTAACTCGCGGTAAGGAAGGCTGGCGACATGGCCGCCACGGATGGAATGGAAAGCCAGCCCGGTGGCCCCGCCGGCAGCGTAATCCAGGGCCTGTGGCAGCGAATCGAACTCACCCCGGCGCAGCGGAAGGCCGCTCAAGGTCGGGATCGGAAGCGGCATGTAGAGCTATCTCCGCCCTGATGTCCGGCCTGGCCGGAAACGAATACAGCCCGCCTAGAGCTCCGGCGGGCATAGAGGCGGCTCCACGATCGGGAGTTCGCCACGCCTGCCTAGAGACTCGCTTCCACCGCGTCAATCTTGCGGTTGGATGACAATGGCGGATGCAGAGCTGCCCTGCCGTGGCGTAAGAGCGGGTCCGATGCTAGCCTTGCCCCCTTGACCCGGAGCTCAGGCCCCGGGCTCCGCGGCGGTGCCGCAGCCCCGGCCGACGAGGACCAGAATATCTTGCGTGCTGTTATTCTCTGTGCCGGCCAGGGCCGGCGCCTCATGCCCCTGACCGAGACCCGCCCCAAGTGCCTCCTGCCCGTGGCCGGCATGCCCGTGCTGGAATGGCAGCTCCGGGGCCTGGCCGCCAATGGCATCACCGATGTCACGGTTGTGACCGGATTCGGGGCCGGGCGGGTGGATGAGATGCTGGCGGGACTCGGGAGCTTCGCCGCCAGGGTAAGGGCGCGGTTCAATCCCTTCTTCGCCGTGGCCGACAATATCGGTAGCTGCTTCCTCGCCCGCGACGTGCTGGAAAGCGGCAGCCGCGAGGATGGC
Organism: Pseudoroseomonas ludipueritiae; assembly: GCF_014490445.1. GTDB lineage: Bacteria > Pseudomonadota > Alphaproteobacteria > Acetobacterales > Acetobacteraceae > Pseudoroseomonas > Pseudoroseomonas ludipueritiae. The sequence goes on along the minus strand of NZ_JACTUZ010000012.1, from coordinate 7,007 downwards.
TGCGTGCTGCTGAATGGCGACACGCTCTTCGAGCCCGCCATCCTGACCCGGCTGTTGCAGGCGCCCCAGGTGCCCATCACCGTCACCATCGACCGCAAGCCGCATTACGACGACGACGACATGAAGGTCTCGCTGGAAGGCACGCGCCTGCGCGCCATCGGCAAGACCCTGCCGCCGGAGCGCACCCATGGCGAGTCGATCGGCATGCTGCTGTTCCGTGGGGAAGGCGGCACCCAGTTCACAGCGGGGGTGGAGGCGGTGATGCGCCAGCCGGAGGGGCTGAAGCGCTGGTACCTTTCCGTCATCGACGCCCTTGCGGCCAAGACCGAGGTCCGCGTCGCCTCCATCGAGGGCCTCTCCTGGGGCGAGATCGACTTCCCGGCCGATGTGATGCGGGCGGAGCTGCTGGGCCAGCGCTGGCGCCAGGCCGGCCTCGCACCGGCGGCGGCCGAATAGCCCCTGCCCTCAGCCCCGCCGCGCCAGGACGGCTTCGGCCAGTTCCAGGTCGGCGGGCTTGTCCACATCCACGGCGGCCTCGGCAAAGCGCATCTGCACCACTCCCAGCCGCGTGCCGGTGCGGGCCCCCAGCGCGGCCAGGGCCTGCGGCAGGCTGAGCAGGCCCAGTGCGAAGCGCAGCAGCACCCAGGGACCCAGCATCCGCACCATGGCCAGCGGCTTCTTGCGCTGCTGCTCCACCCGCCGCCAGAACTCCACCACCCCAGCGGCGCGCGGCGTGCCCATCCAGAACAGGTTGCAGCCGCTGAAGCGCCCGCCGCGGAAGCGCAGCCAGGTGCGGCGCGTACCCGGCCAGGCGGCCAGCACCACCTCCGACCGCGCCAGCCCCGCCGCCGCGTCCACACCCGGCGGCAGGTCGGCCATGAACTCCGCCACCATGGCGGGCGTCAGAAGCGCATGATCGGCGGTGGTGACCAGCAGCGGCGCGCCGAATTCCTCCAGCGCCGCCGCCACGCTTAGGCTGGGCGAGGGCTGCGCCGGGCGCAGCAGCACATCGGGCTCCAGCGGAAAGCCCGCCAGGCTGCGCTCCGGCGCCTCGATCATCACCACGATGCGAGCGATGCGGGGGCTGTCCCGCAAGGCTTCCAGCACCCGTGCCAGCATCGGCACGCCAGCCACCGGCAGCAGCGCCTTGTGGGAGACGCCGGCGGCCACGGCCATCGGGTCCGCCGCGCCGGCACGGCTGCCGGCCAGCACCAGGGCGGTGGCGCCGCTCACGCCGCCAGGTCCTTGCCGAAGACGCGATAGGTCTTGTACGCCTCGCCTCCCACAGCCTCGGCCAGGCGGCGCATCGGCAGGTTATCCTCCAGCACCCAGGACATCTCGATGGTGCGGATGCCCTGCGCCCGTGCCTCCCGCCGCAGCGCATCCACGATGAACAAGGGCAGCACCCGGCCCAGCATGCCCTTGGCCAGGCTGCGCTTCACCCCCATCAGCGGCACCCGTGCGGTGTGGATGCGCTGGCCCCTCAGCCGCCAGAGCAGCCTGGCCCAGCCTAGCGGCAGCAGCTTGCCGCCCAGGTCACGGATCGCCTCGTTCAGATTGGGCAGGCAGACGGCGAAGGCCACCGCCTCCCCCTCCACTTCCGCGAACCAGACCAGCTTCTCCCGCAGCAGCGGCTTCAGGGCGGTGGCCATGGTGTCCACCTCGTCCTGGGTGATGGGCACGAAGCCCCAGTTGTCGGCCCAGGCATCGTTGAAGATGCCCACCAGCCGCGCGACCTCCTGCCGCATCTCGCCCATGCGGATGGGCCGCAGCACCACGCCCGGCGGCAGGCCGCGCCCAACCAGTTGCGCGGCGGCGGCGGAAGGCGGCGCGGCGGTTTCCACCCGGTAGGCCAGCAGGTCCTTCTCCCGCCGGTAGCCCAGCGCCTCCAGTTGCCGGGCGGTATGGGGCGGGTCATGCGGCATCATCAGCATGGGTGGCGTGTCGTGGCCCGCCACCAGCAGCCCGCTTTCCTCGTTGATGGACAGGCTGAAGGGGCCGGTGATGCGCTTCACCCCACGCGCGGCGCACCAGCCCTCGGCGGCGCGCAGCAGGGCGGCGTGGACATCCGCGTCGTCCTCGGCCAGCAGCAGGCCGAAATGGCCGGCGGGGCTGCCATCCGCCATGGGCGGGGAAAGCCGGTCCTGCTGCGCGCTGACGCGCCCGACCACCCGCCCGCCGCGCCGCGCCAGCCAGAAGGCGGCCTCGGCATGGCGGAAATAGGGGTTCTTGCGCGTGGAGAAGGCCAGGCGCCGCTCCATCCGCAGCGGCGGCACGAAGTTCGGGTCGCCACGCAGCAACTGCTCCGGCAGGCGGATGAAACGCTCCATGGCGGCGGCGCCGGAGACCGGGACGATCTCCACCGCCGCCCGGCTGTGCTCGGTCATCATTGTTCCTCGAAGCGGATCAGCAGGCTGCCGCCGATCGCGGCGAAAAGGATCGGCGCGGTCCAGACAGCCAGGGCGGCGGGTATGACCCCGGCCTCACCCAGCGCGCCCAGCAGGCCGCCGAGCAGCATGAAGCCAAGCCCCAGGCAGAGCGCCAGCAGCGGCCGCGCCATGCCACCACCCCGTCGCGGTACATCGAAGGCCACGGCGGCGGCCAGCAGCAGCATCACGAAGGGGCCCAGCAGCCGCGCCGCCATGGTATGCAGGCGGGTTTGGTAGAAGGCGGGCCCACGGTCCACCGCCTTTTCCCGCCGCAGGGCACGCAGCAGCCACCAGGGGTCCTGTGCCTCGGTCGGCCGTGCCACGTCCAGGATCTCGGCCGGTGGCGGGCCCTCGGGCCAGGGGCGCAGCGCCTGCCGCGCCAGCACGGCGCCGCTGGGCTCCGCCACGCGCACGTCACGCAGGGTCCAGCCGGCGGAGGTATGCTCGGCGCTGCCCGCCTCGATGCGGGCCAGGGCCAGGGCATCGGCACTGCGGGGCACCAGCAGCACGCCCTGCAACTGCGTGCCATCCAGCGACACACGGTCGATGCCGATGATCTGCGAGCCAGCCCGCAGCCACACCCGCTGCGGCTTCTTGTCCGGCACCAGGGCACGGCTTTCGGTGCGGGCCCACCAGGCGGCCAGGGCACGTTCCGTGCGCGGGGCCACGATGCCCAGCAGCAGCGCCTGCGCCACCGCCGCCATGGCACAGGCGGGCAGCAGCATCACCAGCACGCGCCGCACGGGGATGCCGGCGGCGCGCAGGGCCGTCATCTCCAGCGTCATGGCCAGCCGGCGCAGCGTCAGCATGCCGGCGATCAGCACCGCCAGCGGCACCATCTGCCCTAGCACGCTGGGCAGCCGCAGCCCGGCATAGCGCGCGAGGTCCAGCAGCCCGCCGCGGTGCAGCACCTCGCTGGCGCGGTCCAACAGGTCCAGCAACTGGATCAGCGCCGCCAGCCCGAGCAGCGCCGCCAGCAGCCGCCCCAGGAACAGCCGCGACAGGTAGCGGCGGCGGATCATGGCTGCGCGGCCTCGGAAGAGGCCTCGGCGGCGGCACGGCGGCGGCGGCGCGGCAGGCGGGCGCCGATGGCGGCGGTCACGCCCTCCAACCGCTCCAGCACCGCGTCGAAGGGGCCTTCGTAGGGATTGCGGTTGGCATGGCGGAAGGCCAGCGCCGAGAGGATGGCGAAGCCGGCGAAAAGGCCCCAGAGCGCCGGGCGCGGGTCGATCAGCCCGATATCGCCCAGCGATTCCGCCAGCTGCACGCCATGGTGGTAGATCACCAGGATCAGCGCCGAGAGCGCCACGCCCTGCCAGCGCCGCGTGCGCTTGGCGCCCAGGCCCATCGGCACCGCCAGCAGCGGCAGCAGCGCGAAGGAGAAGGAGCGCACCAGCCGGCCATGCAGCTCGCCCACCAGGCGGCTGTGCGGGATCGGGCCGCCGCCGCCGGTCGAGGTGGGCGGCGGGCCGGACGTGGCTTTCCAAAGCTCGTCCAGCGTCATCTCGCGTTCGTCGTCGCCGCGGGCCCGGAAGGGCGGGATGGAGAGGCTGAAGGGGCGGGTGACGGAGGAATCCCCGAAGCGCAGGGTATTCACCTCGCCCTCGGGCGAAACCTCGATCTGCGAGCCGCCTTCCAGTTGCAGCACCAGCGTGCCTTCATCGGGCTGGCGCACCAGCCAGCCGCGCCGGGCGGTGGTGGTGACCTCGGTGCCATCGGTCCGCCGCTGCTCGATGAAAACGCCGGTGAGCTGGCCGGTCATGGCATCCACGGAATCAGCCGTGACGGTCAGGCGGCTGCCGAGGCGGATGAAGTCCCCCGCGCCCACCTTGGCGTTCCAGCCGGCATGGGTCACGGCATTGAAGGCGGCGCGGTAGTTGTAGCGGCCGAGCGGCTGCATATAGCCATGCAGCAACAACCCCAGCAGCGCCAGCGCCACGCCCACCGCCAGGAGGGGCCGCGCCAGCCGCGAGAGCGACATGCCGGTGCCTTGCAGGGCATCCAGCTCATGATTTTCGCTCAACTGGGTGATAACGGTGAAGACGCTGACAAAGAAGGCCGCCGGCAGCGCCAGGCCGATGTAATGCGGCACCAGGAAGAGCACCAGCTGGATCACCGGCCCCACCGCGCCGGCACTGGTGGCGACAAGGTCGAAGAGCCGCAGCAGCCGCTCCAGCAGCAGGGCCGGCAGCACCACCAGCAGGGTCGCCACCAGCGGCCGCCCCAGCAGGCGCAGCAGATAGCGCGTCACCAGCGGACTGCCGGCGCCCCTGGTGGCGCGCGGCCGTGCCTCCAGCGTGGCGGGGGCCGTGTCCATCAGGCTGGCAGGCCGGCCCAGCGCGCGCGCAGCGTGGCGACCAGATCCTTCAGCGCCGCCTCATCCGGCTTCACGGCCGTGCCAAGCGCCGGGGGGCCGGGCCAGCCGGCATCCGGCACCGAGAGGCCGTTATGCTCACGGCTGCCCTCATAGCGGGGGATGACGTGGAAATGGACATCGGGGTCCACCATCATCAGCATGAGGTAGTTGATCTTGGCGTAGCCGATGAAATCCCGCAGCAGGGCCTCGATCCGCGCCACCACGCCGCCCATCTCGGCAAAGGCGGCCGGGCTGACCTCGCCGAAGGCTGTAACAGGCTCGCGGCAGATCATGACCAGGCTGCCGAGCGTCGGCTGCTCCGGGCGCACCAGCACCGCCCAGTGCTTCGTCTCCCCCACCAGCGTCATGGGATACCCGAACTTGTTCAGTGTCGCACTTGGCATTCCGCGTCTCAAAAAACAGAGGGGACGAAGGGCGTTTCCGGGGCTCAACATAGTCCCTCACGCCGCCGAGGACGAGGGGCGGCTGCGGCGGCTGAGACGTGGCTGGCCTGTGCTGCTCGCCATGCTGGCCCTGGCGCCACTGGCATCCGTCAGCGCCGCGGAACAGGTGGCGGGGATTTGCGGCGCCCCCGGCGCGCCGAATGGGCCGCGCATCGAGGTGGTGGTCAGCGGCGCGCGCAAGGTCGCGGGCAACATGACGATCACGCTCTATGGCAGCCGGCCCGATGCCTTCCTGGCCCGCACCGGCAAGCTGGCCCGGCAGCGCGTGCCGCTGCACAGCACCCAGGCGGAGGCCTGCTTCGCCGTCTCCACCCCCGGCATCTACGCGGTCGCGGTCTATCACGACGAGAATGACGACCATGATTTCAACCGCACGCTGCTGGGCATGCCGGCGGAAGGCTATGGCTTCTCCAACGACGCGCCGACGGTGATCGGCCTGCCGAGCTTCGACTCCGTGCGCTTCCAGGTGGGGCCGGAGGGAGGCCGTGTACCGATCAGGCTGCGATACTGACCGCCGCCTCCCCCACCGCGCCGCCGAGCCTCAGGCGCCATTCGCCCAGGCTGCGGAAGCGGCCCGCCGCCGGGTCGTAGCCGCGCACCAGGGTTTCCAGCACCCAGGCGCCGCCTTCCCGGCCGAGGCGGTAGAGGTGCCAGCGCGAGAGATGACGGTGCCCCGCCCCCGCCAGGGCCTGGGGCACCCCGATGCTCGGCAGCACCTGCCCGGCCGGGCCCGCCACCGGCAGCAGGGCGGGGCGGTGGCTATGGCCATGCAGCAGCATCTCCGCCCCATGTTGGGCAAGCACCTGCAACAGCGCCGCCCGGTCCTGCAACCCGCGCCGGCGGTTCTCGCCCAGCGGCGGGTGGTGGATCAGCACCACGCGGCACAGGCCCTGGCGCCCCGCCTCCGCCAGCAATGAGCCGAGCCGGTCCACCTGCTCCCGCCCCAGCCGGCCGGAGGCGAGGCCCGGCATGGTCGGCACGGCGGTGGAGAGGCCGATGATGGCCGCATCGCCGATGCGGCGCAGGAAGGGGAAACCCTCGAAGCCGGCGGTGTCGCCGCGCATCCACTCGGCCCAATGGCCCAGCCCCGCCGCCCAGGGCACCGGCACCAGCGCGTCGTGGTTGCCGGGAATGGCCAGCACCTTGCCCGGCGGCCCCAGCCGTTGCAGGAAGGCGCGCCCGGCGCGGAACTCGTCCGGCAGGGCGAAATGCGTCAGGTCGCCGGTGACGGCGATCGCTTCCGGCGCGAAGGCGGCCAGATCCTCCAGCAGGCGGGGCAAAGGCAGTTCGGTGCGGCGGCGGCGCTTGCGTTGCCACGCAAGGTAGGACAGCAAGCGCTTGCCAAAGAGCTGCCGAAGGGTCGGCCCAGCCTCGGGTGGCAGGTGGAGATCGGAAAGATGGGCCAGGACCAGGGACATAAGGGGGCGACCATAGCGGCTGCCGCACCGGCGGCGAATGCCCCCGCGCCAGTGGCGGCACGGCTGCTGGGCGAGGGGCCGGTGCCGGTCTGGAGCATGCCTTCCTCCGAGCTGCTGCGCCGTGCGCTGACCCGCGCCAAGGTGCCGGTGGCCGGGGCGGGCGAAAGCGCCGCCCTGCTGCTGCGCGCCGACCATGTCTATGACGCCGCGCTGGTGGGCCAGATGGCGCGCTCCCCCGGCACGCTGCTGCTGCGGCCGGAGGACCGGCGGCCCGTCGCCGCGCATCTGCCCGCCGGGGCGGGTGCCACCCAGGCTGAGGCCGTGGCCCAGGCGCTGCTGG
>NZ_JACTUZ010000119.1 GCF_014490445.1 Pseudoroseomonas ludipueritiae | reverse complement strand
CGAGGCGGCGGGCGACCCCGGCCTGCTGCTGGCCGCCGGCTTCCCCGACCGCATCGCCGCCAAGCGCGGCACCATGGATGGCGCCTTCCGCATGGCCTCCGGCCAGGGCGCCCGGCTGCCGGCGACCGACAAGCTCGGCAAATCCCCGCTGCTGGCGGTGGCGGACCTGGAGCTGGCGGGCACCGAGGCCCGCATCCGCATGGCCGCGCCGCTGGACCGCGCCGTGCTGGAATCCCGCTTCCCCGAGCGCCTGGTGCGGGAGGAAGGCGCCGCCTTCGACGCCCGCGCCGGCGCCGTGGTGGCCCGCCGCCGCCTGCGCTTCGGCCCGCTGGTACTGGAAGAGGCCACCATCCCGCACGCCGACCCCGCCGCCGTGGCCGAGGAACTGGCCAGGGCCGCCGCCAGCCGCGGCTTCCGCGACCTCAACTGGACCGACGCCGCCAGCCAGACCCGCGCCCGCCTGGGCTGGATGCACAGGCTGGCGCCGGAGGAATGGCCGGATGTCTCCGACGCCGCGCTCGCCGCCACCGCCACCGAATGGCTGGCCCCCTGGCTGTCCGGCCTGACCAAGCTCTCGGAACTGAAGGGCCTGGATGCCACCGGCATCCTGCGCGCCCTGGTGCCGCATGCCCAGCAGCGCGCCCTGGATGCCGCCCTGCCGGTGCGGGTGGAACTGCCGAAGGGCCGTTCCGCCGCCATCGACTATTCGGGGGAGGTGCCGCGCCTGGAAGCCCGCGCCCAATGGCTGTTCGGCATGGCGATGCTGCCGCCGCTGGCGCAGGGGCGCATCCCCTTGCAGGTGGCGCTGCTTTCCCCCGCCGGGCGGCCCGTCGCCGTCACCGCCGACCTGCCGGGCTTCTGGCGCGGCGCCTGGGCCGATGTGCGCAAGGACATGCGCGGCCGCTACCCCAAGCACGACTGGCCGGAAGACCCATCCCGCCCCATGTAAGCGCAACTGACGGTGGAAGCGTTCCGTTGAAGCTGCCACGGTCCGACGCCACTGTTCAGTGCTATCGCCAGGATGTCCCCCGCCATGCCGCCGATCCCTTCCCGCACCCCCGCCCCCCGTTCCCGCCGCTTCGTGCTCGCCGGGCTGGCCGCCAGCGCCGCCCTGCCGCTGATCTCCTGCGCCTCCGTCCCCGCCCAGGCGCAGCGCGGCCTCCTGCCCGACTTCGCCGACCTGGCGGAGCGCGTGATGCCGGCCGTGGTGAATATCGCGGTGCTGAGCGAGCAGACCACGACCCAGGTGCCGCCCGAGCTGCGCGGCACGCCCTTCGAGCGTTATTTCCGGGAGCGCCGCGGCCGCCAGCAGGTGCAGGGCGCGGGCTCGGGCTTCATCATCGACCCCGCCGGCTACATCGTCACCAACAACCACGTGGTGGGCAACGCATCCCGCGTCGTGGTCTCGCTGCAGGATGGCACGGAACTGCCCGCCCGCGTCGTCGGCACCGATGAGCTGACCGACCTCGCCCTGCTGCGGGTGGAACCGCGCACCAGCCTGCCCTCCGTGCCCTGGGGCAGCAGCGCCGGCACGCGCGTCGGCCAATGGGTGCTGGCCTGCGGCAATCCCTTCGGCCTCGGCGGCACCGTCACCACCGGCATCGTCTCCGCCCGCGGGCGCGAGATCGGCGCCGGGCCCTTCGACGACTTCATCCAGACCGATGCCGCCATCAACCCCGGCAATTCCGGCGGGCCGCTGTTCAACACGGCCGGCGAGGTAATCGGCATCAACACCGCCATCTTCTCCCCCACCAATGCTTCCGCCGGCATCGGCTTCGCCACGCCCTCCGACCTGGCCAAGGGCGTGATCGAGCAACTGCGCCGCGATGGGCGGGTGGAACGCGGCTGGCTGGGCATCGCCGTGCAGGACTTCGGCAACGAGCCCGGCGGGCGCCGCGGCGCCCAGGTCCAGGCCGTGGAACGCGGCAGCCCCGGCGCCCGCGCCGGGTTGCGCCAGGGCGATATCCTGGTGGCGCTGAACGGAGAGCGAATGGAAGGCTCCCGCACCCTGATCCGCAATGTCGCCGGCACGCCGCCGGGCCAGACGGTGCGCCTGACGCTGATCCGCGACGGGCGGCAGCAGGAAATCGCGGTGCAGGTCGGGCGGCGGCCGCCTTCCGCCTCCTGAAGTTTCAAGGCTGGGGAATGAATTCCCCAGACCCCTTCTTTCTTTCGAGTTTATGGGTGCGCCGGAGGGCTTGGCCCTCCGGCGACTGCGGCCTCTGTTCGCGCGGCCTTTCTTGAAAACACCACAGCGACCCCGCCGCTCGCCTAAGCTCGAACCCAAACTCGAAGAAAAAAGAAGGGGGGTCCGGGGGAATTCATTCCCCCGGCCTTCTCACCACTGCGCCGCATCTGTCCCGAGCGGCACGGAAGGCCGCGCGAAGAAGGCTGGCGTCGCTTCCATCCGCGCCGCGTGCCGCACGGCGCTGAGCCGCCCGAAGCCGGAATCGGTTTCTTCCAGCAGATCCAACAGATCTTCCCGCCTTGGGTCCGGCGCGGCGAAGCCCTGTTCCAGTCGCCCGAGCCCACGCAACCAGCGGGCGGTGGCGGCGAGGGAGACGCGCACCTGCCAGGAGCCGCCTTCCGCCGCCCGCCGGTGCAGCGCCGCCAGGATGCCGAAGGCGAGCAGGTAGCCCGAGGCATGGTCCAGCGCCTGGGCGGGCAGGGGGCGGGGCTTGCTGTCGCCGGCGGCCTCGGCCTCGGCGCGGTTGAAGCCGCTGGCGGTCTGCACCAGGGAATCGAAGCCGCGCCGGCCTTGCCAGGGGCCTTCCCAGCCATAGGCGGAAAGGCTGGCATGGACGATGCCGGGGCGCAGGGCGGCCAGCCGCGCCGGCGTGAAGCCATGTGCCGCCAGGGCACCGGGGCGATAGGATTGCAGGAAGACATCCGCCCCCCGCGCCAGGGCTTCCAGCCGGGCATGGCCCTCGGGCTGGCGCAGGTCCAGTTGCGCGGAGCGTTTGCCGCGCCCGGTATCGATCACCAGCGGCGCCACGGCGGGCAGGTGCGGGGCGGTGACCAGCAGCACATCGGCGCCATGGGCGGCCAGCGCCCGCCCGGCCACGGGGCCGGCGATGATGCGCGTCATCTCCAGCACCCGCAGCCCTTCCAGCGGCCGGGCGGCGGCGGGCAGGGGCCGGGGCGGGGCATCGCCGATGCGGGTGATGGAGACCGGCCAATCCGCCACCGCCTGCCCTTGGGGCGAGGCATCCCATTGCGCGAAGGAACGCAGCGCGGCGACGCAGAGGCCGGCCTCGGCGGCGGCATCCTCGAAGGCCTGGGCCTGCCAGCCCAGCAGGGCGCGGGCGACGGCGGCGCGGTCGTTCTCCACGCCCAGCAGGCGCAGCACGCCGTCGCGGTGGTGCGGGAAATTGGTGTGCAGCCGCACCCAGCCGTCGGCGGTGGGGTAGAGGCCGGCAATGGCGTCCCAGAGTTCCGGCGCTTCCTGCCCATCGACGCGGAAGAGGCGCTCGGAGCGGAACTCGGCCGCCGCGTGGCGCATCTCCACGGCCAGGCGCTGGGCTGGGCCGCCGCGCTGGTGGTGGAGGCTGGCGGCGGCCAGGGCGGTGGCGGCGATGCTGGCCTGCGCCGCCGTGCCCACGGCGAAGGAGGAGGGCAGGGCGGGTTCCGCCCCGGTCAGTTCCAGCCAGCCCAGGGCCTCCGCCGGCAGCCCGGCGCGGTGCCAGAGGACGGCGGTGGCCTCGGCGGGGCTCATTCGAAGAAGGCCGCGATGCGGGCGGGGTCCACCTCCTCGATACGGGCAGGGGTCCAGCGGGGGGTGTTGTCCTTGTCCACCAGCAGGGCGCGCACGCCCTCGGCGAAGTCGGGGTACGGGGTCACGGTCCGCGCCAGCGCCACGTCCATGGCCAGGCAGCCGCGCAGGTCCAGGTGGCGGGCGCGCCTCAGCATCTCATGCGTCACGAAGAGGCTGGTGGGGGAGACGCGGCGCAGCACCGCCAGTTGCTCGGCGGCCCATTCGGTGCCCTCGGCCTCCAGCGCCGCGACAATGGCGGGGACGGAGCCGGCGCCGAAGCAGCGGTCCACCTCCGCCCGCCGCGCCGCCACCGTGCCCGGCGGCACCGGCCGCGCCATGCGGCCGATGGCGGAGAGATCGCCATCCAGCAGCGCCTCCCGCAGCGCCGGCAGGTCCTCGCGCGGCACGAAATGCGTGGCGAAGCCGCATTCCACCGCCTCCGGCCCCCGCATCCGCGCCCCGGCCAGGCCCAGCCAGAAGCCCAGCGCCCCCGGCATGCGGGAGAGCACGTAGCTGGCGCCGATATCGGGGAAGAGGCCGATGGTGGTCTCCGGCATGGCCAGCACGGCGGCTTCCGTTACCACCCGGTGGCTGCCATGCACCGAGACGCCGATGCCGCCGCCCATGCAGACGCCGTCGATCAGGCTGATCCAGGGCTTGGGGAATTCGCCGATATCGCCATTCATGGCGTATTCATCGGCCAGGAAGCGCACCAGCCCGGCGCCATCACCGGCCAGCAGCATCTCCCGCGCATGGCGCACGTCGCCGCCGGCGCAGAAGGCGCGGCCGCCCTCGCCCTCCACCAGCACGGCGGCCACGCCAGGGTCCTCGCGCCATTCCGCCAGGTGGCGGGCGATGCCGTGGATCATGGCCGGGTCCAGCGCATTCAGCGCACGCGGGCGGTTCAGCCGCAGGCGGGCGATGCCCCCTTGCCGTTCCACGATCAGGCTTTCCGCGAGCAGCTCCATCTTCCATCCCCAGGTTGCCTGCCGCCCAGCCTCGGCGCCACGCGCGCGGTTGACAAGTGCCCGGCCCTGGCCGCTTCCTCCTCGCATCGGGGATGCAGGAGAAGCCATGGCCGAGGCGCTGGTGCGGTTCGAGGGCGTGCGGAAGGCCTATGCTGCCGGCAGCTATGCCGTGAAGCAGCTGGACCTGGAGGTGATGCGCGGGGAATTGCTGACCCTGCTCGGTCCCTCCGGCTCCGGCAAGACCACGACGCTGATGATGCTGGCAGGCTTCGAGCAGCCCAGCGAAGGCCGCATCATGCTCGGCGGCCGCGACATCGCGCGCCTGCCGCCGCATAAGCGCGGCATCGGCGTGGTGTTCCAGTCCTACGCCCTGTTCCCGCACATGAGCGTGGCCGAGAACGTCGCCTTCCCCCTGGAAGTGCGCGGCGTGCCCAAGGCGGACCGCGCCGCCCGCGTCGCCCGCGCCCTGTCCGCCGTGCGGCTGGACGGCTTCGGGGAGCGCCGCCCGGCGCAGCTTTCCGGCGGCCAGCAGCAGCGCGTGGCCCTGGCCCGCGCCATGGTCTTCGAACCCCCCATCGTGCTGCTGGACGAACCGCTCGGCGCCCTGGACAAGGCGCTGCGCGAGGAAATGCAGTTCGAGATCCGCGACATCCACCAGCGGCTCGGCGTGACGATGATGTACGTCACCCACGACCAGCAGGAGGCGCTGACGCTGTCCGACCGCATCGCGGTCTTCGAGGGCGGGCTGATCCGCCAGCTCGCCCCGCCCCGCGCCATCTACGACCGCCCGGCCAATGCCTTCGTCGCCGGCTTCGTGGGCGAGAACAACCGCCTGCCCGGCAGGGTCCTGACGCGCAACGCCGATGAAGCCCGCATCGCCCTGGATTGCGGCCCCGAGGTGATGGCCCGCCCCGCCGATGATCTGGCGCCCGGCGCCCTCTGCCTGGTGACCATCCGGCCCGAGCGCGTGGCCGTGGCCGGTGTCGCCGCCGCCGAGCTGGGCGAAGGCGCCATGCCCGCCATGGTGCGGGAAGCCATCTTCCAGGGCGACCACGTCCGCCTGAAGCTGGCGCTGGGCGATGGCGGCGAAATCCTGGCGAAACGCCCCGTGGGCGGCACGAACCTGCCGGAGCCGGGGAGCGTCGCCGCCGTGGCCTGGGAAGCAGGGCAGGCACTGGCCTTCGCGACGGCGTAACAGGGCGGCAGGCCGGGGCCGAAGAGGGCTCCGCCCTCTCTGGACGCTCCCGCCGGGGTGACAGTGTCACCCCGGACCCCGCCATCGATTTTTTCAGGTAACCGGCCGGGTGCGCCGGAGATCGATGACCTCCGGCGACTGCGGGTTCAGCCCGCGCAGCCATTTTTGAAAAGCTGGCGCCGCGCCTCGGCCCAGGGTCGCAAAACTCGAAGCAGGGTCCGGGGTGGTCTCACCACCCCGGCGGGCGCGAACGTATACGTTCGCGAGGGCAGCGCACCAGCCTTGCTTACGCCGCCGCAGCCGCCTTGAAGATGCGGGACACATCGCCGCCCCATTCCTCGCGGCACAGGCGCAGCCAGCGGTCCGCCTGGGTTTCGCCGCTGGCCAGGATCTCTTCGAGCGGGGCGAGGTAGACCTCCTCCCCCAGCCCGCGTGCGCGCAACCCATCGCGGGCGATGGCCACGGCATCCGCCGCCACCTCCCGCACGCTGCGGCCGCGGAAGGGGGTTTCCAGCGCGCGTTCCGGCACGGCGACGCGCAGGGCCTGGATCTCGGCTACCGGCCAGTCGCGCACCAGGCTAGCCGCGGCCTTCTGGGCGGCGTCGTTGTAGAGCAGGCCGGTCCAGAAGGCGGGCAGGGCGTGCAGCATCTCGGGGCTGCCGGCATCCGCGCCGCGCATCTCCAGGAAGCGCTTCAGGCGCACGTCGGTGAAGACGGTGGTGACGTGGTCGGCCCAGTCGCCCATCGTGGCTTCCACGCCCGGGTGGTCCGGCAGGCCCTCGGCCATGAAGCGGCGGAAGCTGGCGCCGGCGCAGTCGATCCAGCGGCCCTCGCGCATGATGAAGTACATGGGCACGTCCAGCACGTGCTGCACGAAGCGCTCGAAGCCGAAGCCCTGCTCGAAGACCACGGCGGGGATACCGGTGCGGTCGGGGTCGGTTTCGGTCCAGACGCGGCCACGGAGCGTGCGCAGCCCGTTGGGCTTGCCCTCGGCGAAGGGGGAATTGGCGAAGAGGGCGGTGGCGATGGGCTGCAGCGCGAGGGAGACGCGCAGCTTCTCCACCATGTCCGCCTCGTCCCCGAAATCGAGGTTCACCTGCACGGTGCAGGTGCGCAGCATCATGTCGAGGCCCATGGAGCCCACGCGCGGCATGTAGTTGCGCATGATGGCGTAGCGGCCCTTGGGCATCCAGGGCATGTCGTCGCGCTTGGCCAGCGGGTGGAAGCCCAAGGGGGCGAAGCCCATGCCGAGGGGGGCGGCGACGTCCCGCGTCTCGTCCAGGTGGTTCTTCAGTTCATCCCAGCCGGCATGGAGGTCCGGCAGGGGCGCGCCGGAGAGCTCGAACTGCCCGCCCGGCTCCAGGCTGATGCTGGCCTTGCCGCGCGTCAGGCCAATGGGGTTGCCGTTATCCAGGATGGGCGACCAGCCCTTGGCCTGGAGCCCCTCCAGCAGGGCGCGGATGCCGCCCGCGCGCTCCGGCCCCGGGGCATAGGGCGGGGGGGCGAGGTCAGCGTGATAGAAGCCGAATTTCTCGTGCTCCGTGCCGATGCCCCACTGGGAGGCGGGCTTGGAGCCCTTGGCGAACCATTCGGCGAGTTGCCGCAAGGAGGTGATCGGCGTGAGATCGGCCTCGCCGGGATTGGACATTGGGTAAACCTGCGATCCGTTCGAGCGTGGGCCGGAAAAGCCCGTCTTGGGAACGGGGTTTGCCGTATCAGGAGGGGACGGTCCAGTCACCGGCCAATGCCTGCAGCACCGCCAGCCCCGCGACCGCCGCCGTCTCCGCCCGCAGGATGCGGGGACCGAGCGCGGCCGATGAAACAAAGTGTCGCCGGCCCATGGCGTCAAGCTCCGGCTTGGTAAATCCACCCTCGGGCCCGACCAGAATTCCGAGCGGGGGTGCCCGGCCGGGCAGCAGGCTGGCCAGGGAAGGCGCCTTTCCACGCTCGTGGCCGAGGAAAAGCGGCGTGCCGTCCCAGGCATCCAGCGCCGCGTGCAGGTCCTGGGCGGGGGCGATGGCCGGCAGGTCCAGCCGCTCGCATTGCTCGGCGGCCTCGCGGGCGATGGTGGAGAGGCGCTCATGGTTGATGCGGCCGACCACGCCGCGCGTCGTCAGCACCGGGTGGATGGAGGCGACGCCCAGCTCGGTGGCCTTTTCCACCACCCATTCCATGGCGTCCCGCTTCAGGGGGGCCAGCAGCAGGCGGATATCGGGCGTGGCGGCCTGGGGGCGCAGTTGCTCTTCCGGCACCAGGGTGGCGCGGTCCTTGCGGATGGCGCCGATGCGGGCGCGCCATTCCCCATCCCGCCCGTTGAAGAGATGAACAGAATCCCCTTCACCCTTGCGCATCACCTGGCCCAGGTAGTGGCCCTGGCCGGGCAAAGCGGGCACATCCACCCCTTCGGCGAGATCGGCTTCGACATACAGGCGAGGGATGGACATGAGCGGCTCCAGGAGAACAGAGGCAGGCACGGCTCCGCACACCGATATCCGCGCCCGGGGATGGGTGGCGCATCTGCCGGCCTCCTGGCAAGCCTATGCGCTGCTGATGCGGCTCGACCGGCCCATCGGCGTCTGGCTGCTGCTGCTGCCCGGCCTCTGGGCCTTCGCCATGGCGGCGCCGGACTGGGGCACGGGCCTGTGGCTGACGCTGCTGTTTGCGCTCGGCGCCACCATCATGCGCGGCGCCGGCTGCGTGGTGAACGACCTCTGGGACCGGGAGCTGGACAAGAAGGTCTCCCGCACCGCCGGACGGCCGCTGGCCTCCGGCGCCGTGTCCGTGAAGCAGGCGGTGGTCTTTCTGGCCGTGCTGCTGCTGCTGGGGCTGGTCATCCTGCTGCAGCTCAACTGGCTCTGCGTCATCCTGGGCGTGGTGTCGCTGATCCCGGTGGCGCTCTACCCCGCCGCCAAGCGCGTGACGGACTGGCCCCAGGCGGTGCTGGGCCTCACCTTCTCCTGGGCCGCGCCGGAAGGCTATGCCGCCGCCACCGGCCGGCTGGATGGCCCGGGGATCGCGCTCTACGCCGCCGCCTTCCTCTGGATCCTGGCCTACGACACCATCTACGCCCACCAGGACCGCGAGGATGACGTGCTGGTCGGCATCCGCTCCACCGCCCGCCGCTTCGGGGAGCGGACGCGCCCCTTCCTGGCCGTCTGCTACAGCGGCGTTGTGCTGCTGCTGGCGCTGGCCGGCTACCTCGCCGGCATGGGCCCCTGGTTCTGGCCGGTGCTGCTGGCGCCCGCCGCCATGCTGGCCTGGCAGGTGACGCGGCTGGATATCCACAACCCCGCCCTCTGCCTGCGGCTGTTCCAGAGCAACCGCGAGACCGGCCTGCTGGTGGTCCTGGCCTTCCTGGCGGGCCGGCTGTGAAGGACGGGGAAGCCTTCATCGCCGCGCATACCGCCCCCGCCCGCCCGGCCATGGTGCCGGAGGTGGAACTCTTTCTCGCCACCGCCATCACCCCCATCTGGCAGGCCACCGAGGAATGGCTGGCGGCGCGCAACATCGAGCCGCCCTTCTGGGCCTTCGCCTGGCCGGGCAGCCAGGCCCTGGCACGGCTGATGCTGGACGGCACCGTGCCGGTGCGCGGCCGCCGCGTGCTGGACTTCGCGGCCGGCGGCGGCCTCGCCGCCATCGCCGCCATGCTGACCGGGGCCCAGAGCGCCGAGGCCGCCGAGATCGACCCCCTGGCCCTGGCCGCCACCCGCCTGAATGCCCGCCACAACGGCGTCTCCGTCGCCACGCCGGAAGGCGACGTGGTGGGCCAGCCCTGCCGCTGGGACACGGTGCTGGCCGGCGATGTCTGCTACGAGGCGCCGATGACCGGCCATATCTTCCCCTGGCTGCGCCGCATGGCGGGGGAGGGCGCCGAGGTGCTGCTGGCCGACCCTGGCCGTGCCTATCTGCCCAAGGAAGGCCTCGCCGCCGTGGCGCGTTTCTCCGTGCCGACGACGCGGGAACTGGAAGACCGCGACGCGCGGGACGTGACGGTGTACCGCGTCCTGAAGTGAGGCGGGGGAAGGCCGTTCTGCTTCCGCGCCGGACGGCGCCGCTTCCCGCAGCGATGGAGCGGAGGTCGCGCCTGTGGCGCCCCTGGAACCGCTCTGAAAAACCGTAGTTAGAACCTTGGAAGATGCCGGAGCGGCCTCGGGGCCCCGGAACACCAGGAATGCTCGCGCAGCCGTGTCCGATGGAATGCTTGCCGGCGCCTTGGCGGATTTCCTATGGTGCGGCACCGCAATCTTCCAGCGCAGGAGGGCCGCCATGACAGATCCGCGTCACCAGCAGGCGCCCGTCCCGCCAGCGCCGCGCATGCCGGGCAAGGCCCTGGGCCGCAAAGGCCCGGCCTTCAGCGCACCGGCTCGCCGCCGCTAGGTCCGCACGGCCCCTCCCGGCCACGAACCTCCTCCACCGCCTGTCCCGTTCCCGAAGCCTGCGGCCTGCCCCAGGGCCTGCGTCGCGGCTTCCGCTCCGAAGGGCCGCCCGTGTGACGCGGGCGGTGAAACGCCGTGACCGCCGAAACCCCGCGCGTGGAGCCTTTCCGCGCCGTTCTGTTCTTTCTGTGGCGCCAGCTGCGCCGCCACCCCGCCCTGCTGGCCGCCGTGCTGGCCGGCATGACCATCGCCACCCTGGCCGATGTGCTGGTGCCGGTCTTTGCCGGCCAATTGGTCGATGCCATTGTCCGCGCCGGGGAGATCGGGCGCGAGGCCGCGCTGGCCGAGGCGCTGCGGGCGCTCGGCATGCTGGCGCTGCTGGGCCTGGCGCTGCTGGGCGGCCGTGCCGGCGCCTTCATGGCCATCACTGGCCTGACGTTGCGGGTGATGTCCGCCACCGGCGCGGAAGCCTTCCACCGGGTGCAGCGCTTCTCGGCCGACTGGCATGCCAACAGCTTCGCCGGCTCCACCGTGCGCAAGATCAGCCGCGGCATGTGGGCCATCGACCTGCTGGACGACACCATCCTGGTTGCCCTGCTGCCCTCGGCCATGATGCTGCTCGGCGCCACGCTGCTGCTGGGCTGGCGCTGGCCGCTGATGGGCGCGCTGGTGGGCCTCGGCGGCGCGCTCTATGTGGCGCAGACGGTGTGGCTCTCCCTCCGCTGGGTGGCGCCGGCGGCGCGGCTCTCCAATAGCTGGGACACGCGGCTGGGCGGCGCCATGGCGGATGCGGTGGGCGCCAATGCCGTGGTCAAGGCCTTCGGCGCCGAGGCGCGGGAAGATGCCCGCCTCGGCCGCATGATCGGCAAGTGGCGCCGCCGCACCGCGCGCACCTGGCAGCGCGGCACCCTCTCCGGCGCGGCGCAGACGGCCACCATGACGCTGCTGCGCGTCGTCATCCTCGGCGCCGCGCTGTGGCTGTGGTGGCGCGGCGAGGCCAATGCCGGCGACCTCGCCACCGTGCTGACCATGTTCTTCATGGTGCAGGGCTATCTGCGCGATGTCGGCTACCACATCAGCAACCTGCAGCGCGGCGTGAACGAGATGGAGGAACTGGTGGCGCTGCATGACGCGCCGCTCGGCATCGAGGATGCGCCCGATGCGCGCCCCCTCGCCGTCACGCGCGGCGAGATCGCCTTCGAGCATGTCACCTTCCGCTATGGCGGGCATCCCACGCCGCTGTACCGCGACCTCAACCTGCGCATCCGCGCGGGGGAAAGCCTCGGCCTCGTCGGCCCCTCCGGCTCGGGCAAGACCACGCTGGTCAAGCTGATCCAGCGGCTGCACGACGTGACGGAAGGGCGCGTCACCATCGACGGGCAGGATGTGCGGCGGGTGACCCAGACCTCGCTGCGCCAGCGGATCGCGATCGTGCAGCAGGAGCCGGTGCTGTTCCACCGCTCCCTGGCGGAGAACATCGCCTATGCCCGGCCAGGCGCGACGATGGAGGAGATCCGCCGCGCCGCCGCCCTGGCCAATGCCGAGGAGTTCATCGGCCGCCTGCCACGCAGCTACGGCACGCTGGTCGGCGAGCGCGGCGTGAAGCTTTCGGGCGGGGAGCGGCAGCGCGTGGCGCTGGCCCGCGCCTTCCTGGCCGATGCGCCGATCCTGATCCTGGACGAGGCCACCTCGGCCCTGGATTCGGAAAGCGAGGCGGCGATCCAGGAGGCGATGGGGCGGCTGATCCGTGGCCGCACGGCCATCATCATCGCGCACCGGCTCTCCACGGTGCGCGCCATGGACCGTATCCTGGTCTTCGACCGCGGCGCGGTGGTGGAGGAAGGGCGGCACGAGGCGCTGGTCCAGCGGCCGGGCGGCCTCTACCGCCGTCTCTTCGAGCGGCAGGCGCTGGAACTGACCGGCGGCTGATACGGGGCGGGGCCGGGCGGAACCCCGGCCCGCCTTCAGCGCGGCCCACACCGCCCCAGGCCCGTCAGGATGCCGCGGGCGTCAGTGTCTCGCGGAAGCGCGCGGCGCAGGCGGCCCAGGACCAGCCCTCGGCATAGCGGCGGCAGGCGGCGCGGTCGGTCTCCAGCGCGGCGAGGCAGGCGGCGCGCAGGTCCTCGTCCAGCGCGCCCACCGGCTCCGGCGCCGTGCCGATCACGTCCACCGGCCCGGTGACGGGAAAGGCGGCGACCGGCGTGCCGGCGGCCAGCGCCTCCAGCAGCACAAGGCCGAAAGTGTCGGTGCGGGAGGGGAAGACAAAGACATCCGCCCCGGCATAGGCGGCGGCGAGCTTGCCGTTCTCCAGCCTGCCGGTGAAATGCGCCTGCGGAAAGCGCGCCTGCAGCGCGGCGCGCTGCGGGCCATCGCCCACCACCGCCTTGCTGCCGGGCAGGTCGAGGGCGAGGAAGGCCTCGATGTTCTTCTCCACCGCGATGCGGCCCGCATAAAGGAAGACCGGGCGCGGCAGCCCTTCCCAGGGCGCGCGGGGCGCGGGCTTGAAGCGGTCGAGGTCCACGCCGCGCGACCAGGGCGCGAGGCCGGTGAAGCCGCGCGCCGCCATTTCCCGCGCGAGCGATGGTGTCGCGACCAGCACGGCGGCGGAAGGGCGGTGGAAGCGGCGCATCAGCGCCCAGCTCCAGGCCTTCGGAACTCCCGTGCGGGCATGGACATAATCGGGAAAGCGTGTGTGGAAGGAGGTGGTGAAGCGCCAGCCCTGCTTCAGGCAGAGCGCGCGGGCGGCCCAGCCTAGCGGGCCCTCGGTGGCGACATGGATGGCATCGGGGCGGAATTCCGCCACCAGCCGCGCCAGGCGGCGGCGCGGCGCCAGGGCCAGGCGGATCTCGGCATAGCCGGGCGTGGGGAAGGTGCGGAAGCGGTCGGGGCCGATGACCTCCACCACGTCGCCGCCCTCGCGCAGGTGTTGCACCACCACGGAAAGGGTGCGCACCACGCCATTGACCTGCGGCAGCCAGGCATCGGAGACGATCAGGATGCGCGCGGGCGCGCCGGGCGGCATCCTCAGGCCGGCAGGGTGAGACGCGGCGCGGGCAGCGGCGGCATGGGCTGGGGCAGGCGCTGCGCGGCGGTGCCGTCCAGGAGTTCGAAGCGGCCATCGTCATGTTCGGCGAGCGCGGTGCAGCTTTCCACCCAGTCCCCGCCATTCATGTAGAGCACGCCGCCGATGTCGCGCATCTCGGCATGGTGGATATGGCCGCAGATGACGCCATGGTGGCCGTGGCGGCGCGCCTCGGCGGCCAGCGCGGTCTCGAAGCGGTCGATCGCCATCACCGCGCCCTTCACCTGCCGCTTCAGCCACTGGCTGAGCGACCAGTAGGGATATCCCAGGCGGCGCCTGGCGATATTGAAATAGCGGTTCAGCTCCAGCGCCATGCTGTAGGCGCTGTCCCCCAGCAGGGCCAGGAAGCGGTAGTAGCGCACCACGCTGTCGAATTCGTCGCCGTGCATCACCAGGAAGCGGCGGCCATCGGCGGCGGTATGCACGGCCTCCCGCACCAGCTTCACGCCGGCCACTTCCAGGCCCAGCCAGGCGCGGAACAACTCGTCATGATTGCCGGGGATATAGGTGACTTCGGTGCCGGCGCGGGCGAAGCGCAGGATCAGCCGCAGCACCTCGTCATGATGCCTGTCCCAGTACCAGCTTTTGCGAAGGCGCCAGCCATCGACGATGTCGCCGACCAGGTAGAGCTTCTCGCATTCCACATGGCGCAGGAATTCCGCCAGGGCCTCGGCGCGGCTGCCGCGCGTGCCGAGATGGGTGTCGGAGATGAAGACGCTGCGGAAGCGGCGCTTCGGCGTGATCCCGTCGTCGGGGCTGTGATGCATGGTGTTCCCGGCGCTGCGACACAGCCTGGATAGCCTGCCGATGCCGCCCTGGGCGTGAAGCTTTGCTGACAACGCCTGGGCCGTATGCGACGCGGCGCGCTTCATGCTCTACAGGGCGGCCCATGCTGATCGTCTTCAACCCCACTGCCGGCAGCCGTCGCCGCTCCCGCCTGGAGCGCGCCCGCGCGCTGCTGCCCGGCGCGCGGCTGGCTGAGACCGCCGGCCCCGGCCATGCCGAGGCCC
>NZ_JACTUZ010000118.1 GCF_014490445.1 Pseudoroseomonas ludipueritiae | reverse complement strand
CTGGCCTGCCGCAGCAGCGCGGGCGCGGCGGCGGCGGTGGCTTCCTCCGGCTCCGCCCCCAGGGCGCGCAACTGCCGCTGGGTGATGCCGCGCCGGCGCGCCAGGTCATCCGCCACCAGCACCCGTTGCCCATCCAGCAGCCGCGCCGGGGCGGAAGCAGCCTCGGGCAGCGCGACAAGGATGTCGAAGAGGAAGACGCTGCCCCCGCCCTCGCGCGGCCTGGCGCCGATGCTGCCGCCCATCTGCTCCGCCAGCCGGCGACAGATCGCCAGCCCCAGCCCGGCGCCGCCGTGGCGCCGGCTGATGGAGCCGTCGCCCTGGGTGAAGCGCTCGAACAACTGCGGAATGGTGGCGGGGTCGAGGCCGATGCCCGTGTCGCTGACGATGCAGGCCAGCCGCGCCTGCCCCTGGCCCTCCGGCCTGACGCTGACGGCGATCTCCACCCAGCCGGAATCGGTGAACTTCACCGCATTGCCGACCAGGTTGAACAGGATCTGCCTGAAGCGCCCCGGCTCCCCCCGCACCATGGCCGGCAGCTCCGGGTCCAGGTCGCAGAACAGCTCCAGCCCCTTGGCCTCGGCGCGGGGGGAGAAGAGCTCGGCGATGGTGGCGACCTCCTGCTCGATCTCGAAGGGCACCGCCTCGCGCTTGATGATTCCGGCCTCCAGGCGGGAGAAGTCGAGGATGTCGTTCAGCACCAGCAGGAGGTGCTCGGCGCTGCCATTGATCGTCTCGGCATAGCGGCGCTGCACCGGGTCCAGCCTGGTATCCAGCAGCAGGCCGGCCATGCCGATCACGCCATTCATCGGCGTGCGGATCTCGTGGCTCATCGCCGCCAGGAACTCGTCCTGGGCGCGGGTCGCGGCACGGGCGCTAGCCTCGCTGGCCGCCAGGGCCCGTCCCTGGCGCCGCAGCGCATTGGCCTGCCGGAACAGCAGCCAGAGCGAGAGCAGCGTCACCGCCGCCACCGCCGCGATGCCGGCCAGCAGCAGCCGGCCCAGGCTGTGCAGCGGCTGCAGCGCCAGGGCCAGCGGCCGCGCCGCCTCCACCACGAAGAGGCCCTCCCGCGTGGTGGTGAAGGCGGCCACCACGTCCTGCCCCTCCTGGTCCGGGCCAGCCCAGCTGCCATTCTCCCGCCGCGGCAGGAAGTCGCGGAAGGGCCAGGCATGGCTCGGCTCGCCGATGCCGGCGAGCGAGGCGGAGGAGCGCGCCAGCAGCAGCCCGCCGAAGCTGTGCAACCGCACCGTCACGCCGAAGGCCTCGGCCTCCCGCGTGACGACGCCGGCGAGGTAATTCGGGTTCAGCAGCGCCACCACGCTGCCGGCGAATTCGCCGCGCGGGCCGCGCAGGGGGCGGGAGAGGGGGATGGACCAGATTCCCGCCTGGGCGATCTGCTCCGCCAGGCTGCCCCGCAGCCCGGGCTCGCGCAGGTAGCGATCGGGCTCAGGCTCCCCTAGCCGCACCGCCCGCGCGCCCAGTTGCTGGAGGCGGAACCAGTCGCGGTCCGCCACGCTGCGGCCCACCACCGCCTCCGTGGTGGCGGTGACCACGGTGCCTTCGGCATCCACCAGCAGCAGGGCGCGAAGTTGCGAGATATGGCGCGTGCGCTGCGCCAGCAGCCGCACCGCCTCCGCCCGCTCCTCGGGCGCCGTGCGTTCGGTCAGGTCCTCCAGGATGAATTCCACCGTCTGCATGGCGCGGGTGAGCTGGTCCGCCAGCGAGACCACCACGCCATGCGTCAGCCGTTCCGCCTGCTCGGTGGCATTGCGCTGGCTGCTCTGCGTCAGGATGCCGTAGAAACCGGCCAGGCAGGCACCGACCAGAGCCACCGCGCCCGCGAACAGCAACCAGGGCCGCGGCTCCGAGACACTGAAGGATCGCCGCCCGGGTGAGCGGAGCAGATGATTGAGAAACTCTCTGATGCGTAGCATGGCCTTGGGCATCATGACCGCCGCCCTTGCCTTTTGCGAGATATTCCACTTGGGCGGCGTGAGGGCGGAGGGTGCGGAGGCGGGGCGGCTGGCCGAGATCGGCGCGCGTGGGGAGCTGCGGGTCTGCATCTGGCCGGATTACTTCGCCATGTCCTGGCGCAGCCCCCGCACCGGGACGCTGGAGGGCATGGATATCGACATGGCGGAGGCACTGGCGCGCCGGCTGCGGGTGCGGCTGCGCTTTGTCGAGACCAGCTTCGCCGAATTCGCCGAACGGCTGGACCAGGGGGATTGCGACCTCGCCATGATGGGGGTCGGCATCACGCCGGAGCGTGAGAAGCGGGTGGATTTCAGCCAGCCCTACCTCGCCAGCCCGGTCTATGCCGTCACGCCCCGCAGCTCCGCCCGGGTCCGGCAATGGTCGGACCTGGACCGCCCCGGCAATGTCATCGCCGTTGTTGCCGGCACGCGGATGGAGCCGCTGATGCGCGAGACCCTGCGGCACGCCGACCTGCTGGTGCTGCGCTCGCCCCTGTCGCGGGAGCAGGAGGTGCTGGCCGGCCGCGCCGATGCCTTCATGAGCGACTATCCCTATACCCGCCGCGTGCTGCAGGCGCAGGACTGGGCCAGGGTGATCGAGCCGCCCGGGGCCTTCGGCAACTCGCTCTATGCCTATGCGGTCCGGAAGGGGGACAGGGCCTGGCTGGCGGAGGTGAATGCCTTTCTTGCCGCCGCCCGGGCCGACGGCACCCTGGCCGCCGCCGCCCGCCGGCACGGCCTGACGCCCGTGCTGGTGGAATGAAGCGCGCGGCCCCGCGAGCGCGCATCACGGTTTCGCGAGACAATACGGGCGCAAACCGCTAAACCGGCGCGAAGCCGGGCGGGCGGCCAGAACAGGCGACTCCCCGGCAAGATACAGACTATCCGGAGGAACCGGTCGTGCCTCGTGTCTTCAGCTGCCTGGCCGAGCAACACGACCCAGCGCTCCTTCTCCTGGCGGCGGTCATCTGCCTTGCCGGCGCGGCGGTCTCCATGGTGCTGCTGCGGCGGGGCGCGGAAGCCGAGGGCTGGTCCCGCGCCGGCTGGCTGCTGCTCGGCAGCGTGGCCGGCGGCGCCTTTGTCTGGTGCACCCATTTCATCGCCATGCTGGCCTACCAGCCCGCCACCTCCCTCGGCTTCAGCCCGCTGATGACGCTGTGGTCGCTGCTGCTGGCCATCCTGGGCTGGGGCATGGCGGGGGCGGTGGCGGTGGCGCCCTGGCGCGGGGCCCGGCTGCTGGGCGGCGCCGGGCTGGGGCTTGCCATCGGCCTGATGCACTACGCCGGCATGGCGGCGCTGGGCCATGGCGCCATCGTGGAATACGACCCCGGCTATGTCGCGGCCTCGCTGCTGCTGGGGTGCGGCCTCGGCATGCTGGCGCTGCACCTCGCGCTGCGTGGCGGCAGGTCCTGGCAGCGGCTGCTGGGGCCGCTCTGCCTCGGCCTCGCGGTGGCGGCGCTGCATTTCACCGGCATGGCCGCCGTTTCCGTCACCCTGCCGGGCGCGGCGGCGGAACCGGTGGTGTGGCCGGAACTGGCGCTGACGGTGGCGGCCGTGGGGCTGCTGGTCATGGCCGCCGCCGCCGCCGCCTGGATGATCGACCACCGCACCCGCGCCGATGCCCGTAGCCGGCTGCGCAGCCTGGCGGATTCGGCGCGGGAAGGGCTGGCGGTGGTGCGGGGCGGGCGCATCGTCGAGGCCAATGACACCCTCGCCGCCATGCTGGGGCGCGAGCGGCCGTGGCTGCTGGGCCAGCCGCTGCCCGGCCCGCTGCTGTCCCTGCCCCTGGCGGCGGAGGGCCTGGGCAGCGCCCCGCGCGAGGGCCGGCTGCACCATGCCAGCGGCTCCAGCCTGGAGGTGGAGGTGGTGGTGCGGGAGGACATGCCTTCCCCCGGCCTCCGCGTCTTCGCCTTCCGCGATTTGCGGGAGCGGCGGGAGCATGAGCGGCGCATCCTGCACCTCGCGGTGCATGACCCGCTGACCGGCCTGCCCAACCGGGCCCGCTTCGCCCAGCGCATGGAACAGACGCTGCGGGCGGCGGAGCGGCGGAAGGTGGTGCCCACGCTGGCCATGCTGCACCTGGGCCTGGACCGCTTCCAGGAGGTGAACGACCTGCATGGCCATACCGGCGGCGATGCGCTGCTGCGCGGCATCGGCCGCCGCATCACCCAGGCGGTGCCGCCCAGCGCCTTCGCCGCCCGGCTGGGCAGCGACGAGTTCGGCGTGCTGCTGCCCTTCACCGAGGCGGTGGAGGTCTTCGACGTGATCACGCGGCTGGAGCGGCTGCTGGCCGAGCCCAGCTACATCGGCGGCGGCGCCGAGGTCTCCATCACCGCCTCCATCGGCGTCTCGCTTTTTCCCGCCGACGCGCGGGGCGGCGAGGAACTGCGCGCCAATGCGGACCTCGCGATGCGCCGCGCCAAGTCCTCCGCCACGCGCGGCCTGAGCTTCTACCACGCCGAGATGGACGCGGCGGAACGCCACCGCCGCCGCATGAAGGATGAGCTGCGCCTCGCGCTGGCGGAGGGGCAGTTCCACCTGCTCTGCCAGGTGCAGGTGAACCTGCAGACCGGCGAGCCCTGCGGCCATGAGATGCTGTTGCGTTGGAACCATCCCGAGCGCGGCCCGGTTCCGCCCGCCGAGTTCATCCCGCTGGCGGAGGAAAGCGGGCTGATCCTGCCGATCGGGGAATGGGTGCTGCGGGAGGCCTGCGCCCTGGCGGCGGCCAATCCGCAACTCGGAAGGGTGGCGGTCAACCTGTCCGCCGTGCAGTTCAGCCAGCCGGACCTGCCCCGCCAGGTGGAGCAGGCCCTGGCCGCCAGCGGGCTGCCCGCCGGGCGGCTGGAGCTGGAGATCACCGAAAGCACGCTGATGCTGGACCGCAGCCGCACCCTGCCGCTGCTGGAGCGCATCAAGGCACTGGGCGTGCATGTGGCGATCGATGATTTCGGCACCGGCTACTCCTCGCTCGGCACCCTGCGCTCCTTTCCCTTCGACAAGATCAAACTGGACCGCTCCTTCATGGCGGAGCTGGATACCTCGCCGCAGGCGGTGGGCATCCTGCGCGCCGTGATCGGCATCGGCCGGGCGCTGGAGATCCCGGTGCTGGCGGAAGGGGTGGAAACGCAGTCGCAGCTGGAGCACCTGCGGGCGGAAGGCTGCGACGAGGTGCAGGGCTATCTGCTCGGCCGCCCCGCGCCGGTGCCGGGGCAGGAGAACGCACCTTCCGGCGACGGCACCCTGGCCGCCTGAACGCGCCACCGGGGCGGGGCGCCCCGGTGGCCAGTGGCCTCAGGCCTTGTGGACGCGCAGCGGACCGAAGCTCTGGCAGACCGGCATCACCTGCAGCGTATTGACGTTCACCCGCGCCGGGCGCGTGGCCACCCAGTGCACCGCATCGGCGATATCCTCCGGCGTCAGCGCATCGGCGCCCTGGTAGACGGCGGCGGCCTTGGCATCGTCGCCGAAGCGCACGTTGGAGAATTCGGTGCCGCCCACCAGCCCAGGCTCGATATCCGTCACGCGCACCTGGGTGCCGAAGAGGTCGGCGCGCAGGTTCAGGCTGAACTGGCGCACGAAGGCCTTGGTGGCGCCATAGACATTGCCGCCCGGGTAGGGCCACTCGCCGGCGGTGGAGCCGAGATTGACGATATGCCCGCGGTCCCGCGCCACCATGCCCGGCAGCACGGCATGGGTCATCGCCACCAGCCCCTTGGTATTGGTGTCGATCATCGTCTCCCAGTCGGAGAGCGTGGCCCGCTGCGCGGGCTCCAGCCCCAGGGCCAGGCCGGCATTGTTGACCAGCAGGTCGATCTCGGCCCAGTCCGCCGGCAGGCCCTCGATGGCGCGGGCGATGGCGGCGGTGTCGCGAACATCCAGCGCGACCGGCAGCACCTTGTCCTGGCCCAGCTCGGCCCGCAGCGCCTCCAGCCGCTCGGCGCGGCGGCCGATGGCGATGATGCGGGCGCCATCCTTGGCGAAAAGGCGGGCGATGGCGGCGCCGAAGCCGGCGGTGGCACCCGTGACAAGCACGATCATGGCGTTCTTCCTTGGCAGACCTGCTTCCAGGGTATGCACTGGCCGCCGGGGTCCGTCACCCCATTCTCAGCCGACGCGCAGCAACCCGGCGCCATGGCGGCGCAGCCAGTCATGCGCCGCCAGCCGGTGCGGGCTCAGCCGCGCCACCTGGGCCCAGAAGCGGGGGGAATGGTTCATTTCCCGCAGATGCGCCACCTCATGCGCCACCACGTAGTCCATCACCCATTCCGGGGCCATCACCAGCCGCCAGGAGAAGGCGAGGGTGCCATCCGGCGCGCAACTGCCCCAGCGGGTGCGGGTATCCTTCAGCCGCACGGCGCGCGGCGCCACGCCCAGCACCCGGGCATGCCGCGTGGCGCGGGGCGAGATGCGGCGGCCGGCTTCCGCCCGCAGCAGCGCTAGGGCATGGCGGCGCAGGTGCCGGACCGGGCCACCCACCACGATCTCACCATCGCCCAGCAGCGCCCCGGCAAGGTCAGGCTCGTGGCGGATGGCATGGGGCACGTCGCCCAGCCGCACCACGGCGCCATCCTCCAGCGGCACGGCGGGGGCCAGGGCCTCCAGGGCGCCGGTGGCCCAGGCGGCATGGGCGCGCAGCAGCATCAGCCCCGCCCGGCGCGGCGCCCGCGGTGGCAGCGTGACCACCACCGCGCCCCGCACGGCATCGATGCGCAGCGAGACACGCCGGGCCCGGGCCGAGACGCGCCACACCACGGGGCAGAGGTGGCGGCCGAGCAGCACCTCCTCCTGGTCGGGCGCCGTCAATCCCCTGCCGCCATGGCCTGTTGCAGGGCAACTTCCAGCTCCCGCGGCCCATAGGGCTTGGTGACGAAGATGGCATCCGGCACGGCGGCGCGCGCTTCCTCCTGCTGCCCGAAGCCGCTGGCGAAGATCACGCGGATGCCGGGGTGCTCCGCCACCACCTGCCGCGCCAGCTCGACACCCGAGATGCCCGGCAGCCCGATATCGGTGAAGAGCACCTCGAAACTGCCCCGCGCCAGTTCCCGCAGGGCGCCGCGCCCGTCGCGCACGGCGGCCACACGGCAGCCCAGGCTGGCCAGCATGTCCTCGCTATCCATCTGGATCAGCGGGTCGTCCTCCACCAGCAGCACCCGCACCGGCTGGGCCGGGCGCGGCTGCGGCTGCTGTTGCTGCTGCGCCGGCACCGGCTGGTCGGCGGCCTGGGCAGGGGCGGCCTGGGCCTGGCCGCGGTTGTTCAGCGCATGGCGCACCTTCCGCGCCAGGTCCTCCCGCCGGTAGGGCTTGGAGAGCAGGTTGACCCCCGGGTCCAGCCGCCCGCCATGCACAATGGCATTCTCGGTATAGCCGGAGGTGAAGAGCACGCCGACGCCGGGCAGCAGCGCCTGCACCTGCCGCGCCAGCTCCGGCGCCCGCACCGGGCCCGGCATCACCACATCGGTGAAGAGCAGGTCGATCTCGATGCCGGAGCGGGCGAGCGTCAGCGCGCTCTGCCCGTCATTGGCGCGCAGCACGGTATAGCCGAGGTCCTTCAGCAGATCGACCACGGTGGCCTGCACCACCGGGTCGTCCTCCACCACCAGGATGGTCTCGCTGCCGCTCTCGATGGGGGTGGAGGACAGGTCGGGCACCACTTCCTCCGCCTCGAAGGTGCGGGGCAGGTAGATGCGGACGGTGGTGCCGACGCCGGGCTCCGAATAGATCTTGATGTGCCCGTGGCTCTGCTTGACGAAGCCATAGACCATGGAGAGCCCGAGCCCGGTGCCCCGGCCATCCCGCTTGGTGGTGAAGAAGGGCTCGAAGGCCTTGGCCAGCACCTCCGGCGTCATGCCGCAGCCGGTGTCGGAGACCGCCAGCATCACATACTGGCCCGGCCTCACCTCCTCATGCTGGCGGCAGTAGAATTCATCCAGCATGGCATTGCCGGCCTCGATGGTCAGCCGCCCGCTGCCGCCCATGGCGTCCCGCGCATTGACCGCGAGGTTGAGGATGACGTTCTGCACCTGGTCCGGGTCGGTCAGGGTGTTCCAGAGCCCGCCGGCGATCACCGTCTCCACCCCTATGGCCTCGCCCAGCGCGCGGCGCAGCAGCTCGTCCATCTCCCGCACCATGCGGCCGAGATGGATGGCGCGCGGCTCCAGCGGCTGGCGGCGGGCGAAGGCCAGCAGCTGGGAAGCCAGCTTGGCGCCGCGCTCCACTGCGCCGAGGGAGGCCGAAAGCCGCTTCAGGTCCTGCGGGTCGTTCAGCCGGCGCTGCAGCAGTTGCAGGTTGCCGGAGAGGATCTGCAGCAGGTTGTTGAAGTCATGCGCGACGCCGCCGGTGAGCTGGCCGATCGCCTCCATCTTCTGGCTCTGCTGCAGGGCGGCCTCGGTGCGGCGGCGCTCGGCCTCGCTTTCCTCCAGCGCCCGGGTGCGCTCGGCCACCATCTCTTCCAGCCGGTTCTTGTAGCGCTCCAGCTCATCCGCCGCGCGCTTGCCTTCCGTCACGTCGCTGCCGAGCACGAAGATGCCGGAAACGGCGCCATCCGGCTCGGTGATGGGCTGGTAGATGAAGTCCAGCACCCGGTCGTTGAGGGTGACGCCGTCCTCATCCAGCAGGGACACGCTCATGGCCTGGCCATGATAAGCGGTGCCGGAGGCATAGACCTGGTCCAGCAGCTCGAAGAAGCCCTGGCCCTGCAGCTCCGGCAGGGCCTGGCGGACCGGCTGGCCGTGAACGTTCCGCCGGCCGACCAGCCGCAGATAGGCATGGTTGGCGATCTCGAAGACATGCTCCGGCCCGCGCAGGAAGGCGGCGAAGGCGCTGGCCTGTTCCAGCAGGCGGCGCAGCATGGTGCGCTCGGCGCCCAGCTCCTCCTTCTCCTGCTGCACTTCCCTGGCGCGGCGGAAGATATTGCCCTCCAACCTCTCCCGCCCCGTGGCGGGTGCCTCTGCTTGCCCGGCAAGGCCCAGGCGCAGCGATTGCAGCTCCGTCACGTCATCCGTCTGCTGGAGGATCAGCGAGACCTCGCCCCGCTCATCCAGGATGGGGGTGTGGCTGGCGCTCCAGTAGCGGTCCTCGAAGACAATGCCGGCCTCGGTCTCACGCGGAATGGCATAGCGGATCAGCGCCAGCACATCGGGCTGCCGCGTCTGCAAGGCCGTTTCCAGCGAATGGCGCAACTGCCGCGCGCCATGCCCTTCCGGGTCATGCGGCCCGGTGGGGAAGGCGTCGAAGACATTGCGGCCGACGATGTCCTCACGCTGCCGCCCTGTCGCCGCCAGATAGGCGTCATTGGCCCAGACGATGGCGAAACCCGGGTCCAGCAGCATGTAGGAATGGGGCGCCACCGCCAGCAGGCGTTCGAAATCGACATCCAGCGCGGCAATGGGCACGGAGGGACACCTCGGAATCTTCAGGAAAACAACAGGCATATGGCCAGGGCGGCGGGGTTTTGCACCCGCCGCCGGCGCGGGGTCAGCCGGGGCGGGACTTCAGCTCGATCTCGACGAAGCTGAAAGGCTCCGTGCCGGCATTGACCACGTTGTGCTCGGTGCCGGCCGAACGCTCGTAGGAGACGCCGGGGCTGAGCGTGACATCCATGGTCCGTCCCTCCGGCAACTCGATCAACATGGTGCCGGCATGCAGCGGCACCACGGCATAGGCGAAGCCATGGCGGTGCCAGCCGGTCTCCGAGCCGGGCGGAAAATCCCAGCGCATGACACGCATGTCCTCATTGTCGATCTGCACGGTGCCGGTGGCGGGCGGACGGCAGCGGAGCGGTTCTTTCACACGGACGGTCCTTCTTGTGGTGGGAAAGCTAGCGGGAGCCGGGCGGGCTGGGCCAGGTGCCGGGCCATTCGGCCAGGTGGTCCTCCAGGTCCCGCGCCTGCCGCTCCGGCACCGCGCGGCCCCGGACCGAGGCGCCGGATGTATGCACCGTCTCCGGGTCGCCCGAGATCAGCGGGTGCCACTCCGGCAGGTCCTTGCCTTCCGCCACCAGCCGATAGGCGCAGGAAGGCGGCAGCCAGTCGATCTTGGCCAGCTTCCTCGGCGTCAGCTTCACGCAATCGGGCACATGGTCGCGGCGGTTGGGGTAGTCGCGGCACTGGCAGCTCTGGGTATCGAGCAGCCGGCAGGCGACCGTGGTCCAGACCAGCTCCTCGGTATCCTCGTCCCGCAGCTTGTGCAGGCAGCAGCGGCCACAGCCGTCGCACAGGCTTTCCCATTCCGCCCGGCTCATCCGCGCCAGCGTCTTGGTCTTCCAGAAGGGGAGTTCGTCCGCCATCGGCCTTCCCTAGCCCCATAACCCTTGACCGGCCAGGGAACAGAGTGCGAACTAGCCTGCCATGTCCGAACTGCTTCCCCCCGAACGCACGCTGCGCGTCTGCCGCGCGGCCTCCCGCCTCTGCGCGCAGCGGGGCTGGACAGCGGTGCCCGAGGTACCCTTGCCGAATGGCCGGCGCATGGACCTGCTGGCCCTGGATGGCGACGGCGGCTTCACCGCCATCGAGGTGAAAAGCTGCGCCCGGGACTTCCAGACCGACAATAAATGGTGGGAATACCGCGACTGGTGCGACCGCCTTTACTTCGCCGTGGACCTGGATTTCCCGCAGGAACTGATTCCGGAAGATGTCGGCCTGATCGTGGCCGATGACGGGGAGGCCGCCATCCTGCGCCACCCCGCCGAGCACAAGCTGGCCCCGGCGCGGCGCCGCGCGCTGCTGCTGCGCTACGCCCGCCTGGCGGCCGGGCGGTTGCAGATGCTGGCGGACCCGGCGGGGGCGGCGGAAATGCGCGCCGCGCTGCGGGTGGAATGAGTTGACGGCGGCCCCCCGCCATGCCTAAGCATTCCGCCATGTTCGCGACCGTCATCATTAAGCGCATTACCAAGACGACCGCTCCGGCGGGGCGTCCTTCGGTGCTTGCGCGGTGATCGCCACGGCATAAGCACCAGAAGGCCCCGCCGGAGACGGACGGGGCCAGCGCCGGACAGGCGCCCCGTCTCTCCCGGCCAACGGATGAGAGACTTTCATGAGCACCACCCTTGAACCCGCCGCCGAGGCGCCCTTCCGCCAGGTGGAGGCCGCCAACCCGGTTGTCGCCATTGTCGGCGCCACCGGCGCCGTGGGCGTCGAGCTGCTGCATTGCCTGGAAGCGCGCGGCTTCCCGCTCTCCCGCCTGAAGCTGCTGGCCTCGCCGCGCTCCGCCGGCAAGACGCTGCCCTTCCGCGGGGAGGAGCTGGTGATCGAGGCGCTGGACGAGACGAGCTTCGAGGGCGTGGATATCGCGCTCTTCTCCGCCGGCTCCGGCATCTCCAAGCGCTATGCGGCGGCGGCGGTGAAGGCCGGCGCGGTGGTGGTGGACAATTCCTCCGCCTTCCGCATGGACCCCGACGTGCCGCTGGTGGTGCCCGAGGTGAATGCGGCGGACCTGGCCGGCCACCGTGGCGTCATCGCCAACCCCAATTGCGTCGCCGCCATCGCCACCGTGGCCCTGGCGCCGCTGCACCGCGCGCACCCGATCCGCCGCCTGACCGCCGCCACCTACCAGGCGGCCTCCGGCGCCGGCGCCGCTGCGATGGAGGAACTGCGCGAGTCCACCGCCGCCTATCTGCGCGGCGAGGACTTCGAGCCCAAGGTGCTGCCGCACCCCTATGCCTTCAACCTCTTCAGCCATAACGCCGACATGGATGTCGAGACCGGCTACAACGGGGAGGAGACCAAGGTGGTGGCGGAAACCCGCCGCATCCTGGACGCGCAGTCGCTGCCCATCGGCATTACCTGCATCCGCGTGCCGGTGCTGCGCGCCCATGCCATGGCGCTGACGGTGGAATTCGACGAGGTGGTCTCGCCCGAGGAAGCGCGCGCCCTGCTGGCCAAGGCCCCCGGCCTGCGCCTGGTGGACGACCGCAAGAAGAACCACTTCCCGATGCCCTCCGAGGCGAGCGGCGCCGATGACGTGCTGGTGGGCCGCATCCGCACCGATATCGGTGATCCCTCCGGCCGCTCGCTGGCGCTGTTTGTCGCCGGCGACCAGTTGCTGAAGGGCGCGGCGCTGAATGCCGTGCAGATCGCCGAGCTGCTGCTGAAGCGGTAAGGACGTAAGATGGTAAGGGGGCGCCCGCCGTGGCGCCCCCGGCCTGCCTTCAGCGGTCGCTGAAGAGCACGCCGCCCTTGGCCTTGGATTCCTTCGAGGATTCCACGATCTGCACGGTCACGGATTCCGCCGGGACGCCGAAGTTCTTCACCATGGCATCGGTCAGGTCTTTGACCAGCCCGCGCTTCTGATCCACCGTCCGGCCCTCGGCGGCGAATACCATGATCTCAGGCATGCATTTTCTCCCTGTTATGGGGGGAAGGCTAGGCCGGGAATCGGCACGGCGGCTAGCGCAGCCGGTCCCAGAGCGGCAGGCCCACCACCGCCGCCAGGGCGATCAGCCAGAAGCAGGCGCGGCGGAAGGCGGCGTCGCTGGCAAGCCCGAAGAGCTTGCTGCCGCCCCAGACACCCACCGCATAGATCGGCGCCATCAGCAGGGCCAGCACCAGCACCTCCAGCCCCAGCAGCCCGCCCAGCAGATAGACGCCGGCGCTGATCAGCCCGTTGATGCCGAAGAAGAGCATCAGGTTGGCCCGCACCCGCGAGGCCGGGATGGCGCCGCCCAGCCAATAGGCCACCACCGGCGGCCCGCCCATCTGCGCCGCGCCGGAGCAGACGCCGGAGGCCCCGCCCACCAGCAGCGAGAGCGGCACCGCCGGCCGCCCATGGTAGCGCCAGCCGGAGGCCAGCAGCCCCAGCATGGCCAGCGCCAGCCCGCAGAAGCCCCAGCGCAGCATCTCCGGGTCCGCCTGGAGCAGCAGCCAGGTGCCGGCGGGGGCGCCGACCAGGGCACCCGCGGCCAGCACCGCCACCTGCCGCCGGTCCGCCTTGCCCCAGGCGG
The DNA here is from genome assembly GCF_014490445.1 of Pseudoroseomonas ludipueritiae. Taxonomy (GTDB): domain Bacteria; phylum Pseudomonadota; class Alphaproteobacteria; order Acetobacterales; family Acetobacteraceae; genus Pseudoroseomonas; species Pseudoroseomonas ludipueritiae. Next base: position 1,584 of record NZ_JACTUZ010000118.1, on the reverse strand, counting down.
GGGGCAGCAGGGGCAGGGTGGTGAAGTTGTCCACCAGCATCAGCAGCGGCGCCGCCATCTTCGGCCCCAGGGCCGCGCTGGCCAGGGGCACGAAGATCAGCGCCGAGCCGAAGCCGGAAAAGCCGCGCGCCAGCCCGGCCAGCAGCGCGGCCCCCAGCGTGGCCAGCAGGGCGGGGAGGGGCGGTAGGCTGGCGAGAAACATGAAAGGCAAGGCTCCGGTGGCGGGCCACCCTCGCCGCTGGCCGCCCACCTGTCCAGGCGGCCAGCCGCCCGGCGCTTCCGCTAGGCGGCCGCGGCCACCGGCCGTGCCGGCGCGCTGTTATCGGAGAAGCCTTCCAGCATCTCCTCCTCCATGGCCAGATGCAGGCTCAGCAGCGCCTCCAGCGCAAAGAGGGTGCGGCGCAGTTCGGGCAGCGCCGCCTCCCGCTTCTCCTGCCGCTCCGCCATCCGCACCAGCATCCCGAGCTGCTCCACCAGACCCTCGATTTCCGCATGCATGCGGATCAGCGGGGCCATCGAGTCGCGCCCGCCCAGCCGCTCCGCCGCCTCGGGAAAGAGGGATGCCTCCTCCGCGCTCTGGTGCGGCAGCAGGTCCTGCCGGAGCTTCAGCTCCAGCGCCCTGAGCGCCGGCAGCATGTCTGGCTGCGTGCCGATGGCCTCCGCCGTCTCGCGCAGGGTGCTGGTCAGCTGGCGCAGCCCGCCATGTTCCCGCAGCCGCTCCGTCAGGCCGCTACCGGCGGGAAGGCTGGCCGGCACCGCTTCATGCGGGCCCGGCCGCAATGCCGTCAGGGCGAAGAGGATGGCAAAGATGTCGATGGCTTCCTGCACCACGGCCCCGGCGAGGGGCGTCAGCCACCCGGCGGCGGCGGCGGCCATCGCCAGACCCGAGAAGCCCATGCCGAGCCCGATGGCGCGCAAGGCGACGCGGCGCGAGCGCATGGCGATGGCGATGGCCTCCGGCACCCGGTCCACGCGGTCCACCAGCAGCACGACATCCCCGGCCTCGGAGGCTGCCGCCGTGCCATGGGCGCCCATGGCGATGCCCACATCGGCGGCGGCCAGCGCGGGCGCGTCGTTGATCCCGTCGCCCACCATCGCCGTTGGCGCCCTGGCCGCCTCGGCCCGCACGCTGGCGATCTTGTCGGCCGGCTCCTGCTCCGCCCGCACCTCATCGAGGCGGAGCGCGCGTCCGATCGGCGCCGCCGCCGCCGCGCGGTCCCCGGTGATCATGGCGACGCGCCGCATGCCCAGCGCGCGCAATTGCCGGATGGCGCGCGGCGCCTCCGGGCGCGGGCCGTCGGCCATCACGAAGACGGCGGATGCCTGGCCGTCGATGGCCAGCCAGGCGACCGAGGACGCGGCCGTGGCCACCTGGGCGTTGATGCCGAAGCCATCCTGCGGCTCCACCCCCGAGCGGCGCAGGAAACCCTCGGAACCGAGCAGCAGCCGATGGCCCTCCACCACGCCGGAGACACCGCCGCCCGCCACCTCGGCCACGGCGCCGGGCATCGGCAGCGCGATGCCGCGCGCCGCCGCCGCCGCGACCAGGGCGGAGGAGACGGGATGGGTCGAGGCCTGGGCCAG
>NZ_JACTUZ010000117.1 GCF_014490445.1 Pseudoroseomonas ludipueritiae | reverse complement strand
CATCGACCCGGGTCGATCAGGAGGACGCCGTCCGCAGACTAGGCTCAGGGCTCATTGATCCAGAAGAGGACGGTGGGCGCGAGGCAGATAGCGGACCTTCCGTTCTCGGCCAGCTTTCCCCCTTCCGCTCAGTGCCCACAGCAGCCATCTGCAGAGCTCAGAGCCTTGCCGCAAAGCGGACGTCAACCTCTGGCTGGCCAGGACCGGAAAAGTTGGCTGCAGCGCTAGCCTGCCTATCCGGGATAACCGTTTGGGGTATGACCAGCAAACCTCAATGCCTGCGCTGTTTAGATGCCCCAAACTCCGCAACAACCGTGCTGAGGAAGCTGCGCAGCTTTGGTGTCATCTGTCGGTCGGCAGCATGGAGGATGTGCATAGGTCGAGACGGCCCGTCGTAGCCGGATAGAACCTGCACGAGGCGCCCAGCCGAGAGTTCCGGGGCGAGTGCGGCCTCAGGACCGAGCGTGATGCCGAACCCGTCCAGAGCAGCACGGAGTAGGCCCCTCCAGTCGTTGATCTGGAGGCGTCCAGACACGGAGACGTCGAAGCTGCGTCCATCGCAACTGAACCGCCACTGACGGCTCAGGGCGCCCGACCAGTAAGCGAAGCCCAGGCATTCGTGGCGAGCAAGGTCAGACGGTACTTCCGGCACACCATTTTCCGCCAGATAGGCGGGTGAGGCGCAGGCGATCAGCCGGTAGGGCATGAGAGGGCGCGCCACCAGAGCGGTGTCGCTGACCGGCCCGAGGCGGATCACTGCCTCGAAACCTTCATCGACCGGATCCACCAGGCGATCGGACAGCGTGAGATCAACCTGCACCTCCGGATGGGTACGAAGGTAGCGCGTGACCAGCGGGACCAAGCTGTGACTGCCGAAGGTCACGGGTGCGTTGATCCGGAGGCGCCCGCGTGGGGCCTCTCGCACCTTCTGGGCCAGAGCATCGGCCGCCTCGGCTTCTGCCAGAACGAGCCGACACCGTTCGTAGTACAAGCGGCCGAACTCGGTGAGGCTCTGCTTGCGCGTGGTGCGGTTCAGCAGCCGTGTGCCGAGCCTGTCCTCCAGAAACACGACATGCTTGGCGACCATCTGAGACGACATGCCGAGCGCTGTTGCGGCGGCCGTAAAGGAACCGAGGTCGGCGGCCCGAACGAAAACGGCCATGCTTGTGAGCCGGTCCAGCATTTCCTACCCGTGGTTGTGAAAGAAACCTCGACTCCGCGATTTATCACAATCTGATGCTAAGCCAACCTCAGGTCGCGCGTTGAGACAGGCATCAGGAGCAAGGGTATGCGGATCGGCATCATCGGGGCAGGGTTCATCGGGCGCGCTGTCGCGCGCCTCGGCGTGGCGGCGGGCCACGAAGTGATGGTCAGCAACTTGCGCGGGCCGCATACGCTCAGCGGCATCCCGGGTGCTACGGGGGCCGGGATCGGCACCGTGGAAGAGGCCGCCCGCTTCGGCGAAGCCGCATTGGTTGCGATTCCGCTCCACCAGTACCAGACCATTCCGAGTGCGCCCTTGGCCGGAAAGGTCGTGCTGGACGCCAACAACTACTATCCGGACCGGGACGGGCGGATCCCGGCACTGGATGCTCAGCGGACCACCACGAGCGAGATGCTGGCACGACATCTGCCGCAGTCGCGCATTGTGAAGGCCTTCAACGCCATCCTGGCAGCCGACCTGGAGAAGGGTGGATCGCTACTGGCGTCGGGGCAGCGGCGTGCTGTGCCGATTGCCAGCGATGACCAAGAAGCCAAGGTAGTTGCCACGCAGTTCCTGGACCAGATCGGCTTTGATGCCGTCGATGCTGGCCCATTTTCGGAGGGTTGGCGTTTTGAGCGGGCCAGGCCTGCCTACTGCGCTCCGCTCGACCGGGAAGCCCTACTTCAGACTTTGAAGACGACCGAACGCGACAACTGGGTGCTTGAAGGCTCCTGGCGACGTTGAGAGACGAGTTGCTGCCAACCTTCGCATCACCAACGCTTCCGATCAGACATCTTGGCGACTTTCCGGAAGGTAGATACGGGCAAGCTCTGTGCTGCCCGTTGCGATTGAAGGCTCACTTCGGCTCCCCAGCTGCGGAGTGGGATCTGCCGCGCGCCTGACGTGCAGGACACATCAAAGCCGCCCGAGCTCATGGCACGCACTGCCGTTTCAGAGACTGGCCTACTTTGCTGACCCTTGTGTCCCGCGGATCCAGCTTCTGTCCAGCGGATGAACGGAGTTCGATGGGCGGCACCGGCGTGAGACCGTCGGCTTCCACAAGCGTGGAATGCTGCTCGCCAGGTGCGTAGAGGTTCGTCTCGCCCCACTGACGCAGGGCCACGATCACCAGGAAAAGCGAGTGCCCCTTTTCGGTCAGCACGTACTCCCCGTAGGCACTGGCGTCCGAAGCGGGTGCCTGATCCAGCACGCCGACGGCCACCAGATGCCGGAGGCGTCCGCTGAGGATGCCTTTGGCAATCCCCAGACCCTTCTGGAACTCGCTGAACCGCCGCACGCCATCAAAGGCATCACGGACGATCAGCAGCGACCACCAGTCGCCGATGGCATCCAATGCCCGCGCCACCGGGCATTCCGCATCGCTCATGCTCAGTCGCTTCACCATTCAGGCCCCACCGCTCATGACCCAGCTAGTCCCATTATAGGACTGGTCTAGCCGCCCGTCATCTGGTCTCATTATAGGACCAGAATCGGAGGTCCTAATGGATGGCGAGCAAACGGCGCAAGCAACCAGCGCCACGGGCGTGCACGAAGCGGCGAAGGAGCCACGCACTTCCGGCCTGTCGCCGAGACTAACCCTCCTTCTGGCGATCGCCTGCGGTCTGGCGGTAGGCAACGTCTACAATGCGCAGCCGCTTCTGGAGACCATCGCGGCCGAACTCGGGATTCCGCTCGGGAGCGTCGGCATCATCGGAACGATCACGCAGGTCGGCTATGGACTGGGCTTGGTGTTCATCGTGCCGCTTGGCGACGTAATCAGCCGACGGAGCCTCGCGTTGTGGCAGTTCATCCTCTCGGCCGCGGTTCTCCTCGTCGCAGGCTTCGCGGGCACCCGGACGCTGTTTCTCGTTGCGGCGGGAGTGATTGGCTTGCTGGCTGTCGTGGTCCAGGTTCTGGTCGCCCTGGCCGCGTCTCTCGCGGTACCGGAGCAGCGTGGCCGCGCGCTCGGGCTGGTCACCGGCGGTGTGGTGACAGGGATCCTCGCGGCCAGGGTTCTCGCAGGCTTCATCGCTGACGTGGCGGGTTGGCGCGCGGTTTACTTCACCTCCGCGGGCGCCATGATGGCCATGGCCGCGCTGCTGTTCCGCGCTCTGCCGCAGGAGCCGGAGACGAGGGTCCCGATCACCTACGCAGGGTTGCTCCGCTCCATGGCGGAGTTGCTGCGGCGGGACAGAACCCTCCGGTTGCGGGCGGGCTTCGCATTCCTGATCTTCGCGACGTTCAGCACCTTCTGGACGGCCGTGGCCCTGCCGCTGGGCCGAGAACCTTTCATGCTTTCGCATGCTCAGGTGGGCCTTCTCGGGTTCGCGGGCGTGGTCGGCGCCCTGGTCGCGGGCGGTGCGGGGCGGCTGGTTGACCGGGGGTTCGGGACCACGGTCACAGGCGCCGCCCTCGGTCTCATGCTGCTGTCCTGGCTTCTTCTCGCGATGCTGCCGATCTCGCTGGCATGGCTGGTGGGTGGAGTGGTCCTTCTCGACCTCGCGGTCCAGGCGGTGCATGTCACGAACCAGAGCCTGCTGGTGTCCCAGCGGCCCGAGGCGGCCGGACGCCTCATCGGGATGTACATGGTCTTCTATTCCCTGGGCAGCGCCACCGGTGCGATCGCCTCGACAGCCGCCTACGCGCAGGCGGGATGGCCAGGCGTTTGTTCGCTGGGCGCGGCCTTGAGTTCCGGCGCAGTTTTGCTCTGGATCCTCGCATCCCGGCGCCGCCACGCGCATGAGGCCGAAGTGCTCCCGCACTAACAGCACGGCCACACTGTCCGGCGGTGAACGCGTTCGCTGCGGCATGTCAGCCTGCCGGGAGCCGCCGTTCCGCTATCAGTCAGGTCCGGTCGGGGCGGCTTCACTCCCAGACGGGTCATGCGGGTAAGTAAAAACGGCGCTCCGGAACAGACAGCGGGATGCGAGATGCCGCGCCTTCACCTGATAAAGACGCGGCGTCTCAGAAGCCACGCTCGGTGGCTGCGGGAGCGGGGACGCGGGCGAACTAGATGGTTACGGTCTCGCCGTCAGCCGGAACACGCAGGCTCGCCGCGAAGCCTTCCCGCTCGGCGAAGGCTCGCAGTTCGGCGCGGCTCAGGATGCAGTGGTTCACGGCTTCCATGTGGCTAGCAATCAAGGTGGCCTTCGGGGCGGCACGGTGGACCGCCCGGACGTCCTCTTCCCCCATGATGATGGGGTCCAGGCCGATGAAGGTCGCCTTGCCCGCGTTCAGCACGATCACGTCCGGCCGGTGCTTGGCGATGGCCTGCTCGACATGACCGTTCCAGATGGTGTCGCCCGCGATGTAGAGCGTCTTCTCCGACGGATGACTGAAGACGACGCCGCAGACCTTACCCAGGCGCGGCACCGCCTTGAGGGTGGCGTCGGTGCCGTGCTGCCCACCCGTCCTGGCGAGCTTGACGCCTTTGAACTCTGACGCCTCGGTCAGGACGCGTACGTCCGTGAAGCCTGCTTCCCGGATGGTCGCGGCGTCGTCTTCATTCTGCGTGAACAGGGGCAACGACTTCGCGAGCTGCACCTTGGCCGCACTGTCCCAGTGATCGGTGTGCAGATGGGTCACGATCACCGCGTCCACGTCAGTGATGTCGGCGATGGACAAAGGCAGAGGCACCAGGGGGTTGCGCCGCTCGCTGTTGGCCGATCCGGCAAAGCCAGGAGACGTGCCCTGCTCGTCCAGCATCGGGTCCACCAAAAAGCGCACACCGGCGTAGTTGATGCGCAGTGTGGCATTGCGGATCTGCGTCACCGCCGCCTGCTGGCGAGCGGCATGTGAAGTGTGCGTCGTCATGCCGATGATTCCCATGGACAAGGCCGGGAGTGTCTTCCGGCGCGTGATCAGGAAGCCTTTCTTGCCTCTGTCGGTCATGGCTCAGTCCTCCTTGCCAATACCTGGGCTGCGAGCGCCGTCAGCAACCCCAAGCCCATGCGGATACGATGGCCTCTGGATAAGTGACCGCGCCGGACGTTAGCAGTGGCGGCACCGACATAATGAGGGTCAGAAACGACATGCCAGGACAGAACGCCATTGAGATCGGCGTGGTGATCTATCCTGGCGCTCAGCTCGCGGCCGTGCTCGGGATGACGGACTTCTTGATGCTCGCTGACCGTATCGCAGGGGAACAGGCGAACCGCCAGGCACCCGCGCTGCGGGTCAGCCACTGGCAGTTGCGGGACGGCGAGGACATTCCGGCCCGCGTGTTTGACACCGCTTCTGGCATCGAGGGAACGCCGAACATCCTTATCCTGCCGCCCCGGCTCGGCGCGCCCATCGAGCCGCAAGAGGCGGCGCCCTTCGTGAACTGGCTGCGTGAACGGCACAGCACGGGCACCTCGCTGGCTCGATCTGCACGGGTGCCTTCCTTCTGGGCGAGACGGGCCTCCTGTCTGGTCGCTGCATCACGACCCACTGGACCTTCGAGGAGGCGTTCCAGGCGCGTTTCCCGGAAGCCAGGATGGATGCCGCCCGCCTGCTCATCGACGACGGCGACATCATCACCGCGGGCGGGGCGATGGCCTGGACCGACCTCGTCCTGAGGCTGATCGACCGCCATCTCGGGCCCGTCGTCATGATGAAGACCGCGCGGCGGCTCCTGGTCGACCCGCCCGGGCGGGAGCAGAGCTACTACAGCGCCTTCACGCCGAGGCTGCATCACGGTGACGGCGCCATCCTCAAGGTCCAGCACTGGCTCCAGGTGACCGAGGCTAGGGACAGTGACCTTGCCACGCTTGCCATGCAGGCCGGGCTGGAGGAACGGACCCTCCTGCGTCGCTTCCAGAAAGCGACAAGCCTGACGACCACGGAGTACTGTCAGCGGCTCCGCATCGGAAAGGCTCGCGAACTGCTCCAGTCCAGCCCGCTCACGGTGGATCAGGTGGCATGGGAGGTCGGCTACGCCGACGCAGGTGCGTTCCGGAAGGTCTTCACAAGGATCGTGGGCCTCACGCCTGCGGAGTATCGCAAGCGCTTCCGGGCATGAACTGGATTGACCGACGGCAGCCAGTCTTGTCGAAGGTCTGCTTCTCCGGTTCAGCCGCCCAAGAGCGGACTGGCCGCTTCCGGCCAGCTTTGTCCCTTCCGCTCTGTGCCCAAAGAGGTTCAGTCAGTCGCTCAACACCCGCAGCAGTCGGAAAGCGAACTTGGGATTACGGAAAGGGACAGGACGCCCGGTGCCGAAGCTTTCCACGACACCGGCTCAATTCTGTCCCTTGGCTTGGTTGCTCCTGTCCAATGGGGCATCGACCTGCTGCGAGCGCGGAACGGCGGTAGCGTCCCGGATCAGGCACCAACGGGCTTCAGCCGGATCGGGCATGCAGCCGGGCCAGAAGGCTTCCCTGCAGAAGCGATTGTCGCGGGTGATCCAGCGTTCGGCCGACAGGCAGCGTCGCCAGTTCTCCGGCGTCGCTGCCGGACCATCCAGGTACAGGGTCTTGAGCCATGCCATGCCGAGCAACTCGGTGGCGGGGAGAAGGTCGGTCACCCACGGCCATTTGGCTGGCAAGGCCGGACGCGCCACGGCGGTCGCCCCTCTCGAGACAGCGCGGCGATAGCCCTTCAGGAAGTGCGATTCCAGCCTTAAACCGAATCTGCCGCCATCCGTGCCGATCAACGTCTCCAGCACCGTCAGGTCGCAGCCGCCCGGCAGGATGAGCTCGGTCGGGAAGGCCATCGCCGTGCCCAGGAACGTCCCGGCCCGCGCGAAGAGGTCGATCTCGAAGAAGTACCCGAGCACGCGCATCCGGCTCGCCGTAGACCGGATGCTGGCGGCCTCATCGCCGGGGTGGATGCCCCGCCACTGCCGGAGCAGGACGGACCATATCGCCGCGGCCTCGCCGTACTCGGCCTCCGATGCCGCCCAGTGGCGTTCCAGATCAGGCGAGATGCCCCGCCCGCCGGATTCCCGCGCCTCGGCAATCATGCGCTGGATCACTTCCTGGGCCCCGGTGCCGCCCCAGGAGACAATCTGGACCAGGTGGTGCATGGCGGGCGAAGCATCCAGATATGCCTGGAGCATGTAGCCGACGCCCTGCGCCACCAGGGCGCCCTGGCTCTGCCCGGTCAGCACGACCTCGCCGCCGCCCCGCATGTCGCGTGCGTAGGCGGCGGCGTCGCGGATCATCTCCAGCGCCGCCGTGGAGGTGAACTGCGCGCGCCCGAAGGTCAGCCCTGACGCCCAACTCCGGAAGTCGCGATGTTCGAATACGTGCGTACCTGCGATGGCGTAAATCCGGTGCGGCGCGCTGCCGCTTCCCGGCAAACGCTCCAGGGCCACGGCCGCGAAGCCGCTGAACATGTCGACATAGAGCTTTACGGGACGGTAATCGGGCAGTTGGCCGAGATCGGTCTGCAGCACCGGCATCGCGCCCGCCGCATCTGTTCCTCGCAGGCGGATGTCGTAGGCCATGTCCGCGGCCACGACGGTGGCGTCATCCAGGCGCCAGAGCTGCGGCAGGCGGGATCTTCGGTCCCTCATGACGTCGGGCGTGCTGCCGCGGGGCAGGTAGAGGGTCGCCGCACTGCCTTCCGGAAGCCTGAGGTTCTGGATGCCATCCAGATGGAGCTCAAGCCGGAGCTGCCGCCCTGAGCCGCTCCACGTCGCGCGGATGCCGTGATGTGCCAGGATGTCCCGCGCAAGAGGCGCGAGGTCCGACAGCGAGAGTGTCAGCTGGCCCAAGCCGCCGCCGGATTCGCTTAGCGGTCCACTGCAACGGTCCACCGGCAGTTCCATCGGCTTGCCTCCCGTGTCCTGCAACGGCTGCGCCCGCACCTGGACGGACATCAGGAGCAACAGCAGCGCAGATCCCACTCGCAGGGCACTGAGGAGGGACGCGGCAGCAAGCAGAGGCATGGCGCTTCCTACTACGCGGAGCCCATGGAATGGAGGGAGGCGGAACCAGGAGTCCAGCATCACGCTTGCAGAGGTGAACCGGGCTTCGTTGCCAGGGCAGCGATGCACCCGCTGCCCCTGTCGACGGCATCCGCGCACCTGCTCGCCAGGAGCGCTCGCTGCCCGCTTCTTCACGCATGGCTGGCCCGCACCCTTCCCGGCGGGGCCTGATCGCCTCGCTGTACGTGGGCAACGCCATGCTGCTGGTGCTCAACCTGCCGCTGGTCGGCCTTTGGGTGCGGCTGCTGCCTATCCCCGGCCCTGGCTTTACGGCGGAATCCCGGCGTTCGCGCTGGTGGGGGGCGGCCCTGATGGGCCGCAGCCGTTCCTCGCGCCTGCGCAGGAGTTCCTCGTCCAGCAGGTTGGCTACCGTGCGAGCGAGGTAGGGTCTGCCGTCGGGGCCGTAGTGGCCGCGCTCGGCGAGCATGTCGGCAACGGTGCCGAGGTCGCGGTCCAGGTCTTCCGAGGCGAGTCGGCGGGCTTCGGCTTGGACGGCGGGATCGACTGGGTAGGGCGGCATGGGCAGTCCTCCTCAGGCCGTTAGGCTAGCTCATGTGCGCCGGGACATGGCAAGGCGGCGCAGGCGGGCGCGAATCCGAAAGCCTGCCGCGACGCCCGTCCCACGATGTTCCGCCGACATGTGGTGCAGGATGACGCTGTTCATCGCCATCTCGGCCACTTCCTGGATCGTACGGGCGCCGGTCAGCCAGAGGACGCGCTCCACGAGGTCCGGCGGCAGGTGGACGTCCCGCGTCACCATCCGCCGCCGTCCGAGCAGGCCGACCTTCCATGCCTGCTTGGACGACTCGGCCGCCGCTGGCCCGACGCCGGGCGGCTCCAGTCCGGCCGCCCGGAACTCGGTGCGGCGCCGCTGGACACGCTTGAGGGCCGCCTGCAGGTCCGAGTTGACGAAAGGGCAACGCAGTGATCAAGGGGTCAGACTGTGCTTGCGACGCATAGCCCTCACCGGCGACGAACCTCCGTCGCGGCCAAGTTCAGGGCGGACTCAGCGGGGCAGGGCATCGCAATCCTCCTCGGGTCGCCAGCCTAGCGCGGGCGCCCGACGCCCAGACAAGCTTCCGCGCGCGGTTCTCGTTCACCTGTATGCGGCTCAGGCCGGTCGGTCATAACCGGTCCGGGACGGCGCCGTCGCCGTCCGCAGTCAGTCGGACAGCATGCCGACCAGCACGGGCACCAGGGGAGGCGGCACGATCGCGTCGAAGCTGGCGCTGCCGCGCAGCCTGCCCGAGATGAGGACAAGATCACCTGACACGTCCGAGGCGTGCACATCGTCCACGGTGGACCGGATCACGTAGTCGGTGATGTTCTCCGCCGATAGCGCGCAGGCGATGCTCTCGGAAACCCGCCTGAACGCCTCCTGGGCCGCGTTGAAGGCACCGCAGTCCGCCTCCGCCTGGGCCACCATGCGCTCGATGGCGCCCACCCCGAGCGCCTCGATGAGCCGGTCCCGGCTCCGGGTCCCGAACAGCAGCGTCCTGTCCGCCCGCGGAGGGTGCCGGAAGGTGATGGCGATGTGGGGCTCGGGCTCCTCCTCGTCGTCCTCGGCCACCAGGACGAAGGCGACCTTGGCGCCGGTGACAACGCCTGTGGAGGGCATCTCAAGCTTTAGCGGGAGCTGTTCACCAGGGGCAGGCATGCCGGAGGTCCAAGGAAGCGCAGGGGAGGGGGGCGCCTTATAGGGGACCGGCCGCGTCAGCGACAGAAGGCCGACTCGAGCAGAATCGAGGAGCGATGATCCTGGCAAGCGCCGCTGAACCTCCTATGCTGCCCGGGCGCTTCGGTGACGAGGCATGGGAGCGGACGATGAGGCTGGCTACCTACGTCTTGAAGTTGGCAGGCCTAGCCGCGAGCGGTGGAGTGTTCTTGGCTTACGCAGGCGAGCCGCTGCCTGCGGGCTGGTTTGAGGGCATCGTGATGCCGGGCTCAACAATGGGACCCGCGGCTTTCGTCCTGGGCATGTGGGCGGCTGGCCTTGCTTCCACGGCAGGAGGTATGATCGGTCTGGTTTGGTTCACGTGGGCGTTCTGGCGCGAGCGGCGGCGGGCCGGAGCGCGGACTGCGGGCTGACCCTGTGGCAGCTGCAAGTAGATCAGGCGGCGTAGTGTCTGAAGCCGGGAGGACAGCCGTGCTGGCGCAGGTCCGAGCGATGATGCGGTAATCTGGACGGCACCCATCGACCCATCCGTGGCGCAAGAACGCGAAGCCCAGGCAACCCCAGCCCTGAAGGCGCGTTGCATGGGCAGGTACTGTGACCTGGGTGCGGGGACGGCGGCCGCGGATGGAGCGATCCTGGGCTATCGTTCCCGCATATCATGAGGTCTACGGTGAGTGGTCCTCGTTCGGCTCAGCAGCCCACCACTTACCGGGATTATCTTCTGGCGGTGTCATGTGACCGCATGGCTATCACCTCCATGAACGAGTTTGCGGGCGGAACGCGCAGATTGCTGCGGTCCCGACAGGCTTGAAGGTACTGTGACCCGGCGCTGTTCTGTGTGCCCGGCGGCTGCAAGGGTGTAGGTCCCTCGGCCATCCGAACTGAATAGGTGTCGGTTCTCAGTGAGGATGGTCGCCAGCCGGTTGATCGGCCTTGCTTCAGCTCCCAGTACGCCGTCGGCAAGGAGGATCTCAAGCAGCCGCCGTCTATGGAGCGGACCGTGCTCCCGCAGCGCCGCCTCGATGCGCGCGCACGCACGGGAACTCTTGCTGTTCGGCTTGCCCCTCGATACCTGCGTGACCGCTTCACTCTGTGCCTCGAGGGCACGCAGCATCTTCGGCGGCGGAACCGTGCCTCGAGTCCCGTTCACGAACCCGAGTAGGCGCCATGACCAACGCATGGCCTCGCCCACGTTGGCCACTTCTTTGATGACGCGCTCTAACTCCGCGCGGCAGAGGTCAACTTCGTTCGAGTCCGAGTCACTGCACTCCGCTTCTACCAGCGCCCTTTCCAGTTCCGCGCGACGGTCAATCACCATCGCCAGCTGTTGGTCCAGGCGATCAATGAACTCCTCAAGCGGACCGCAGATGTCGAGCGGGCCATAGATCTCGAACTCTTCCATGTCGCAAGGAATGTTTGCCCGATCAGAAGGTTTCACGACGTTCGGAAACTGTCCGGCCTGTGTCCAACTTCACTCGAGTTCAAGCGGGATGCGGAGCAGAGTGAGCAAAGCAGTGCGCGAGAGGGGGGCGCTAACCAAGGCTTATGAAGGCGGGAGCGGAAATCCTTCAGCGGCCGAGATGCGGAGGGGCGCTGCCCTCAAGAAGAGAAGCCCCGGCAAGAGCTCTGCTTGCCAGGGCGAATATAACTGAAACAGTGGGTTATGCAGGAGGGAGTCTCTTCAATCGGAGTTGTGTCTCTCGAATGGCGCGCCGTTACATCAGGCGTCCACTTCCTCCAGGTCCAGCTTCGCAGCATTTTCCTGGATGAAGCGGAAGCGCAGCTCGGCCTTGCGGCCCATCAGCTCCTCCACCCGCTCCGCGGTGGCGGCACGTTCCTCGGGCGGCAGCACCACCTTCAGCAGGGTGCGCCGCTTCGGGTCCATGGTGGTTTCCTTGAGCGATGCCGCCGGCATCTCGCCCAGGCCCTTGAAGCGGCTGACCTCGACCTTCTGGTTCGGCTTGAAGGCCTTCTTCATCAGCTTCTCGCGCTCGGCATCGTCCATCGCATAGATGGTCTTGCCCCCGGCCGTAAGCCGGTAGAGCGGCGGGCGCGCCAGATGCACCCGGCCCTGGCGCACCAGCTCCGGCAACTCCTTGTAGAAGAAGGTCATCAGCAGCGTGGCGATATGGGCGCCGTCCACATCGGCATCGGTCATGATGATGATGCGACCATAGCGCAGGCGGCTGATGTCGAAACGGTCCCCGGCGCCGCAGCCCAGGGCCTCGATCAGGTCCTTCAGCTCCTGGTTCTGCCGCAGCTTGTCGGCGCTGGCGGAGGCCACGTTCAGGATCTTGCCGCGCAGCGGCAGCACCGCCTGGGTCTCGCGGTCCCGCGCCTGCTTGGCGGAACCACCGGCCGAATCGCCCTCCACCAGGAACAGCTCAGTGCCTTCCGCCGATTCGCGGGCGCAATCGGCCAGCTTGCCCGGCAGGCGCAGCCGGCGCGTGGCGGTCTTGCGGGGCGTGTCCTTCTGCTCGCGCCGGCGGATGCGTTCTTCCGCCCGCTCAATGGCGAAGGCCAGCAGGTTGTCGGCGGTGGCCGGGTCGCCGGCCAGCCAGTGGTCGAAGTGGTCGCGCAGGCCGGCCTCGACCAGCTTGCTGGCCTCCGGGCTGGTCAGCTTGTCCTTGGTCTGGCCCTGGAACTGCGGGTCCCGGATGAAGACCGAGAGCATGCCCGCCAGCCCGCCGAAGATATCCTCGGCGGTCACGTTGCCGGCGCGCTTCTCCTTCTTCAGGTCACCATAGGCGCGCAGGCCCTTTACCAGCGCCGAACGGAGGCCGGCCTCATGCGTGCCGCCCTGGGGGGTCGGAATGGTATTGGCGTAGGTATGGACGAAGCCGTCGCCACGCTCCACCCAGGTCACGGCCCATTCCACCCGGCCCGCGCCCTTGGGGAAGGTGACATCCCCAGCCCAGGGGGCGGGGATGACGGTGGGCTGGCTCTCCACCGCCGCCGCCAGGAAGTCCAGCAAGCCACCGGGGAAGTGCAAGGTGGCGTTGGAAGGCGTGTCGTCCTTGATCAACGCCGGGTCGCAGGCCCAGCGGATCTCGACGCCCCGGTACAGATAGGCCTTGGAGCGGCAGAGCTTGAACAGCCGGGTGGCCGAGAACTGCTGGTTGCCGAAGATCTCGGGGTCCGGCTTGAAGCGGATGGTGGTGCCGCGCCGGTTATGCACCGCGCCGGCATTCTTCAGCTTGGTGGTCGGCTTGCCGCGCGCATAGCTCTGGGTGAACAGCGTGCGGTCGCGCGCCACCTCCACCTGCAGCGTTTCGGACAGCGCATTCACCACCGAGCTGCCGACGCCGTGCAACCCGCCCGAGGTGTCATAGGCCTTGCCGGAGAACTTGCCACCCGAATGCAGGGTGGTGAGGATCACCTCCAGCGCCGAGAGCTTGGGGAATTTCGGATGCGGGTCCACCGGGATGCCGCGCCCATTGTCGCGCACCACCAGCACGTTGCCGGCTTCCAATGACATCTCGATGCGGTCGGCATGGCCTGCCACCGCCTCGTCCATGGCATTGTCCAGCACCTCCGCCGCCAGATGGTGCAGGGCGTTCTCGTCGGTGCCGCCGATATACATGCCGGGCCGGCGCCGCACGGGCTCCAGCCCCTCCAGGACCTCGATGTCCTTGGCGGAATAGCTTGCTTGGGCAGGGGCCTTAGCACCCTTGCCGCCGAAGAGATCGTTCATGTCTTGTTCACACCCCTCGCGCCGCACGGTAGCGGCGGAGGGGGGGGAACCGCAACCCGGAGCGCGCTTCGGCGCCCCGGATCAGGTGCTCAATTCTCGGCGTTGCCGGTATGCGCCTCCAGCATCCACAGCTTCTTGTCGAGGTCGCGGGAGATCTCGGTCAGCAGGTCGGCGGTGTCGGCATCGCCGGCCTCGTCGGTGGTGTCGATGCCCTCGCGCACCGTCTTGGCATTGGCGGCGAAGCGCTCCACCAGCTCCTCGACATGCTTCATGGTGTAGGTCACGTCGCGCGGATAGGCCTTCAGGCGGGTCTTCTCGGCCACCAGCTGGCTGGTGCCGTCCGGCGTGCCGCCCAGCTGCACCAGGCGCTCGGCGATGTCGTCACCGAACTGGAACAGGTCGTTGTAGAAGCCCTCCAGCATGGTGTGCAGGCCGATGAAGTTCGGGCCGCGCATCGTCCAGTGGGCCATGCGGACGCTGTTGGTGAGGTCGATGGTATCGACCAGCACGCCGTTCAAAACGTTGATGGAGGTCTTCTTGGCATTCTCACCAAGGTCATTGGGGGACTTGCGAAGGGCCATGATTGAGTTCTCCCACTTTCTGGCGCGTCTAACGCTGCCTTTGGAATGAGAGTTGCCCGGGGCCCGGTTGCAAGCCCCGCCAAGCTCAAGAATGCCTGCCCTGCGCGATCAGGGGGTCCTGGGCGATGTAGCGGGAGGCCTTGGGCGGCGTGTCCCCCCGGTGCAGGGCGGCGGCGCGGGCGATGATGGCACGGTCCTCCGGCTCCAGCCGGTCCATCTCGCGCAGGTGCTCGGTCCAGCTTTCCACCGCCCAGAACTCGGCCCAGAACTCCGGATGCGCGACATCCTCGTAGAGGCGCCACCACAGGGCGCCGCTGCGCATCCGCACCTGCCGCAGGTCGGCCATGGCGGCCAGGAAGGCGGTGCGGTCGGCGGGGTCGATGCGGTAGCGAACGCCTTCCAGCACCCGGCCACGGTCGCGCGCCAGCAGCCCGGCCAGTTCCGGCGCCGGGGCCTCGGGCTCCGGGATGGAGCCGGTCGGGGCTTCCCGCGCCGCCGGCCCTTCCAGCCGCAGGGC
>NZ_JACTUZ010000116.1 GCF_014490445.1 Pseudoroseomonas ludipueritiae | reverse complement strand
CCGACTGAGGCTCCCCCGCAAGGCCCCGACCCAAAGGTCGGGGCCTTCACTTGAACTACATTTTCAAAGCAAGCGGGCGACCCCTTACCCAGTCGAAATCCAATAGAATTGAGAGACTGCACAGAACGGCAATCATGAGAAGAGCGCCTAGCAATTCTCGTCGTCATCGGCAGAAATGCAGTATGTTTCGTCGCGATCGCTAGAGCACGTACCCGCCATCGATCGTCAGACTTGCACCCGTCATGTAACCTGCCGCCGGGCCAGCCAGATAGGAAACGAGCGACGCGACCTCCTCTGCTTTGCCGACCCGTCCCAGCGGAATGAGGTCGCGCAGTCGCGGAACCATCGCAGCCGTCAGATCGGTTTCGATCGGTCCCGGCTGGATGTTGTTGGCCGTGATACGCCGGGGCGCGAGGTCGAGAGCGACGCCCTTGACCATGGTCGCGACGGCGGCCTTGGTCATGGCGTAGACGCTGCTGCCCTGCGAGCCGGTCCGAATAGCCGTGTTGCTGCCGATCGTGATCACGCGCCCGCTATCGCGCATCTGCGCTGTCGAAGCCTGGATGGCGAGGAAGACACCGCGTATGTTGACGTCGAGCATCAAGTCGAGATCCTCGAGCGTGAACGCCTCGATTGTCGCGCGGCGAAGGACGCCAGCATTGACGACCACGACGTCGAGCATGCCCAGCCGATCGACCGCATGCGCCACTGCGGCGGTGATAGCATCTGCATCAGCGCTATCAGCCTGGATCGCGATGGCGCTACGCCCCAGGCCATTGATCGCTTGGACAACCTCAGCGGCGCGATCAGGTTGCGAGACATAGGTCAGCGCCAGATCGAAACCATCTTCCGCGAGCCGGGTTGCGATGGCGGCGCCAATGCCACGCGATCCACCGAACACCATGGCGACCCGGGCGCTCATGGGATCAGCACCAGCTTTCCGGTGGTCCTGCGGCTTTCCATATCCGCATGCGCCTTCGCCGCATCCGCGAGGGCATATTCGCCGCCGATCCGGACCTTGAGCTTGCCGTCCGCGACCCACTGAAAGAGCTGCGCCGCATGCTTGCGAAGCAGGACCGGGGTATGCACGTGATCGAAGAAGACCGCGTAGCCGATCTTGATGCTCCTGGGCAGGCTCATGATATCGAGTGGCCCCGGACCGCCCAGCACCGGGCCATACCAGCAAAAGGTGCCAGAGCGGCGTAGAACGTCGAGCGACCCCTGAAACGTCGTCGGTCCCGATCCGTCATAGACGACATGGACGCCCTCTCCATCGGTCAGGCGCAGCGCCTCTTCGGCAAATCGCCCTTCCGTGTCGACAATGACATGGTCTGCGCCCACTTCCCGGGCGACGGCGACCTTGTCCTCAGATGAAACCCGACCGATCACCTGGCCGCCGCGCAACTTGATGATCTGGGTCAGGAGCAGGCCAAGACCTCCTGCCGCAGCGTGAACGAAGGCGATATCACCGGGCAGGACCGGATAGAAGTCGGTCGCGAAATGGCTGGCGGTCAGCCCCTGCATCATGATCGAGGCCGCCGTTCGATCGTCGACCGCATCGGGAACCGGCACCAGCGACGTTG
This sequence comes from Pseudoroseomonas ludipueritiae, assembly GCF_014490445.1. Lineage (GTDB taxonomy): Bacteria > Pseudomonadota > Alphaproteobacteria > Acetobacterales > Acetobacteraceae > Pseudoroseomonas > Pseudoroseomonas ludipueritiae. The sequence goes on along the minus strand of NZ_JACTUZ010000116.1, from coordinate 13,107 downwards.
CCGGGATCGCGATCCGCTCAGCATAACTGCCGGGCGCATAGACCCAGGCGACACGCTGGCCGGGCTGAACAGCCTCGACGCCTTCGCCGACTGCCAGAACTCGACCGACGCCTTCGACGCCCAGGATCTTGGGATTGGGCATGTCAGTCCAGGCAATCCCCTGACGCACGCCGATATCCATGAAGTTGACCCCGGCAACCGCGATCTCGACCAGCGCCTCGCCCGGCCCGGCGACAGGCTCCGGTCGCTCGATCTGCTCCAGCACCTCGCGGCCACCGGTCGCGGTCATCACTACTGCTCGCATGTCTTTCTCCTATCTTGAATGATCGTTCCGCAATCGGTCAAAAAAGGGGTCAGCGCAGCGCTCGCATGACCATCTCCTGCAGGGCAGCCAGGGTTGATCGGTCGGCGCCGCCACGCCCGGCGACGCGGATCCCGGCGATATTGGCGATCAGGAATTGCGCGAGAGCCTCGGGATCGAGGCTGGCTGCAACATCGCCCTCACGCTGCGCGTCGCGCATGCGGGCGACGATGGCCATGTGCAATGTCCTGCCCAGTGCTGCATGGATATCGACAAGGTCCGGCCGCGATGCGCCGAACTCGCAGGTCGAGCCGACGCCGAGACAGGGCGTGGCCGCTGTCTCCACGACGCGGCGCAGCATGGCCCCAATCCCGTCGATGGCGCGCGCGCCGCTGCGAAGCGCCTCGAAATGCGCCGCGCATTCGCCCATGCCGTAGCGCCGCACCGCCGCGCAATAGAGCTGCCACTTGTCGCCGAAGGCCGCGTAGAGGCTCTGCCGCCCGATGCCCATGGCGTCCACGAGCATCTGCGCGGAACTGCCTTCATATCCATGCTCGCTGAACACGGCGATCGCACCGTCCAGAGCAGCATCCGTATCGAATTCCCGAGGTCTTGCCATAAGCCATGTATAGCGATTCGGGAACGATCATTCAAGATTGCTGCTCGGTTTTCTACGGCTCCCTCAACGGGCGGCAGCGGCCGCGAGGTGGGGAATCGCCCGATCCTCAGATCTTCAAGGCGCGCAATCGCAGCGAATTGCCAATGACGCTGACGGACGACAGCGCCATCGCCGCCGCAGCGATGATCGGCGACAGCAGCAGTCCGAGCGTGGGATAGAGCGCCCCCGCCGCGATCGGCACACCTGCCGCATTGTAGATGAACGCGAAAGCGAGGTTCTGGCGGATATTGGCCATCGTCGCCTGCGACAGGCGTCGCGCGCGGACAATGCCGGTGAGATCGCCCTTGAGCAGCGTCACGCCCGCACTTTCGATCGCAACGTCGGTCCCCGATCCCATGGCGATACCAACATCGGCGGCGGCAAGCGCCGGCGCGTCATTTACGCCGTCACCCACCATCGCCACCACCTTGCCCTGCGCCTTCAGGCGCTCGACGACCGCGGCTTTCTGGTCCGGCAGCACATCGGCCTCGACCTCATCGATGCCGAGCTTTCTCGCAACGGCTTCGGCCGTGGTGCGATTGTCGCCGGTCAGCATGACGATGCGGATGCCTTCCGCATGCAGGGCCTTCAGTGCCTCAGGCGTGGTCGCCTTGATCGTGTCGGCGATGGCGAAGATGCCGCCGATGGCTTTATCGATGCCGATATAGATGGCGGTTGCGCCGTCGCGGCGTAGCTCATCGGCCTGTGCCGCGAGCGGCGCTGTATCAACCCCATGTTCGGCGAGGAAGGTGGTACTGCCGAGCACCACATGCCGGCCCTCGACACGACCGATCGCCCCCTTGCCGGTCGGCGAGTCGAAGTCGACGACATCGGGGATGGTGATCTTTCGCTCGTCGGCAGCCGCCACGATCGCCCGCGCAAGCGGATGCTCGGACGCCTTCTCCACGCCGGCTGCAAGCCGCAGGATGGTCTCCTCGACAAATCGCGGGGCCACGACGATCCGGGTCACCGCCGGCTTTCCTTGCGTAAGCGTCCCGGTCTTGTCGACCACCAGCGTGTCGACCTTCTCCATACGCTCCAGCGCCTCGGCGTTCTTGATCAGAACGCCGGCCGCCGCCCCCTTGCCGATACCGACCATGATCGACATCGGCGTCGCGAGCCCGAGCGCGCAGGGGCAGGCAATGATCAGCACGGAAACGGCCGCGATCAGGCCATGCGCCAGCCGCGGCTCCGGCCCCCATACACCCCAGGCCGCGAAGGCGAGCAGCGCGACGGCGATGACGACCGGCACGAACCAGCCCGACACCTGATCAGCCATGCGCTGGATCGGCGCGCGCGAGCGCTGGGCATCCGCGACCATCTGGACGATGCGGGCGAGCATGGTGTCGCGCCCGACTTTTTCAGCCCGGATGACGAGCGCGCCGGTCTGGTTCAGCGTACCTCCTACGACCGCTTCGCCGACTACGCGCGTTACCGGCATGGATTCGCCGGTCACCATCGATTCATCGATCGATGAGCGCCCCTGCTCGACCACGCCATCCACCGGCACCGTCTCACCGGGCCGGACCCTGAGCCGATCACTGATGCCAACGGCTTCGACCGAAATATCCTCTTCCGCGCCGTCTGCCCCGATCCGCCGGGCGGTCTTCGGTGCGAGATTGAGAAGCGCGCGGATCGCGCCGGACGTCTGTTCCCGGGCGCGCAGCTCCATCACCTGACCAAGCAGCACCAACACGGTGATGACGGCGGCCGCCTCATAATAGACCGCGACCGCGCCATCAGCGTCACGGAAAGCCTGCGGGAAGAGTTGCGGCGCGAATGTCGCGACGATGCTGTATCCCCAGGCGACGCCGGTCCCCATCGCGATCAGCGTGAACATGTTGAGGCTGCGGTTGACGATCGACGCCCAGCCACGCTCAAAGAACGGCCAGCCGGCCCACAGCACCACCGGCGTCGCCAGTGCAAACTGGATCCAGATCGAGATGTGCATCGGCACCAGATGGTGCAGCGCCGGGATCAGGTGGCCGCCCATCTCCAACAGGAACACGGGCAAGGCGAGCACGAGGCCGATCCAGAAGCGTCGGGTCATATCGACGAGTTCGGGGCTTGGTCCGGCATCCGCCGCCGCGATCAGCGGCTCGAGCGCCATGCCGCAGATCGGACAACTGCCCGGGGCGTCCCGGCGGATTTCCGGATGCATCGGGCATGTCCAGATCGTCCCATCCGTTGCGGTTGCCGTTACTGCCGCAAAGTGGTGATGCTCATGGGTAGCAGGTCTATGCGTGTGGCTATGGTGGGAATGATCGCCATGGGCGGCATCACCCTCATAGCGATGTGCAGCATGCGCTTCCAGTGCCGCATAATGCACGGGGTCGGCGTCGAACTTCGCCTTGCAGCCGGCCGAGCAGAAGACGTAGCGCTGGCCTTCATACTCGGCCTTGTGAGCCGCCCTGGCAGGATCGACCGCCATGCCGCAGACCGGGTCATGGGTGGGATGAGCGGACGACGTGTCGTCGTCCGGCTCATGATGGTGATGATGGCCGTGCGCCCCAGTCACCTCAGCGGCACTTTCGCTCTTCTGATCGTCTTCGGCCATTCATAACCTTCCACACGCCCCGCGGGCCTATTGGTTTGCCTTCACTCCTCGATCAGATGGAACTCTTCGAGCAGCTTGGCGATCTCGGTGCCTTCGAGCTTCTTCATCAGCAGCTTGCGCAGAAAGGCCGGTCCGGGAAGGTCGATACCCTTGCCGTCCCTCAGCGGACCGATCGCCGCCAACAGCGTACGGATGTCATAGGTCGAGTTGAAGACCTCCGGCACACCGCGCTCGACATTCATCAGCGTATAGACGGCCTCCATCGGGGTTCTCACCGAATATTCCGTGGTGAAGATGCAGTCCCGCTGCTTCGATTCCGCGAACTGGCCGATGAAGGCGAAGTTGACCGCGCCCTCCGGCACCACGTCCGGCCGGTCACCCGCCTGGCGCGGCATGAAGAAGGCGGTGATATAGGGCATCATCGTGGGCACGGTGCTGGCGCCGGAGGCTGCGAGTTCCGGAATGTCCTCGACCGGTACACCCAGGTGATAGAGCCATTCCTGGGTGATCTCCTCGCCGGTGCATTCCTGCATCGGCTTCTTCACATAGTCGCCTGGCTTGTCGACGAAGAGCGCATAGAACCAGGCGATCATCTGGTCCTTGGGCTGCTTCTTGAAATGCGGCTGGCGATGAACCGTCCAGCTCAGCAGCCACGCCGAGTCCTTCACCGTGACGATACCCGCTGAGACGATCTTGCCGGTGAAGGGGTTGCGCTTGGTGATCTTCTCGACATAGGCCGGAATACGGGCATCGAGGGCGGTAATCGATGCCGAGGCCCATTTCGTTTCCGGGATATGGCCCCCGAATACATCGGGGCGACCGAAGGCCGGATCCTTGGCAGCTATCCGCCGCCACAGGTCCCAGGCCGGCGCCGGTCCCTCGTTCAGTTTCGCTGGCGTCTTGTGGTCGCCATTGTCCGAGTTCTCGGTCAGCGACCCGATCGTGATGAAGACGAGATCGTCTGGCCCGAGATCGACGCCGCCTTCGACGCCGCGCTCTTTCCAGTGAATGCGGGTCGCTTGCTTGCGGCCGGGCTGGATGTCGAAATCGACATCGGTGACCTCGACGCCGTAGCGGAACGTGACGCCGTGATCGGTCAGCCACTTCACCAGCGGCAGGACCATCGATTCATACTGGTTGTAGCGGTTGAACTTGAGCGAGGAGAAGTCGGCGAGACTGCCGATATGATGGATGAAGCGGTGCAGGTAGAGCTTCATCTCCAGCGCGGAATGCCATTCCTCGAAGGCGAACATGGTGCGCCAGTAGAGCCAGAAATTGCTTTTGAGGAAGTCTTCGCCGAAGACCTCGTTGATACGCTTGTTCTCCATCTCCTCGCGCGTCGCGAGGAAGACCGAGAGCAGGTCCTTCTGGGCCTTGTCGTTTAGCGTCAACAGCGCTTTGTCGGGCACGTCCTGGCCCTGGTTCTGCGTCGTGCGCTGGAGCGAAAAGTTGGGATCGTCCTTGTTGAGCCGGTAGAACTCGTCGAGCACGCTGGCGTCCTCGATCTCCAGCGAGGGGATCGAGCGATAAAGGTCCCACAGGCACTCGAAATGTTCTTCCATTTCGCGGCCGCCGCGAATGACGAAGCCCTTTTCGGGCACGTCCAGACCATCGAGCGCGCCACCAGGGATTTCCAGCTCTTCAAGGATGGTGATGCGGTCGCCGGAAACGCCGCCGTCGCGGATCAGGAAGGCCGCGCCGGCAAGCCCCGCCAGCCCCGAACCGACAAACCAGGCCGTCTTCTTGTCGGCGCCCTCGGGCTTGCGGGGACGCACGAAGGCTTCATAGTTTCCGCTGCTATAGTGCATGGCGAACTCCTGTTCTTCTTGTTGGGATCAGTCTGCGGAGGGCTTGTAGCTGTAGAAGCCTTCGCCCGAGGCGATGCCGAGCCTGCCCTTGTCGATGTAGTTTTCCTTCAGCCAGGCGGCGAGCGACTGAGCATGCTCGTCGCCATGCGAGAGGATGTTGTAGGGGGTGTTCAATCCGATGATGTCGTAGATCTGGAACGGCCCCATCGGCGCGCCGGTGGCGATCCGCCAGACCTTGTCGACATCTTCCGGCTCGGCATAGCCGCCGGCCGCCAGATCGGCGGCCGCGTTCAGGAGCGGCACCAAAAGCGAATTGAGGACGTAACCCGCTTTCTCCTTGCGCACCGGGATCGGCACCATGCCGATGGCGGAGGCGAAGGCGATCAGGGCATCGAACATGGCCGGATCGGTGTCGTCCGTGCCCATCACCTCGGCGGTGTTGAACTTCCAGATGCTGTTGGCGAAGTGCAGCGCCAGAAACCGGTCCGGTCGGCCGGTGTAAGCCTTCAGGTCGCTCGGCAGCAGGGTCGAGCTATTGGTGGCGAAGATCGTCCTGTCCGGCGCGAGCCCCGCCAGTTTCTCGTAGAGCGCCTGCTTGATCGAAAGAACCTCCGGAACCGCCTCGATCACGAGGTCCGCGTCCGCGACGGCCGCGCCGAGATCGCTCAGCAGAGCGATCCGCTTGAGCGCCCCGGCCGCCTTGCCGCCAGCCGCGCCCGACACCTCGTTCGTGTAGGTTTCGACGAGCGCCGCCAGCCGTGCGCGCGCCTGTTCGAGCGCTTCCTCGCTGATGTCGTAGGCGACAACATCGAAGCCGCTATAGGCCGTCTGGAAGGCGATCTGGCTCCCGAGGACTCCCGTGCCGAGAACCGCCACTTTCCTGATATCGCTCATCCAATTTCCTTCTGCGCGGTATCGTCACTTAGAAACGGAGCCGCCACCTCCACCGGGACGCGGGCCAGCTTGCCGGTTTCCCGATCGACCAGGGCCCATTGGGTCAGCGAGGCGACGATCGTCCGGCCGTCTTCGGCATGGAATTCGACACATCGTGCATAGCGGGCACCCCGCGGCGCTCGGACGACCCAGGTGATCGCACTGACCTCGTCTCCCGCCCGGACATTGCCGCGATAGTCGACCTCATGGCGCAGCACGACCGCGACGAACCGGTCGCGATCCTGCGGCCGCGCGGCCGTCAGCCAATGCGCCACCGACGCATCCTGAATCCAGGTCACCCAGACCGCATTGTTGACATGGCCGAGTTCGTCGATGTCGGCGTCCCGGGCGCGGAAGCGGATATGGAAGCGCCGATGCTCATCCACCTCGCCGACGAGTGGGTGTCCGTGCTCATCGCAGCCGATGCGTCGACGATCTGACACGATCCCGCTCACGAATACGCCTGCTCCTCATGCGACGAACCCAGTCCTGCCATGGCGCGGAAGAAGCCGACGAGCATCTCGTCGCGCGGCATGGCGCCTTCGACATCGCCCTGCACCGCCAGTCCCATCCAGAGCGCGTAAAGACCGATACCGGTCTGCATCGGCGGCAAGGCCGGACGAAGTGCGAAGCGTTGCGTCAGATCGGCGACGAGCTCACCGAACATCCGATAGCAGGCCGCCTTGCCCTCCCGGTGCCGCTCGGCGAAAGCCGGATCGCGCCGGGCATGGAGCTGCAATTCGATCGAGAGCAGTGACCATTGTGCCTCGTCGGCCAACTTCGCGAGCCGCGCGGCCAGCACCTGCAGCGTCGCCTCGATATCGTCGCCGGAGCAGTGCGCGACCAGGTCGCGAAGCAGTGTGACCTCGTCCTGGATATGGCTTTGCAGGATCTCGACCAGCAGATCATCCTTGCTGGCGAAGTTCGAGTAGAAGGCGCCCTGCGAATGCCCTGCGGCGCTGCAGATGTTGCGAATCGACATGGCAGCGACCCCCTCCTCGATAATCGAGGAATGCGCGGCCGCGATCAGCCGGTCCCGCGTCTGGCGCTGCGTGTCCTTGCGCGTAAGCGGCATGGGTTCGTTCTCCAACCAACGGGCGAGACGTGCGAAACCTTTTCGGAGGTTCCGCGTTCTCAGTGAAACCAGATATCAACTGATATCCGAAATCAACGGCGATTTCGACCCGAAATCGTTCCTGGGCAACGAAATCTCAGTGTGAAGGAGCGCTCTTGGCTCAAACCTACATTGGCTATTCCCCGGACGTGGAGGTTCTCGGCGAGGACGAGGAGCGGCTGACCGCCGAGATCCTCGAGATCATGGCCACCACCAACCGGCGGGCCTTCGAGCGTCATCGCCACGCCGTGCGCGACGCCCATGCCAAAAGCCATGGGTTCCTGAAGGGCGAACTGATCGTTCACGAACTGCCCTCGCATCTGCGCCAGGGCTTGTTCGCCCGACCCGCCAACTATCCGGTGGTGATCCGCCTCTCTTCGGCGCCGGGCGACATCCACTCCGATACCATTCCCGCGCCGCGTGGCATGGCGATCAAGGTGATCGGTGTCGATGGCGAGCGGCTTCTCCCCGAAGACCAGGGCCACAACCAGGATTTCCTGCTCGTCAACATCCCGACCTTGAGCTTCGGCACGATCGGTAAATATCGCCAGCTCATCAGCCTTCTGGAGAAGAATGCCCAGAACCCGGCCTTTCTCCAGCGAGCGATGGCTGGGGTCGCGCGCGGCGTGGAGGCGGCAGTCGAAGCGGTCGGCGTCGAGCCCGGCGCCACGCTGCGCGGGCTCGCTCGCGACAATAACCATCTGCTGGGCGAAACCTATCATTCGATGGCGGCGATCCGCTTCGGCGACCATATCGCCAAGATCAGTGCCGCGCCGTTCTCCGACAACGTCCGTGCACTGACCGGCAAGGATGTCGGCGCGGTTGAGGATTCCACCATGCGCGATCTGGTGGTTGAACATTTCCGCGAGCAAGGCGCAGAGTATCAGCTCCGTGCTCAGCTCTGTGCCGATCTCGACAGGATGCCGGTCGAGGACGCCGCCGTGCTCTGGCCGGAAGACCTTTCGCCGCACCAGCCGATCGCGACCCTGCGCATCCCGCCACAGGAGGCCTATTCGCCGGCGCGGCGCGTCTACGGCGATGATGTGCTGTCGTTCAATCCCTGGCACGGCATCCGCGACCATCAGCCGCTCGGATCGATCATGCGCGTGCGCATCGCCGCCTATGAGCGATCCACCCGCTACCGCCATGAGATGAACGCCCAGCCTCGTGTCGAGCCGGCGAGCATCGACGTCATTCCGGACTGACGATCCGATCGTCAACCAAACTTACGAAAGGAGGCCAGCCATGGCCGAGACCGAAGAAACCCCGCAGATCGACGAGACCCGCCTTCAGGCTATCCGGCGCCGCATCGAGGAAGTGGTCGGCGATGCATCGCAACTCGCCAAGCTCGCGCTCGAGCAGATGGTGACGAAGCATAATCCCGACCTCAAGGGCACGGCCGGCTCGGCCGGTCGCGTCGGGGCGCAATCCGGCAATGTCTCCGAGCTCACCGCCATCGCCAACCTCAAGCCCGGCGGCGCGGACCGGCTGAAACGCATATTCGGGCTAGTGAACGGCAATTTCGACGGCGCGCAGAAAGTCGGCACGCTCCACAACATGCGGTTCGTCTTTTTCGACAACGACACCCGCATCCTGTTCGCCACCGCCTATGACGGCGACTGGGACACCTATATCAACGACTTCGCCACCAAGATTCCCGATCTGATGGACCTGCTTTTCGCCTCGGTCGAGGGCTGGCCGGGCATCGCCAGCCCGAAGGTCAAGGACTTCATCGCCGAGCATCAGATCACGGCCGCCGGCTGGTTCGTCGCCAACCCGCAGGTGACCGTCGTGGATGTGCGCCGGCTCCAGCGGCTCGAACATGCCGTCAACGAATTCCTGGACAAGGTGGGCTGAGCAATGGCGATCCTTCAGAAGCTGAAAGAGCGCTTCCGGCGCGACAGCGTCACGCTCGACCTGCACGACATTCAGGCGCTGATCCTGCGAAGCCGGCCCGAGCCTTATGTCGGCATCCACGCCATGCTCCATTTCGACGAGGCAGCGGGCGCGCGCGATCTTCTCGGCCGGCTTGCACCCCATATCGCATCGGCCGACAACTGGAGCGAGGATCTCGATTTCTGGATCGGAGCCGCGCTCAGTTACGAGGGACTGAAGGCGCTCGGCGTTCCCGACGCCCAGCTCAAGACCTTTCCGCTCCCGTTCCAGCAGGGCATGGCCGCACGCGCGGAGCAGCTTCGCGACTTCGGACCCAACGCGCCTGAAAACTGGGAAGAGGTATTCAAGCCGGGCAACTGCCATCTCGCGCTGACCATCTATGCCGTCGATGATGCCGCGCTCGACAAGGCACTGGCGATGGCGCGCACCGAACTCGACCGGAGCAGCGGCGTGACCCTGCTCGGCGAGCATCGTTTCGGCGCGCCGGATGGTGCGAAAAACCCGTTCGGATTCCGCGATTCGATCTCCCAGCCCGCCGTTGAAGGCAGCGGCGTTGATCCGCTGCCAGGCGAGGAGCGGCCGATCAAGGCCGGCGAATTCATCCTTGGATACGAGAGCGAGAACGGCCAGCCGCTCGGCATGCCCGAGCCTGCGGCTCTCGGAAGGAACGGCACCTTCGTCGTAATGCGCAAGTATAACAGCCGGGTCGGTTGCTTCAACGCCCTCCTCAAGGCCCATGGCGAGACGCCGGAGGAACGCGAGCTATTAGCCGCCAAGATGTTCGGTCGCTGGCGTTCCGGCGCGCCCTTGACGCTGTCGCCCGATCACGACGATCCCGACCTCGGCGCGGATCCGCAGCGCAACAATGACTTCAATTTCAAGGATGATCCCAAGGGCCGCGTCGTGCCCCTCGGCTGTCACATGCGACGGCTCAATCCCCGCGATTCCGAGTTGACGCTGCTCACCGACGTCAACATCCACCGCATCATTCGCCGTTCCTCGACCTTCGGGCCGGTTTATTCCGAGGATGTGGGGCCTGAGGACGATGCCAACGGCGATCGCGGCCTGTTCTTCATCTTCATCAGCGCGCGTGCCTACGACACGATCGAGTTCATGCAGCAGGAGTGGATCAACCGAGGCAATTTCGTCGATCTCGGCGAAGAGCGCGATCCGATCGTTGGCCTGCATGAGGATGACGGCCGGTTCACGATCCCGCAGGCGCCTGCGCGCAAGCGCATCGACGGTGTGCAAACCTTCAACGTGATGAAGGGCGGCGAATATCTGTTCATGCCGAGCTTGTCGGCGATCCAATGGTTGGCGGCCGGGAGCTGGACGTAGGAACGCGCTCTTCCTTCGTTGGTCGTTGTGAAGGCCAATATTCAGTTCGTCAGGATCGCTGCGTCCGTCGTCGCCATGATCAGCGTCAGTCCGATCTGGGCTCAGGGGTAAATCCTGATGGCTGGAAAAATCACTTCGAGCGTCGCATTGACAAGGACGCATCGCTCATCGAGGCAGTATGAGCAAACGCGTTGCGCTGCCCGGGCCGCTCTTTGGTCTTTACAGGAGCCCGCCCTTCAACAGCGTCTCAAGCCAATCGGCGAATACCTGCAGCCGGCGCGAAAGGTGCTGCCGGTGCGGATAGAGTAAGGTCATGGGCATGGGTTCTGCCCGATGGCGGGGCATCACCTCGACCAGCTCTCCCGCCTCCAGGTGCCCTTTGACGTCATAAGCCGGGATCTGGATCAGTCCGAGGCCTGCAAGACAGCAGGCGATATAGGCTTCAGCGCTGTTGACGGTCACGCGGCCCTGCAACGGCGTTCGATGCAGTGCTCCATGCTCGACCCATTCCCAATCCTCGACCCTTCCGCTGGATGGCGAAGCGTAATTGACCGCTCGATGATCGCCGAGATCATCGGGTGTGCGCGGCGTTCCATGACGCGCCAGATAGGCGGGGCTGGCGACGTTGAGCAGCGGCAACTCGCCGATCGCCCGCGCGATCAGGCCTGAATCACTGAGCGGACCCACGCGCAGCACACAGTCGATGCTGTCTTCGACGAGGTTCACCGCGCGGTCGGTGACACCCAGGTCGATATCGATCTCGGGAAATTTGTCGAGGAAGTCAGGGAGTGCCGGCGCGATGATCAGACGTCCGACCCGGCCCGGGACATCGATCCGCAGCTTGCCGGATGGCCGCGCCGCCGACTGACGGAACAGATTTTCCGTATCCTCGACGTCGGCGATGACCCGCTGGCAGCGCTCATAAAAGGCGATGCCGTCCTGTGTCGGGGAGACCTTGCGGGTCGTTCGGTGTAGCAGCCGCGCCCCAACCCGTCCCTCCAGCTCCTGAACAGCCGCCGAAACAGAAGACCGTGGGACGCCCAGCGTGTCGGCCGCGCGGGTAAAGCTCGCGCATTCAACGACACGGGCAAAGATACGGAAAAGATCAACGCGGTCCAAACAGTCAGAACTCCAATTGGACGGGATTTATGACAAGTGATGTCAGAATGATCGGCTTTATCGGCAAATCCTAGACGATATGGTGCCCTAACGAAAGCGGTCGCCGGTGCGATCGCGCCCGGTAAAGGAGGCCGCCCCATGACCGATCACAGCATCAAAGGCAAAACCGTCATCATCGCCGGAGGGGCGAAGAACCTCGGCGGACTGATCGCCCGCGATCTCGCCGCCCATGGCGCGAAAGCCATTGCGATCCACTACAACAGCGCCGCCAGCAAGGCGGATGCCGATGCGACCGTTGCCGCCGTCAAGGCTGCGGGCGCGGAAGCGGTGGCCTTCCAGGCCGACCTGACCAGCGCCGGGGCCGTCGAGAAACTGTTCGCCGATGCTGTCGCCGCCATCGGCCGTCCGGACATCGCCATCAACACCGTCGGCAAGGTGCTGAAGAAGCCCATCGTCGAGATCAGCGAGGCCGAATATGACGGGATGAGCGCCGTCAACTCCAAGACGGCCTTCTTCTTCATCAAGGAAGCCGGCAAGCACCTGAACGACAACGGCAAGCTGGTGACGGTCGTCACCTCTTTGCTCGGCGCCTTCACGCCCTTCTATTCTAGCTATGCCGGCACCAAGGCTCCGGTCGAACACTTTACCCGCGCAGCCTCCAAGGAGTTCGGCGAGCGTGGCATCTCAGTGACGGCAATTGGTCCAGGTCCGATGGATACGCCGTTCTTCTATCCGGCCGAAGGCGCCAATGCCGTCGCCTACCATAAGACCGCCGCAGCTCTGTCGGGATACTCGAAGACCGGCCTCACCGACATTGAGGACATCGTCCCGTATATTCGCTTCATGGTCTCTGACGGCTGGTGGATGACGGGCCAGACGATTCTCGTCAATGGCGGCTACACCACGAAATAGAGTCCTATGTAGTTCTCGATTACCTCCCTGAAGCGCCGTATGGGCAGAGCCATGTCTTGGCGGGGCACCGGACATTCGGCGCGGCGATCTCTTTCAGGGCGACGGGAGGTCAGGAGGCAGCAACGTTGGCTTGGCGGGAGGAGACGAAGCCGCTGAACCCTGCCGTGGCGCCGGCTTTTCGGTGCGGGAGGGCACCATTTTCTCCGTTGTCTGACCGTGCCTCGACCGCTCCAAACGGTCTCTCCAATGGCCTGATCTGGCCGAAGACCGGCTTCGCCTCGATCGCCTATGCCGCAACAGCCGCGTCAAACTTTCTTCCCCTGCCGGCTGCGCCGTCATTCCGCGCGCAACAAAAAAGCCCTCCTTGGCTGTCCAGCCCCATCCTCACCCCAGCGCGCAACCGCGCCGGGGACCCCGAGCAAGGGGTGCGCCGTCGATCGCCTCCGGCCTGCCGATCGCCATCGAGACCGC
>NZ_JACTUZ010000115.1 GCF_014490445.1 Pseudoroseomonas ludipueritiae | reverse complement strand
GGGGGGCTGCGGCCGCTCCAGCGCCTGGCAGCGGATCAGGCAGGACTGCACCTCGCGCGGGTTGTCGATGCGCCGGGGCAGCACGGCGCCGCATTGCTGCCGGCAGCGCGGGCTATCCGGCGGCGCCTCGGCCTGCGCCAGCGCCGGGGTCGCCGCCAGCAGGCCCAGCCATATCATCGCGCCTGCCGCGCGCCATCTCATCCCGCACCTCCAGCCCTGAACCGGCGGCAGGCCGCCTTTCCGGCGCAATGCTTCCGGCGCGGCCTGTCAAAAATTGCAACTTCCATGAATGCGCCCGTCATGCCAGGCAACATACGGTGGTAGGATACCGCATGCGCCGCCTTTCGGCCCATGCCCCGCCCGGCATGGCGCCTTCCCTGCCAGCCGCCTCCGCCAAGCCTCCGCGCATTGCGCCCCGGCGTGGCGGGTTGCTGCGCCTGTTCCGCCTGCTGGTGTTGCTGACGGTCTGGGGCGGGGTCAGCCTCGGGCTGGCGCTGGTCTTCTTCACCTGGGACCTGCCGCGGCCGGAAGCGGCCCTGGTCGCCACCCGCCGCCCTTCCGTGACGCTGGAAGCCGCCGATGGCCGCCTGCTGGCCACCAGCGGCGACCTGTATGGGGAGCGCGTGCGGCTGGCCGATCTGCCGGCCTATGTGCCCGGCGCGCTGATGGCGGTGGAGGACCGCCGCTTCCGCAGCCATTTCGGCCTGGACCCGATCGGGCTGGCGCGGGCCGCCGTCGTCAACTGGCGCGCCGGCCGCGTGGTGCAGGGCGGCTCCACGCTGACGCAGCAATTGGCAAAAAACCTGTTCCTGACGCCGGAGCGCAACATGCGCCGCAAGGTGCAGGAAGCCCTGCTGGCGCTCTGGCTGGAAAGCCGCTTCACCAAGGACCAGTTGCTGGAGATCTACCTCAACCGCGTCTACCTCGGCGCCGGGGCCTATGGGGTGGATGCGGCGGCGCGGCTGTATTTCGGCGTGCCGGCGCGCAAGGTGACACTGTGGCAGGCGGCGATCCTGGCCGGGCTGCCCAAGGCGCCGTCCCGCTACAACCCGCGCGCCGCCCCCGATGCCGCCATCCGCCGCGGCACCGAGGTGCTGGAGGCCATGGCCGCCGCCGGGCTGATCACCGAAAGCCGCGCGCGCCAGGAAGCCGAGAAGATGACCCTGCCGCCGCGCCCCTCGGGCGATGCCGGCTGGTTCGCCGACTGGGTGCAGGACGACCTGGCCGAAAGCTTTCCCGGCAGCGGCGACCTGGAGTTGCGCACCACGCTGGACCTGAAGCTGCAGGCGGTGGTGGAGAAGCGCCTCGATGCCCTGCTCTCCGGCCCTGGCGCGGCGGCGCATGCCAGCCAGGGCGCGGTGCTGGTGCTGCAGGCCAGCGACGGCGCCGTGCGCGCCATGGTGGGCGGCCGCGACTACCGCCAGAGCCCTTTCAACCGCGCCACCACCGCGCGGAGGCAACCCGGATCGGCTTTCAAGCCTTTTGTCTGGCTGACGGCACTGGAACAGGGGCTGAGCCCCTCCAGCACCGTCTCGGACCTGCCGCTGAACCTGGGCGGCTGGTCCCCGGGCAATGGCCGGTGGCGGGCCCGGGGCGAAGTGTCGCTGGAGGATGCGCTGGCGCACAGCATCAACACCGCCGCCGTGCGGGTGCTGCTGGTGGCGGGCGGCGCGAAGCCGGTGGCGGCGGTGGCGGAACGGCTGGGCGTGCATGGGCGCTTTTCCAACGATGCCTCCCTGGCGCTCGGCACGGCGGAGGTGACGCTGCTGGACCTCGTCACCGGCTATGCCGCCTTCGCGAATGGGGGGCTGCGGGTGACGCCCCACGGAATCGCGCGGGCGGAGGGTTCCGGCCGCGTGCTGGCGGTGCCGCTGACGGCGCCGCAGCGGGTGATCTCGGCCGCGCATGCGGGCGAGATGCGCCGCATGCTGAACGCGGTGGTGGAGCGTGGCACCGGCCATGCGGCGGCGGTGCGCGGCCAGCGTGTCGGCGGCAAGACCGGCACCACGCAGGATTTCCGCGATGCCTGGTTTGTCGGCATCGCCGGGCGCTGGGTGATCGGGATCTGGCTGGGCAACGACAATGCCAGCCCTATGGATGAGGTGCAGGGCGGCGGTCTGCCGGCCCGGCTGTTCAGAGACATTGTTGAGGAGATGGGCGGTTGAAGGAAGCAGGCGACGTCATGGCAGGTCTGGCCCGGCCGATGCAGCACGCCGTGAACAACATGGTGATGGTGATGCAGGCCAACATGGACAGCGTGCTGGCCAGCCTGCCACCGGAGGACAAGGCCGCCATCCGGCTGGGCCGCGCCGCCCAGGCCGCCCATGACATGGAGGCGCTGGTGCGCGCCTTTCTGCGACTGGGCCGGCCGGAAGAGCATTCGCCGGTGGATTCCGGCCGCTTCCTCGGCACGGTGCAGCCCTTGCTCGCCCTGGTGGTGGGGCGGCCGCTGGCGGTGGAGAAGCCCGCCACCGCCACGGTGGCGCCGCGCCGCCCGGCGGTGGACCTGGCGCTGGTGGAGGCCTTCACCGGAGCCAAGGCGCTGCCGCGCAGCACCCCCCCGAAGGCGCGGCTGGAAGGCACCGTGCTGGAGGTCAACTGGCCGCTGCCCGAGGGCAGCGAGGCGGCGCTGGCCGAGGCCGGCATCGGCGCCGAGAGCGCCGGCGAGGGCACCCGGCTGCTGCTGCCGGCGGCCTGAGCGCCCCGGCCTTCCTCAGCCGGCGGCTATGCCGCGGCGGGCGATGGCGGCTTCCAGCGTATTCTCCAGCAGGCAGGCGATGGTCATGGGGCCGACGCCACCCGGCACCGGGGTGATGGCCCCGGCATGGGCCGAGGCCTCGGCAAAGGCCACGTCGCCCACCAGCTTGCCCGTGGGCAGGCGGTTGATGCCGACATCGATCACCGTGGCGCCTTCCGCCACCCAGTCGCCGCGCACCATTTCCGGCCGGCCCACGGCCGCCACCAGGATCTCCGCCCGGCGGCATTCGGCGGCGAGGTTCTGGGTACGGGAATGCACCACCGTCACCGTCGCATCCGCCGCCAGCAGCAGCGCCGCCATGGGCTTGCCCACAATGTTGGAGCGGCCCAGCACCACCGCCCGCGCCCCGCGCGGCGCCGTGCCGGCGGCGCGCAGCAGGTGCATCACGCCCTTGGGCGTGCAGGGCACCAGCGCCGGCTGGCCGGTGGCCAGCAGGCCGGCATTCACCGGGTGGAAGCCATCCACGTCCTTGGCCGGGTCGATGGCGCGCAGCACGGCATCGGCATGGATCTGCTTCGGCAAGGGAAGCTGCACCAGGATGCCGTCCACCTCCGGGTCGGCATTCAGCTCGGCCACCACGGCCAGCAATTCGGCCTCGCTGGTGGTCTCGGGCAGCTGCAGCGTGGCGCTGTTGAAGCCGGCCTGCTGCGCCGCGCGGTCCTTGTTGCGGACATAAACGCCGCTGGCCGGGTCGTCCCCCACCCGCACCACCCGCAGGCCGGGGGCGAAGCCGAGGATGCGCACGCGCTCCGCCAGCCGGGCGCGCAGGTCGGCCGCCACCGCCTTGCCGTCGATGATGCGTGCGCTCATGCCAGATTCTCCAGTGTCTTCAGCAATGCGGCGGGGTCGCCGGCGATGTGGCAGGTCTTTTCCCGCGAGGCCGCCCCCTGCACCACCGCGATCCGCGAAGGGGGGACATGCAGCGCCCCGGCCAGCAGCGCGCAGATGGCGCGGTTGGCCCGCCCATCCTCCGGCGCCTCGTTCACCGCCAGCTTCAGGCGCGGGCCATCGGCCGAGCAGACCAGGCCCTGCAGGCCGGGGCGACGGGCGCGGGGCTGCGCCTTGACGCGCAGCTCCACCCCATCCGCCACCGCCCGCCAGGCTTGGGCGGCATTCAGCCGGCCAGCAGCGGCCACAGCGTCTGCCAGAGGAAGATCCGCAGCGCGTAGAGCAGCAGGATCAGGATCATCGGCGACAGGTCGATGCCGCCAAGGTCGGGCATGAAGCGGCGGATGGGCCGCAGCGCCGGCTCCGTCACCTTGTAGAGGAAGTCCCCCACGGTCCACACGAAGCGGTTACGGGTGTCCAGCACGTTGAAGGACACCAGCAGGCTGAACACCGCGGCGATGATCAACGCCCATACGTAGAGCCCGATGAGCTGATCGATCAGCCAGAACAGTGCGTACATTGCCTCTCCTTCATCCCGCAGTCCGCCTTCATCTACGGAGCCGGGGCCATTGCGGCAAGCACCGCTTGACAGGTCTTGTGCCACAGGCAATAAGCCGGGCCTCGCGAGAGTGCGGGGCCGTAGCTCAGTTGGTAGAGCGCCTCGTTCGCAATGAGGAGGTCAGGGGTTCGATTCCCCTCGGCTCCACCACCGCACCCGCTATCCACAGAGATATCCCCAGATTTCCACCCGGCCTCGTCGCCGGCGCCATGGCCTTTGCCGTCTCGCAGCAACTCATGCCCCGCCGGCCTGTTCTGCACAGACCGCAACAGGAGTGAGGCGGAATGGCGGACAGGCTCGGCAGCCCCGTGGTGGTGATCACCGGGGCCTCCAGCGGCATCGGACAGGCCACGGCGGAAGCCTTCGCGCGCGACGGCGCCCGGCTGGTGCTGGCGGCGCGGGGCGAGCGGGCGCTGGAGGAGGTCGCGGCCCGTTGCCGGTCCCTGGGCGCCGATGTCATCGCCGTGCCCACCGATGTGACCGACCCCGAGGCGGTGGAGCGGCTGGCGGTGCGGGCGCGCGGCTTCGGCGGGCGGATCGATGTCTGGGTCAGCAATGTCGGCGTCGGCGCGGTCGGCCGCTACCACGACACGCCGATGCGGGCGCATGAGCAGGTGATCCGCGCCAACCTGCTCGGCCACATGCACGATGCCCATGCCGCCATCCCGCATTTCCTGCGCCAGGGGCGGGGCATCTTCATCAACATGATCTCGCTGGGCGGCTTCGCGGCGGCGCCCTTCGCGGCCGCCTATTCGGCCAGCAAGTTCGGGTTGCGCGGCTTTTCGGAGGCCCTGCGCGCCGAGCTGGCGGACCACCCCGGCATCCATGTCTGCGATGTCTACCCCGCCTTCATCGACACGCCGGGCCTGCGGCATGGCGCCAATTACACCGGGCGCGCCCTGTCCGCCCCGCCGCCGGTCTATGACGCCCGGCGGGTGGCCGCCGCCATCGTGCGCCTCTCGCACGCGCCGAAGCCCACCACCACGGTGGGCTGGGTGGCCGATGCCACGCGGCTGGCACATCTGCTGGCACCCAACTGGACCACGCGGCTGATGGCGCGCTTCATGGCCGCCTATTTCCGCCGCGCGCGCGGCGCGCCGGTCACCGACGGCAATCTCTTCGCCCCGCCGGCGGACGGCGGGCGGATCGATGGCGGGCTGCGGTCCTCCCGCCAGCGCATGCTCGGGCTGGGTCTGCTGGCCGGCTGCGCCCTGGTGCTGGTCAGCCTGGACCGCCGCTACGCCCGGCGCTGAAGGAAGCCCGGCGCAGGCGGTATTGAACGCCGGGCTCCAGGCTCGTCTTGCCACTCAACGGGCTCTGCACCATGCTTCCCGCAGGGCCCAGACCCCAACCCGTTCTCAGGAGCGTTCAATGGCTGCGAAATCGGCAGGACAGGACAAGAAGGCCACCGTCAAGCCGGCTAAGCCGGGCAACAAGCCCAATGCGCTGCAAACGCCGCTGAAGCCCTCCGCGGAGCTGGCGGCGGTGGTGGGCGAAGGCCCCCTGCCGCGTGGCGAGGTCGTCAGCAAGGTGTGGGAATACATCAAGTCCAAGGATCTGCAGAACCCGGAGAACCGGCGTGAGATCCTGGCCGACGACAAGCTGAAGAAGGTCTTCGGCAAGGACAAGGTGACCATGTTCGAGATGAACAAGCACCTGGCGGCCCATCTGAAGTAAGCCGGCCACCGGCGGCGCGGCGGGCAACCCCCGCCACCTGCCGGCGTTGGGACGTGGTCGCACCCGTCCCCCCTCCTCCGTGCCCGGCGCCCCCTCGCGCCGCGGCCGGCGTTCCGGCCCGGCGGGTGGCCCCCTGCCGCCCGGACCGATGCCAATCTTCCCTTCTCCCGCCCCCTCTCCTCCTCCCGCCACGCGCACCGGCGCCCTGCTGCTGGGCGCGGCGGTGGCGCTGGGTGCCATGGCGCTGTTCAACCACGCCGCCAGCCGCGCGGCGGAGCGGCGCCACCCGCCCCGGGGGCGCTTCCTGCGGGTTGAGGGACTCGACCTGCATTACCTGGAGCAAGGCGACCCTGGCGCGCCGGTGGTGGTGCTGGTGCATGGCAATGGCGCCATGGCCGAGGATTTCGCCGCCAGCGGGCTGATGGATCGCCTGGCGGCACGGCACCGCGTCATCGCCTTCGACCGTCCGGGCTTCGGCTATACCCCGCGCCCGCGCGGCCGTGTCTGGAGCGCCGATGCCCAGGCGGAGCTGCTGCTGGCGGCGCTGCGGCAGCTCGGCATCGCGAAGCCGGTGCTGGTGGGCCATTCCTGGGGCGTGCTGGTGGCGCTGGCCATGGCACTGCGCGGCGGCGCCGGGGCTCTGGTGCTGCTGGGCGGCTATGCGCTGCCCCAGCCACGGCCGGATGTGCTGCCGCCTTCCCTGCTGGCCCTTCCGCTGCTGGGGGACCTGCTGAGCCATACCGTGGCGCCGCTGCTCAACCGGCCGCTGCTGCCGGCGCTGCTGCGCCGCCTCTTCGCCCCCCGGCACATCACCCAGGGCTTCCGCATCGGCTTTCCCACCGAACTCGTGCTGCGGCCCGGCAGCCTGCGCGCCAGCGGCGGCGACACCGCGCTGATGATCCCGAGCGCCGCCGCCCTGTCCCCGCATTACGGCGGGCTGGACCTGCCCGTTACCATCATGGCCGGCACCGGGGACCGCATCGTGGATACCGCCAGGCAATCCGCCGCCCTGCACCGCCGCCTGCCCCGGAGCCGCTTCCTGCCGCTGGAGGATGCCGGCCACATGATCCACCACACCCATACCGGGGCCGTGGCCGAGGCCGTCGAATCCGCCGCCGCGCCACCGCCGCCTGGCTGAGCGCGGGGCGGCGGCATGCCGGCCATGCATTGCGCTGGCGGTTTCAGGGGCACAGTGTGGCGCTTCCCCCAGCCAGGAAGATGATGCCGCATGAGGCCGGACCGTCCCTCCTTCAACCGCCGCCGGCTGCGCCGCCTGCCGCTGCTCTCGCCGCGCCAGTGGCGGCGGCGGCTGGTCTTCTGGCTGGGCGCGGCGCTGGTGGGGGTGGTGGCGGTGGGTTTCGCGGCGGCGGCGGAGCAGGCGCAGCACCTCTTCTCCCGCATGGTGGCCTGGCAGCCGCTGCTGGTCCTGCTGCTGGCCCCGGGGGCGCTGGCGCTTTCCCTTTGGCTGACGCAGCGTTTCTTTCCCGGCGCCCAGGGCAGCGGCATCCCGCAGGTGATCGCGGCGCTGCATATCCAGGACCCCGCGCGCGCCGGGCGGCTGCTGACGCTGCGCATCGCGGCGGGCAAGGTGCTGCTGCTGCTGCTGGGCCTGCTCGGCGGCGCCTCCATCGGGCGGGAAGGCCCCACCGTGCAGGTCGGCGCCTCCATCATGCACGCGCTGGGGCGATGGCAGCGCCTGCCGCGGCCGGAGCTGCTGCGCCTGCTGGTGCTGGCCGGCGGCGGCGCCGGCGTGGCGGCCGCCTTCAACACGCCGCTGGCCGGGCTGGTCTTCGCCATCGAGGAACTCTCCCATTCCTCCTTCAAGGCGCGCACCGGCAGCCTGACCCTGACGGCGGTGGTGATCGCCGGCCTGACCGCCATCGGGCTGGTCGGCAACTACATCTATTTCGGGCAAAGCACGGCGCGGCTGGAGATGGGCCTGGCCTGGGTGGCGGTGCCGCTCTGCGGCCTGCTGGGCGGGCTGGCCGGCGGGCTCTTTTCCTCCATGCTCATCCATATCCCCCGCCTGCTGCCGGGCGCGGTGAAGCAGGTGGCGCTGCGCCACCCCGTGCTCTTCGCCGCCGGCTGCGGGCTGCTGATCGCGCTGATCGGCCTGGCCTCGGGCGGCACCAGCTACGGCACGGGCTATGAGCAGGCGAAGCTGCTGGTGGAAGGCCAGCCCGGCGTGCCGGAAAGCTTCGCCTTCTGGAAGCTGCTGGCCACCGTCGTCTCCTATCTCAGCGGCATCCCCGGCGGCATTTTTGCTCCTTCCCTTTCAGTAGGAGCCGGCATTGGGCACTGGCTGGGGGCGCTGCTGCCCGGCGCGCCGGCGGATGCGGTGGTGCTGCTGGGCATGGTGGCCTATTTCTCGGGCGTGGTGCAGGCGCCTATCACCGCCGGCGTCATTGTGCTGGAAATGACCGGCAACCACGGCATGGCCGTGCCGCTGATGGGCGCGGCGCTGATCGGCTTCGCGGCTTCCCGCCTCGTCTGCCGCCGGCCGCTTTATGCCACCATGGCGCGGCGCTTCATGGCCGGGCCGCATTGACCATGCAGCGCGGCGTTGAAGCCCGCGCCAATAAACTGCTATAGCAGATTTGCGGCGGCGCCCGGCGCTGCCCAGGGACATCCTCCCGGAGGAAACAGAATCATGACCGCCCTTCCCGAACGCGCGCGGAAAGCCCTCTCCGGCATTTCCGGCATCCTGGTCACGCCGCTCGATGCCAGCGACACGCCGCAGCCGCAGCGCCTGAAGCCCATCATCGACCGCTGCGCCCAGGCCGGCGTCGATGGCCTGACCATCAACGGCAATACCAGCGAATTCTACGGCCTGACCATGGCCGAGGCCGAGCGCATGCAGGCCGAGGTGCCGGCGCTGATCGGCGGCCGGACGCTGACCATCGCGGGCGTCGGCCGCTCCATCAAGGATGCGGTGCACCTGGCCTCCCGCGCCAAGGCCGATGGCTGCGACGCCATCATGATCCACCAGCCGCCCGATCCCTTCGTGGCCCCGCGCGGCGTGGTGGAATACGTGCGGCGCGTGGCGGATGCCGCCGGCCTGCCCGTGGTGCTCTACCTGCGCAACGACAGCATCGGCCTGCCGGCCATCGAGCAGCTCTGCCGCATCCCCGGCGTCGCCGGCGTGAAATGGGCCACGCCCAATGTCATGACCCTGGCCAAGGCCATCCACCGCGTCGGGCCCGACATCAACTTCGTCTGCGGCCTGGCCGAGCCCTGGGCGCCGCCGATGACCGCGGTCGGCGCCAAGGGCTTCACCTCCGGCCTGATCAACCTGCTGCCGGAACGCTCCGTCACCATCCGCGATGCGCTCGCGCGCGGCGACTACGCCACCGCCAACAGCACCATCGCCGGCATCGAGACCTTTGAGGCCCTGCGCGCGGAAGAGCAAAACGGCACCAATGTCTCCGTGGTGAAGTCGGCGCTGACGCTGACCGGCATCGATGTCGGCCATGCCCGCCCGCCGGCCGCCTGGCCGCTGGCGCCGGAAAGCGCCGCCAAGCTGGAAGCGCTGCTGAAGGAATGGGGCATGATGGCGGGCGCGGCCGCGGCCTGAAGGCAAGGCCAGGGGCGCCGCCCCTGGAACCCCGCCGGGGTGGAAAGTCCACCCCGGACCCCGCTGTGGGTTGTCATCCAGCCTGGGGCGTCTGGCGGAAATCCAGGGCCCCTGCCGTCTCCGCCATATTTATGCGTCTTCCGCCAAGCTTGGGGTTTGGCCCGCGCGCCCATTGGTGTAGATGCGATGCATTCGCATTCGCATCAGTAACCAGATGACGCAGAGGCAGCGCGGTATGGCAATGATCTCCTGGAGAATGGCGCCACGGGGGCGTGATCTGGCGCTGGCGACCACGGCGCTCAGCAGCCTGCTGCTGGCCTTGCCCGCCTCGGCCCAGGAGAGCACGGCCGCGCCGCTGACCCTGCCGGAAGAAACGCCCGCCGGCACCCTGGTGCTGCCCGAGGTCAACGTACAGGCCACCGCCTGGCGCGCCTGGCAGCCGGTGGAAGGCTATGTGGCGCCGCTGACCACCACCGGCACCAAGACCGACACGCCGCTGATCGAGACGCCGCAATCCGTGGGCATCGTCACGCGCGACCAGATCGACGACCAGGGCGCGCTCAATGTCTCCCAGGCGCTGCGCTACACCGCCGGCGTGCTGCCGGAAGTGCGGCCCACCTCGCGCTACGACAGCGTCTTCGTGCGCGGCTTCGGCGGCCAGGGCACCAGCGCCGCTTATGTGAACTTCCTCGATGGGCTGCGGCAGCAGCGCGGCATTTCCTACGCCATCCCCACCGTCGATCCCTGGCTGCTGGAGCGGATCGAGGTGCTGCGCGGCCCGGCCTCGGTGCTTTATGGCCAGACCGGCTCGGGCGGCATCGTCAACCTGGTCAGCCGCCGCCCGACCGAGGAAGCGGTGCATGAGGTGCGGCTGGAGGCCGGCAGTCATTCCCTGCTGCAGACCGCCTTCGACTTCGGCGGCAAGCTGACGGAGGATGGCCAGTTCCTCTACCGCCTGACCGGCATCGGCCGCATCGCCGAGACGCAATACGACTACAACAAGGAAAGCCGCATCGCCGTCGCCCCCGCCATCACCTGGCGGCCCACGGCCGATACCACGCTGACCGTGCTGGGCAATTACCAGTACGAGCCTGATGGCGGCTTCTACAACTTCGCCCCCGCCGTCGGCACCGTGCTGCCCAACCGCTTCGGCCGGCGGCTGCCCAGCAGCTTCTTCTCGGGCGATCCCAACTACAATCTGTTCCAGCGCCGCCTGGCCTCGATCGGCTACCAGCTGGAGCACCGCTTCGACGAGACCTGGACCTTCCGGCAGAATTTCCGCTACCAGCATATCGACGCCGAGTTCAAGGCGATCAGCGGCCGCGCGCTGGCGACCAACCAGCGCACCCTCTCGCGCTCCATCGTCCATTCCATCGAGCATGCCGATACCTTCGCGCTGGACAACCAGGCGCAGGCCACCTTCAGCACCGGGCCGATGGACCACACGATGCTCTTCGGCATCGACTGGGGCCGTTCCTCGGCCAAGCGGCGGCTGGGCAATGCCGGCCTTTCCCCCGCCTATGCGCTCGATATCTTCTCGCCCAGCTATGGCCTGGACTTCCCCGAGCCCACGCTGGCCACCACCACCCAGATCCAGGACCAGCTCGGCTTCTATGCCCAGGACCAGATTGCGCTGGGCAAGCTGCGGCTGACGCTGGGCCTGCGGCAGGACTTCGCCACCAGCGAGACGGTGACGCGCGCCACCGGCCGCAGCGCCAGCCAGGAAGACAGCGCCTTCACCTGGCGCGTCGGCGCGCTCTACCTCTTCGACAATGGCCTGGCGCCCTATGCCAGCTACGCCACCTCCTTCCTGCCCAATAGCGGCACCTATTCCCCCGCGCGCGGCGGCGCGCCCTTCGACCCCACCACGGGCGAGCAGTACGAGGCTGGCATCAAGTTCCAGCCGAACGGCTTCAACAGCTACATCCAGCTCGCCGCCTTCCAGATCCGGCAGCAGGACGTGCTGACGCCCGACCCGGCGGCCACCACCTACTCCATCCAGACCGGCGAGATCCGCTCCCGCGGCATCGAGCTGGAAGGACGTGCCAGCCTCAACGACAATCTCGACCTCATCGCCGCCTATGCCTACACCGATGCCGAGGTGACGGAGAGCACCACCGCCGGCGTCACCGGCAAGGCGGTGCCGCAGGTGCCCAAGCATTCCGCCAGCGCCTGGGCCGATTATCGCTTCACCGACGGCCCGCTGCGCGGCCTCGGCCTCGGCGCGGGTGTCCGCTACATCGGCAAGACGCCGGGGGACGAGACCAACAGCTTCCACGTCTCCTCCTTCACCCTCTTCGACGCCGCCATCCGCTACGACCTCGGCGCGCTGCGGGAAGACCTGAAGGGCGCGCAGCTCACGCTCAATGTCTCCAATATCGGGGACAAGGATTACGTCGCCTCCTGCTCCTCCGCCGATGCCTGCTACTTCGGCAACCGGCGCCTGGTGCTGGCGGGCCTGCGCTACAAGTGGTGAGCCCCTGGCCCGGCGCTGCCTTGCGGCGCCGGGCCGGCGCGATAGATTGACCCCCTAGCCAGGAGCATCAGCGGCATGACCGAGACCAAAGCCGGCCAGCCCGGCCGCCGCGCCCTGCTGGCGGCGCTGCTGGCCTCCCCCCTCGCCATGCCCGGCATCGCGCGCGCGCAGGGCAGCGTCAGCGCCCAGGACCTACTGGGCCGCGGCGTCACCCTGCCCCGCCCGGCACAGCGCGTGGTCTGCATGCCCGGCCGGCAACTGGCCGTGCTGAACCTGCTGCACCCCGACCCCGCCAGCCTGCTGGCCGGCTGGACCGGCGACATGCGCACCGGCGCCGTGGCCGAATACGCCGCCTACCGCCACCGCTTCCCGGCACTGGAGAGCGTGCCCGTGCTCGGCGCCGCCACGGTGCCCGACCCCGGCACGGTGGAGAAGATCCTGGCCCTCGGCGCCGACCTCGTGCTGCTCAGCCGCAACGCGGTGCAGGCCAGCGGCGGGCCAGACAGCGCCATCCTGCGCAGCCTTTCCGATGCCGGGCTGCCCTTCGCGGTGGTGGATTTCTTCGCCAGCCCGCTCCGCGACACCATCCCCAGCCTGACCGCCCTCGGCCGCCTGCTGGGGCGGGAGGAACAGGCCAGCGCCTTCACCGCCTTCTATGCCGAGACGCTGGACCGCGTGCGCGCCCGCACCGCCGGGCTCGACGCCGCCCCACGTGTGATGATGCACGCCCATGCCGGCGGCACCGCCTGCTGCAATTCCCCCGGCCAGGGCACCTTCAACGACTTCATCCGCATGGCCGGCGGCCACAATATCGGCGCCGATGTGCTGCCCGGCGCCATCGGGCCGCTGACGCTGGAATATGTGCTGGACCAGGACCCGAAGGTCTATGTCGCCACCGGCGGCTCCTACAACGGCCGCGGCGGCGTGCTGCTGGGCGCGGGCGTCCAGCCCGGCCCCGCCCGCGCCAGCCTGCGGGAGGTGGTGGAGGGCGCCCATCTCCAGGCCCTGACGGCGGTGCGCGAAGGCCGCGCCCATGCCATCTGGCACGGCTGCAACGACAACCCGACGCATATGATCGCCATCGAGGCCCTGCTGCGCTGGATTCATCCCGAACGCGCGGAGGGCATCGACCCGGCGCGGACGCTGGAGACCATGAACAAGCGCTTCGCGGCGGTGCCGATGGAAGGGACCTACTGGGTCGATCTCTGACCGGGCGGGGCCAGAAGGGGCGCCGCCCCTTCCGGACCTTCCCCGCTGGGGTGACAGGGTCACCCCAGGCCCCGCCATCCGTTCAGCGGCGGATGGGGTCCAGGCCGGTCGCGGCAATCATGGGCGCGGCTTCGGGGGAACTCAGGAAGGTCATGAGCTGCCGCGCGGCCTCGGGCTGCTGCGCCCGGCGGCCCAATGCGGCGGAGGCGAAGGAGACCTTCTGCACCTCCTCCGGGATGCGGATTACCTCGATGCCGGGGATCGGCAGCAGTTCCGAGATCTGCTGCAACCCCATGGCCGCATCGCCCCGCGCCACCACGGCACCGATGCGGTCCGGGAACCAGCGGCGGGACTTCGGCA
The DNA here is from genome assembly GCF_014490445.1 of Pseudoroseomonas ludipueritiae. Lineage (GTDB taxonomy): Bacteria > Pseudomonadota > Alphaproteobacteria > Acetobacterales > Acetobacteraceae > Pseudoroseomonas > Pseudoroseomonas ludipueritiae. Next base: position 1,271 of record NZ_JACTUZ010000115.1, on the reverse strand, counting down.
TCACCTGTTCCGCGATGCCGAGGCGCTGCACCAGTTCCGTTTCATAGAAGCGGCCGGAACCACTGGGGGAATAGGCGATGCTCGGCGCCGCCAGCAAAGCGGCGCGCATGGCATCCACCGTGGACATATCCGGCTTCGGCGTGCCGGCGCGCACCGCGAAGGCGACGCGGGTTTCCGCCAGCCGCGTCACGCTGCCCGCGTCCAGGTGCCCGGCACCAGCCAGGGCCTCCAGCGCATCCTCCAGCGCCAGCACCACATCCGCCGGCTCCCCGCGCCCCAGGCGCTGCGGCAGCGCATCCGGCGCCGGGCCGAAGGAGGCCCCAAAGGCGCTGACCAGACGGTGGCCGGTGCGGCGCTCGAATTCCGGCGCCAGCCGCTGATAGGCGGCGGTGAAGCTGCCGGAGGAGAGCACATGGATCTCCACCCCCGCCGCCCGCGCGGCGCGCGACACAACCGGGGCCGCCAGCCCAGCCAGCAGCAGGCGACGCGATAACTTGGCCATGAACGCCTTCCCTCCAACCGGTCTCGTGCCGGCGCGGCGGGGAGGATATCGGGGCTTCTCTTCAGCGAGCTATCGCTTCTTCCGCCCCAGCTATAACCATTCGAAGCGGGGTCCGGGGTGGAGTTTCCACCCCGGCGGGGCTCCAGGGGCAGCGCCCCTGGCCTTCACTCCGCCGCGCGGAAGCGCGCCATGAAGAACCCGTCCATGCCGCCATGCTCTTCCCAGAGGTCCGGCCGCGTCCGCAGCCAGCCTTCTGGCGTGATGGCGCCTTCCAGCCCCGGCACTTCCTCCGGCCGGATGGGGTCCGGCAGCAGCCCGGCGGGCGGGTTGGCGGCCTGGGCCTCGCCTTCCTCCGGTTGCAGGGAGCAGGTGGCGAAGACCAGCCGCCCGCCCGGCGCCAGCAGCTTGGCCGCATGGGCCAGCATCGGGCCCTGCAGCCCGGCCAGGGTCGGGATATCGGTCGGGCGCTTCAGGTAGGGCACGTCCGGGTGGCGGCGGATGGTGCCGGTGGCGGAACAGGGCGCATCCAGCAGGATGGCGTCGAAGCGGTGGCCGGGGTCCCATTCCGTCGCATCCCCCTGCACCACCCGGGCATCGAGGCCGAGGCGCGCGAGGTTCTCCCGCAGGCGCAGGATGCGGGTGGGGTCGCGTTCCACCGCCACCACCTCGGCCCCCGTGGCGGCGAGCTGGGCGGTCTTGCCGCCGGGGGCGGCGCAAAGGTCGGCCACGCGCTCACCGGCGCGGGCGGCCAGCAGGCGGGCCGGCAGGG
>NZ_JACTUZ010000114.1 GCF_014490445.1 Pseudoroseomonas ludipueritiae | reverse complement strand
GCCGGCGCGGCCCGCCGCAGCCCGGCGCAGCCCCGGCCCAGCCGCCGGCCACAGCGCCTGGCGCCACCGCAGAGAATGCGCCGTGAATATCTCGGCCCTCTTCATCTCCCGCCCGGTGGCCACCACGCTGCTGGCCATCGCGGTGCTGCTGGCGGGGGTGATGGGCTATCTGCGGCTGCCGGTCTCGGCCCTGCCTGTTGTGGACTTCCCGACCATCGAGGTCAGCACGCAGATGCCCGGCGCCTCGGCCGAAACGGCGGCGCTGCTGATCACGGCGCCGCTGGAGCGGCAACTCGCCCAGATCTCCGGCCTGTCCAGCATGTCCTCGGTCAGTGGGCCGGGGGTCAGCCGCATCACGCTGCAATTCGCGCTGAACAAGAGCATGGACGAGGCAACGCAGGATGTGCAGGCGGCGCTGGATGGCGCGCGCGGCACCCTGCCTTCCAACCTCCCCTACCCGCCGGTCTATTCCAAGGTGAACCCGGCGGACCCGCCGATCGTCACCCTGGCCATGTCTTCCGACACCCTGCCCATCGCCCGGCTCTCGGATACCGCCGATACGCTGCTGGCGCAGAAGCTGGCACAGATCAGCGGCGTCGGCCGCGTGACGGTGCAGGGCAACATGCGCCCCGCCGTGCGGCTGCGGATCGACCCGGCAAGGCTGGCCGCCTATGGCCTGGGCATGGAGGCGGTGCGCACCGCCGTCACCAACGCCAACCTGAATTCGCCCAAGGGCTCGCTGGACGGGCCGCGCCAGTCCTCCACCATCCTGGCCAATGACCAGATCTCCACGCCCGCCGAATTCGCCGATGTCATCATCACCTACCAGAACGGCGCGCCCGTGCGGCTGCGCGATGTGGGTGATTCGGTGGAGGCGCTGGAGAATGCCCGCAATGGCGCCTGGCACAATGGGAAGGAAGCCATCCTGATCGACGTGCAGCGCCAGCCGGGCGCCAATATCGTCGATACCGTATCCCAGATTCAGGCCATCCTGCCGGAGCTGCGCGCCGCCATCCCGGCTGGCGCGCGGCTGGAGATGGTATCCGACCGCACCGAGACCATTCGCGCCAGCGTGCATGAGGTGCAGTTCACCCTGGTGCTCTCCGTGGCGCTGGTGGTGGGCGTGATCTATCTCTTCCTCGGCAGCCTGCGCGCCACCTTCGTGCCGGCGGTGTCGCTGCCGCTCTCCATCATCGGCACCTTCGCCGTGATGTCGGCCATGGGCTACTCGCTCGACAATCTCTCGCTGATGGCGCTGACCATCGCGGCCGGCTTCGTGGTGGACGATGCCATCGTGATGATCGAGAACATCGTCCGGCTGATGGAGAAAGGAAAGAAGCCGCTGGAGGCCGCCTACGAGGGCTCGCGGCAGATCGCCTTCACCATCGTCTCGCTGACCCTGTCGCTGATCGCGGTGTTCATCCCGTTGCTCTTCATGCAGGGCGTGGTGGGCCGGCTGTTCCGTGAATTCGCGGAAACGCTGACGGCGACGGTGCTGGTCTCCATGGTCGTCTCCCTCACCCTGACGCCGATGATGTGCGCCCTGGTGCTGCGGAACCCGGCGGACAACAAGCCGGGCCTCGCCGCGCGCTGGACCACGCATTCCTTCGACTGGCTGCGGGACCGCTATGCCGGCGCCCTGGCCTTCACCATGCGGCATCAGGCCGCGACGCTGCTGGTGGCCACGGCCAGCGTGGTGCTGACCGGCTGGCTTTACGTCGTGATGCCCAAGGGCTTCCTGCCGCAGCAGGATACCGGCCTGGTGCTGGTCAATACCGAGGCGCCGCAGGATGTCTCCTTCGCCCGCCTCGCGGAGATGCAGGACGCGCTGGCGGCCGTGGTGGCGCAGGACCCGGCGGTGGCCACGGTGGCTTCCGTCGCGGGCTCCGGCACGCTGAACCCGGCGCAGAATACCGGTCGCATCACCGCCGTGCTGAAGCCGCGCGCCGACCGCGACGCCGATGCCTTCGCGGTGATCGAGCGGCTGAAGGTGGCCATGGCGCGGGTGCCCGGCATCGTCGGCTATCCGCAGGCGGTGCAGGATATCCAGATCGGCGCCCGCGCCACCACCACGCAGTACCAGTATGTGCTGACCGACGCGGATGCGGATGAGCTGGCGCAATGGGCGCCGCGGCTGCTGGAAGCCCTGCGCGCCCGGCCGGAACTGCGCGACGTCGCCAGCGACCAGCGCAACGAAGGCCTGCGCATGGCCGTGCGGGTGGACCGGGATCGCGCGGCGCGGCTCGGCATCTCGATGCAGGCGGTGGTGAACGCCCTCTACGACGCCTATGGCCAGCGGCAGATCTCCACCATCTATGGCCAGAGCAACCAGTACCGCGTGGTGCTGGAAGCCAGCGACCGTATCCGCACCGATGCCTCCGCCATCGGCCAGCTTCGCGTCACCGGCGCCAATGGCCAGGTGCCGCTGGCCGAGATCGCCAGCATCACCCGCACCAATGGTCCCTTGCTGGTGACGCGGGAGAACCAGTTCCCGGCCGTCACCCTCTCCTTCAACCTGGCGGAAGGCTATGCCCTGGGCGCCGCGGTGGATGCGGTGCGCGCGGCGGAGGCCAAACTGGGCATGCCCTCCACCATCGCCGGCCGCTTCACCGGGGATGCGGCGGAGTTCACCAGCTCCCTCGCGGGCCAGCCGTTGCTGATCCTGGCGGCGGTGGTGGTGATCTACCTCGTGCTGGGCATGCTCTACGAGAGCTTCATCCATCCTGTCACCATCCTCTCCACGCTGCCCTCCGCCGGCATCGGTGCCCTGCTGGCGCTGGAGCTTTTCGGGATGGAGCTTTCGGTGGTGGCGTTGATCGGCATCATCCTGCTGATGGGCATCGTGAAGAAGAATGCCATCATGATGATCGACTTCGCGCTGGAGGCGCAGCGCGACCATGGCATGGCGCCGCGGGAGGCGATCCGCGAGGCGGCCCTGCTGCGCTTCCGCCCGATCATGATGACCACCGCCGCCGCCCTGCTGGGCGCCCTGCCGCTGATGCTGGGCACCGGCACGGGCTCGGAGCTGCGGCAGCCGCTGGGCGTCGCGATTGTCGGCGGGCTGCTGCTTTCCCAGATCATCACGCTCTTCACCACGCCCGCCATCTATCTGGCGCTGGAAGGCGCCCGGGCGCGGTTCGACCGCTGGCGGCAGCCGAAGCCGGCGGCGGCGGAGTAGCCGATGTTCTCCATCTCCGCCCCCTTCATCCGGCGGCCGGTGGCCACGCTGCTGCTGGCGGTGGGGCTGGCGCTCTTCGGCGCGGTGGCCTTCATGCGGCTGCCCGTCTCGGCGCTGCCGCGCGTCGATATCCCCACGGTGCTGGTCACCGCCAGCCAGCCCGGCGCCAATCCGGAAACGCTGGCGGCCACCGTCATCGCGCCGCTGGAACGCCGCATCGGCGAGATCGCCGGCATCACCGAGATGACATCCAATGCCTCCACCGGCAGCGGCAATATCATTGTGCAGTTCGACATCTCCCGCACCCAGGCGGATGTGGCGCGGGATGTGCAGGCGGCGGTGAACGCGGCGCGGCAGGACCTGCCCTCGGGCATGCCGAACCCGCCCAGCGTGCGCAAGTTCAACCCGGCGGATTCGCCGGTCTTCATCCTCGCCATCACCTCGGACCGCCTGCCGGGCACGGGGCTCTACGACCTCGCGGACAGCACGGTGGGCCCGCTGCTTTCCCGCGTCACCGGCGTGGCGCAGGTGCAGGTGGGCGGCGCGGACCAGCCGGCGGTGCGGGTGGCGGTGGACCCGGCGGCGGCCTCGTCGGCCGGCATCTCGCTGGAAGATATCCGCACCGCCATCAACAGTGCCAATGTCACCGGCGCCATCGGCAGCATCGACGGCGCCGGGCAATCGGCGGCGCTGTCCCTCAACGACAGGCTCAGCCGCGCGGAACAATTCTCCACGCTGGTGATCAAGGCCACCGACAGCGGCATCGTCCGCCTCTCCGGCATCGCCCGCGTCACCGATGGCAGCCGCAACCGGCGGCAGGCGGCCTGGTACAACGACCGGCCTTCCGTGCTGCTGCAGATCTACAAGCAGCCCGATGCCAATGTCATCGAGGTGGTGGACGGCGTCCGTGACCTGCTGCCGGAGCTGGAATCCTACCTGCCCGCCGGCACGCGGCTGGAAGTGCAGAACGACCGCTCCACCACCATCCGCGCCAGCGTGCACGAGGTGGAGAAGACGCTGCTGATCTCCATTGCCCTCGTCATCGTCGTCATCGCCATGTTCCTGCGGCGGAAATCCTCGGTGCTGGCGGCCAGCATCTCCGTGCCGCTCTCGCTGCTGGGCACGCTCTGCGTCATGTGGTGGCTGGGCTATTCGCTCAACAACCTCTCGCTGATGGCGCTGACCATCTCGGTGGGCTTCGTGGTCGATGACGCCATCGTCATGATCGAGAACATGGCCCGGCTGCGGGAGCGTGGCGTGCCGCCGGTGCAGGCGGCCCTGGAAGGCGCGCGGGAGATCGGCTTCACCATCATCTCCATCACCGTCTCCCTGGTGGCGGTCTTCCTGCCGCTGCTGGCCATGGGGGGGGTGATCGGCCGGCTGTTCCGCGAATTCTCCGTCACGCTGGCCACGGCGGTGGTGCTCTCCGGCATCATCTCCCTCACCGTCACGCCCATGGTGGCGGCGCGCCTGGCCGGCGCGGCGCATCGCCCGCCCGGCCGCTTCGGCCGCGCCTTCGAGGGCCTGATGGAATGGCTGGTGCGCGGCTACCTCCGCAGCCTCGGCCTGGTGCTGCGCTTCCGCTGGCTGACGCTGCTGGGCACGGTGGGGCTGGTGGTGCTGACGGTCTGGCTTTACGTCATCGTGCCCAAGGGCTTCTTCCCGGAACAGGATATCGGCCTGTTGCGCGGCACGGTGCAGGCCGCCCCCGATACTTCCTTCGCCGCCATGCAGGTGCTGCACACCCGCGCCGCCGACGTCATCCGTGCCGACCCGGCGGTGGAGAATATCAGCGGCTCCATCGGCAGCGGCTTCAATTCCTCCACCAATTCCGGGCAGTTCTTCATTTCGCTGAAGCCGCTGGGGCAGCGGCCGCCCATCAACGAGGTCATCGCCCGCCTGCGCGGCCCGCTCTCCACCATTCCGGGCGCTTCGGTTTTCCTGAGCCCGCAGCAGGAGCTGATGATCGGCGGCCGCCCCGGCAATGCCTCCTATTCCTATAGCCTGCTGGGCCCGGACCTGGACGAGCTGCGACGCTGGACCGAGACCATGGTGGAGAAGCTGCGCGCCACGCCCGGCATCAACGATGTCTCCTCGGACCAGGAACGCACAGGGCTGGTGAACCGGCTGGTGATCGACCGCGATGCCGCGGCGCGGCTCGGCGTCGGCATCGACGACATCAGCAACACCTTCAACGACGCCTTCTCTCAGCGGCAGGTCTCCACGATCTATGGCACGCGCAACCAGTACAAGGTGGTGCTGGAGATCGACCCGGCGCTGCAACAGGATGCGACGCAGTTCGACCGCATCTTCGTGCCCGCCGCCGATGGCACCCAGGTTCCCCTGAAGGCCCTGGCCCGCGTGGTGCGGGACGTGGCGCCGTTGCGGGTGACGCATCGCGGCCAGTACCCGGCCACCACGATCAGCTTCAACCTTTCTCCCGGCCTGGCACTGGGCGAGGTGCCAGCGCTGCTGCAGCGGACGGAGCTGGAGATCGGCATGCCCGACACCATCCGTGGCCAGTATGGCGGCAATGCCGCCGCAGCGCAGTCCTTCGCGCGGGACATGCCGCTGCTGATCCTGGCGGCGCTGGCGGTGATCTATATCGTGCTGGGCGTGCTCTACGAGAGCTTCATCCACCCATTGACCATCCTCTCCACCCTGCCCACGGCGGGCATCGGCGCGCTGCTGGCCCTGCTGGCGACGAATACGCCCATGTCCGTGATCGCGCTGATCGGCGTGATCCTGCTGATGGGCATCGTGAAGAAGAACGCGATCATGATGATCGACTTCGCGCTGGACCAGGAGCGGACCAACGGCACCGGCAGCCTGGAATCCATCCTCGCCGCCTGCCGCGACCGCTTCCGGCCGATCCTGATGACGACGCTGGCCGCCCTGTTCGGCGCCGTGCCGCTGGCTGTGGCCTCCGGCCCGGGCTCGGAACTGCACCGGCCGCTGGGCATCACCATCATCGGTGGCCTGCTGCTGTCACAGTTGCTGACGCTCTATACCACCCCGGTGGTCTACCTGGCGCTGGACCGCTTCCGGCGCCGCCGCCCTGCCCCGGCCGCCGCGCCGGCCGAGTAAGCCGGTCGGTCCGCCACAGAAATGGAACCAGCCGGATAGCTTGGCGTTTTCCCTGCACTTGCATGTTCCGCAGCGGCGGGGCGGGATAGAAAGGAGCAGGCATCCGATGAGGCAGCGAAGTTCCGTCGAAGAAAGGCTCCGGGAGCGGCTGGAGCAGGTGAATGGCGGCGGCAAGGCCGCTTCCGGCACCCAGGGAGCCAAGGGCCCCCAGGGCCGCAACGCCACAACTCCGACCGAGATCCCCAGCCATGGCTGGTGGTCCATCGCCAAGCGCGTCGCCACCGAGACCAACAACGACCGCGTGATGACGGAAGCAGCCGGCATCACCTTCTATGCCCTGCTGTCCCTCTTCCCCGGCCTGACGGCCCTGGTCTCGATCTATGGCCTCTTCGCCGACCGGGCGACCATCCAGAGCCACCTCTCCGACCTGTCCGGCTTCCTGCCGGAAGGCGGCATGAACATCATCAACGAGCAGCTGGAGCGGCTGGTCTCTAGTCCGCAGCAGGCCCTGGGCTTCGGCGCCATCGTGGGCCTGCTGGCGGCGCTCTGGAGCGCCAACCAGGGCACCAAGGCGATGATGGACGCGCTGAACATCGTCTATGAGGAGGAGGAGAAGCGCGGCTTCATCTACCGCACCCTGCTGTCCCTCGGCATGACTTTCGGCGCCCTGATCTTCGTGATCGTGGCCATGGCCGGCGTCATTGCGGTGCCGGTGGTGCTGAACTTCCTCTGGCTTGGGGAGGGCGTGGAGACCATCATCAGCCTGGTGCGCTGGCCGATCCTGCTGGTGGCCATCACGGTGCTGCTCGCGGTGCTCTACCGCTACGGCCCCAGCCGTGAGACCGCGCGCTGGCGCTGGGTGAGCTATGGCGGTATCTTCGCCGCCGTCCTCTGGGTCATCGCCTCCGCCGGCTTCACCTTCTATGTCAGCAGCTTCGGCAATTACGACGCGACCTATGGCTCGCTCGGCGCCGTCATCGGCTTCATGACCTGGATCTGGATTTCCTCCATCGTGGTGCTGGTCGGCGCCGAGCTGAATGCCGAGATGGAGCACCAGACGGCGCGCGACACCACCACCGGCCCCGAGAAGCGCATGGGCGAGCGTGGGGCCAAGATGGCGGATACCGTCGCGAAGTCCTGAGGATGCAGCGGCCGCTTCACGGGAAGCGGCCGCGCCGCCGCCTCAGCGCAGCGGGAAGCCCATGCGGCGCAGCGTGGCCTTCATGGCATCGCGCCCATGCAGGTCGGCCGCGGTGCCGACACGCTTGAGCATCCGCCCCACCCAGCCCTGCGCGCCGATGCCCTGGGCCGCCGAGAAGCCGGCCAGGGTGGTGTCGTAATCCTCCACCGCCGCGGCCTCGGCCGAGGCATCGTAGCGTTCCCGGTGCAGCACGGTGGCCTGCGGCAGGCGGGGCTTGATCTGGGCGGGCGCTGCCGGGTCTGGCCGGCCGACGCAGAGGCCGAAGAGCGCCATGGCGCCCGGCGGCAGGCCCAGTTCCTGGCCCACTTCCTCCGGCTTGTTGCGCAGCGCGCCGATATAGACGGTGCCGAGGCCGAGCGATTCCGCCGCCACCACGACATTCTGCGCCGCCAGCGCCGCATCCACGGCGGCGACGATGAAGGCTTCCAGGTAGTCCAGTCCTTCCATCGGCTGGCCATGCCGCTCCCCCAGGCGCCGCAGGCGCGAGGTATCGGCGATGAAGCAGAGGAAGAGCGGCGCCTTGGCCACGAAGCCCTGCCGGCCGGACAGTTCCGCCAGCCGCGCCCGGCGCCCCGGGTCTTCCACCGCCACCACGCTCCAGGCCTGGAGGTTGGAGGAAGTGCTGGCCGACTGGCCCGCCGCCACCAGCGTCTCCAGCGCGCCTTCCGGCAGCGCATCCGGCAGGAAGGCGCGCACGGAGCGGTGCGACAGCAGTGCCTCCAGCACCGCGTTGGAAGGAATCGCGGCTTCCGGCGCGGCCGCGCCGTAGCGGGCCTGGAACAGGGTGGAAAGGCTGTGGTCCATGGGGGCTTCTTTCAATCAGACAGCGGCGCGGCGGGAACGGCGTCGGGCGCCGCGCGGCGCCGGCGGCACCGGCAGGCGCAGGGCCTCGTACATTCCCTCCAGAAGATCCCCAATGGCATAGCGTGAGCGCCAGGTCACCCAGCGTTGCCGCCGGTGCCATTCCCGGTCCAGCCGCAGGTGGCAGGCGTTGCAGGCCGCCACCAGCACGCGCGGGTCGCTCTCACGCGGGTCGTGCTTGGCATGGCAGCAGGCCAGGGAGACCGGGCGCCGCCAGGCGCGACCATCGCCATAGTCCAGGATATCGGGCGTCGGTGCCGGGCGGCCGCGGCGGTCGAACCACTCGCCATTGCCGGCGGTCCAGCGGCCATCCCGAAGCTGCACGATGCGGGCGCCATGTGGCTTCCCGCAGTATTCGCACTGCCCCCCGGCGCGGCCAAAACGCACCGCGCTGCTGATCGCCGCCCAGTTGCTGGGGTAGAGGCGGCGCATTTCCGGTCGGATCGGCATGAAAACATGGCTAGCATGCTGAATCGGCTATGTGAATCCTTGATCCGCGCCCTTCACGCCAGAGTTTCAGGCCTGGGCTTGGCACTTTCCGAGGCTCCATCGGCACGATCACGGCTTTTCTAATTGCGAATCGCTCTCACTCGCAATTCTATAGGCGCTCCAGCCGCAGGAGGTCACCATGCAGCACCACCGTTCCATCGGCACCACCAACCTCGTCGCCCTGATGGCGGCGCACCGGCAGGCGCAGCCCCGGCCGACGCAGAATGGTGCCTTGCGGCGCGACCCCACCGGCCTGCCGCTCGACCCACGGGAAATCGACCGCATCGCCGAGCAGCTCTGGCAGGCGGAGGCAGTGTCGGACCGGCCGACACGCGCCTCCGTCTGAGGGCGGTTCAGGCGGCCTGCGCCAACCCTTCCCGCAGCCCGGCCACCAGCTCGAAGGAGCGGAGGCGGGCGGCGTGGTCGTGGATCTGTGCCGTGACCAGCAGCTCATCCGCCCCGGTCTGGCGCAGGAAGCCATCGAGGCCGCGCCGCACCGTCTCCGGCGCGCCGACGAAGGAGCAGGCCAGGGCCCGCTGCGCGCCGGCCAGCTCATGCGGCGCGGCGTAATCCTCTATGCGGTTCACCGGCGGCGGCAGCAGGCCCGGCGTGCCGCGCCGCAGGTTCACGAACTGCTGCTGCAGGGAAGTGAAAAGCCGCGTTGCCTCCGCATCCGTCTCCGCCGCCACCACATTGGCGGCGACCATGGCATAGGGCTTCTGCAAGGTCTCGGAAGGCTTGAAGCCATCCCGATACATTTGCAACGCCTGCATCAGCAGGTCCGGCGCAAAATGAGAGGCGAAGGCGAAGGGCAGCCCCAGCATCGCCGCGAGCTGCGCGGAGAAGAGGCTGGAGCCTAGCAGCCAGACTGGCACCCGCAGGCCGTTGCCCGGCACGGCCCGCAGCGCCTGGTTGGGCTGTGCGGGTTCGAAATAGGCCAGCAGTTCCACGACATCCTGCGGGAAGCTGTCGCCATGGGCGTCGAGGTTGCGGCGCAGGGCGCGCATGGTGCGCTGGTCGGTGCCCGGTGCGCGGCCCAGGCCGAGGTCGATGCGGCCGGGGAAGAGCGCCTCCAACGTGCCGAACTGCTCGGCCACCATCAGCGGCGCATGGTTGGGCAGCATGATGCCGCCGGCACCGACACGGATGCGCTGCGTATGCGCCGCCACATGGCCGATGACCACCGCCGTCGCGGCGCTGGCGATGCCGGGCATGTTGTGGTGCTCGGCCAGCCAGAAGCGGTGGTAGCCCAGCGCCTCGGCCTTCTGGGCCAGGGACACGCTGTTGCGGAAAGCCTGCGACACGTCCGAGCCGGCGGGCACCGGAGCGAGGTCGAGGACGGAAAAGGGAATCATGCGGAACACTTTCGGTAGTGAAGGAGCGGCCTGTGCCGCGCGTCACCACTTCAGATGTGTCCGCGACCACCGCCCTGCCAGGGCCGGGCCGTCATTCCTGCCCTGTGGAGCCGACGCGCAGGGCTTCCGCCAGGGCCTGGAAGATGCCTTCGGCGGCGATGTCCTGCCTCCTGCCCCGCCCTGGCCGGTCGCTGCGCCAGAGCAGCCAGTCGGTGCGGCGGTCTGGCCGTGCCGTGGCGCCGGGCAGTGCCGGCTGGTGGTCTCCGTAGGCGCAGAGCAGCAAGGGGCGGTGCAGCCGCGTCGCCGCGTCGGCCAGGGTGCCCAGCATGGCATCGGCATCCCGTAGATGCTCCAGCCACCGTGCCTGCGGGTTTGGGCCGGGCCAGGGGCCATGCGCCTGCATGGTGACGGCGAAGATGAGAACAGGGCCGGTGGCGCTGGCAAGCTCCTCCACGATGCGCGTGGCCACGGCGGCATCGGCGACGTATTTGCCCAGGCGCGGGGCGCCACGGAACTGGTGGATGCTCTCGAAGCGTTCGAAGCCCAGCGCCGGCATGACGCGGTGGCGGCCGAAGAAGCGCCGGTCGAAGGGATGCAGCATCAGCGCCCGGTAGCCCGCCGCCCGCAGCGTGCGCGGCAGGGACCGTAGTAGCGGCGAGGCGAGGCGATAATAGGGGTTGAAGCGGTCCAGCCCCTGCGCTTCCGCCGCGATGCCGGTCAGCGCCGCGAACTCCGCCCGCATGGTATTGGCGCCGAAGCCGTTCACCACCAGCCGGCCACGCGCCAGGGCCTCGGCCCCCAGCCGGTCCCAGTGCGGCAGCAGGTCCGGCGGCAGGTCGGCCAGCGTACCGCGCGGGTCCCAGAAGGATTCGGCCTGCACCAGCACCACATGCGGTAGCGGCTCCGCCGGCTGGAAGGCGGGTGGCGTGGCGGGGTGGGCCGCCCGCCGGGCCACGCGTTCCTCCGCCGCCACGGCGCGGTAAAGGGACAGCGTGCCGATCATGCCGAAGCACGCGGTATCCACGAAGGGGTCGCGCGAAATGGCCTGGCGCAGCCGGCGCGGCGGGTTGAAGAGGGCCAGCGTCAGGGCCAGGGCCAGCAGCAGCAGGGTGGCGCGGGCAGCCCAGGACAAAGGCGCCGGGTGGCTTTCGGCCGAGAGCAGCAGCGCCAGCGCCGCCAGGCCGAACAGCAGGCCGCCCACCACCCAATGCGTGCCGGCGAAAGGCAGGTAGAGCGAAGGGTGCCGCACCACCAGCGGCAGCATGGCGGCATCGCTGAAGACCACCGGCTCATCCAGCACCGCGCGCTTGGTGGCATCCGCCAGGGTAAGCCCGGCGATGGGCAGCGCCGCCGAAACGCCGGCGAACCAGGGCAGCCCCGTCAGCCCCAGCAGCCCCGCCGCCATGGCCAGGGGAAAGGCGAGATCCAGCCAGAGCGCCGCCGCGCCATGCGCCCGTGCGACGCGCCGGCCGGTATACCAGGCCAGCAGCGGCAGGAGGAAAGCTGGCAGCGAAGCGAGAATCGTGGTCAGGGGGTCAGGCGCCATGCGGTGTGGCGGGCTCTATAGACCAGTTGATGCCAGGTCATCAGGCGCATCCTTCGTCACTGGCCGGCGTTGCGCGGAATGGCAACCGAGAAGGAGCCGCGCCATGCGCCTGCTGCCCCTCTTCACCGGCCTGGCGGCCCATCTGGCCTTTGCCGCCGCCGGCACCGCCGCCAGCCTGGGTGCCTATAGCTGGAAGGATCGCGTCATCGTGGTCTTCGCCGACCAAGCCAGCGAGGCCCTGGCCGACCAGCGCCGCCGGCTGGAAGCCGCGCGCCCGGCGCTGGAGGAGCGCGACATGGCCGTGCTGGCCGTGATCGGCCCCGACCGGGTGGAGCATTGGATGGGCCCCAACCGTGGCGGCGAGGCAGCCGCGCTGCGGCAGCATTTCAAGGTGCCTGCCGGGCAGGCCTTCGCCATCTTCCTGGTGGGCAAGGACGGCGGCACCAAATGGTCGGCGCAGGAACCATCGGACCTGGAACCCGTCATCGGGCTGGTGGATGGCATGCCGATGCGGCGGCGGGAAGCGGCGGGCGGCTGAACCGCCCGCCCCTGCCCGGCTCAGTTCAGGCCGGCCAGCACCTTGGCGGAGGCGCCGGAACGCTCGCCCAGCTTGGCGCCCTTGGCCACCAGCGCCTGGCCTTCCAGGCCGCGCGCCTGGGTCTCGATGGCGCGCCGGGCCTCGGCCTCGGCTTCCTCGGGCGGCAGCACCAGCACGCCGCAATCGTCGCAGAGCACCGCGTCGCCCGGGTTCACCACCACGCCGCCGATGGCGACCGGCACGTTCATCCGCCCGCCCAGGTCGTAGATGCGGGTGGTGATGGGGGCCATGCCACGGCACCACATCGGGAAATCGGAGGCCTCGATTTCCTCGATATCGGTGCAGGGCCCATCCACCACGCCGGCCTTGGCGCCGGCGGCCTTGGCGGCCACGGTCACGCCGCCGCCCCAGCAGGCATGGCGGTCATCGCCCAGCCGGTCCACCAGCAGGATATCGCCGGGGCGCAGCAGGCCGAGCGCGTGGTGCAGCAGGGTGGAATCCGGGCCGGGGATCTGCAGCGTCACCGCGGTGCCGGCCACGCGGCGGCGCAGCAGGCCCTGGATGCCGCGGTTCACGAAGCCCCAGTGGCGCCAATGGCCAACGGTCGCCGTCTCGGCCTTTTCCAGCAGCTCGATCACCTCGGCGCTGATCTGGCCCGGCATCGGCTCAACAACATATTTCGGCATCAATTGCGTCCCATGGCATTCGAGAAACCCATCAGGCGCTCAACGATCAGCACCATCAGGAAGGCAAAGGCGATCAGGCTCATCGCCAGGGCGGCGATCAGCGGGTCGGCGGACTGGTCGGCGTAGCGGAACATCTCCACCGGCAGGGTCGAAAGGCGCGGCCCTACCAGAAAAAGGCTGATCACCGTCTCGTCGAAGGACACGAGAAAGGTCAGCACCCCGGCGGCGATGGCACCCGGCGCCGCATTGGGCAGGGTGATGCGCAGCGCGGCCCGCAGCGGGGTTGCGCCCAGCGTCCAGGCCGCCGCCTCCAGTTCCTTCGGCACGGCGGCGAAGGCGGTGGTCATGATCCGCACGGCGAAGGGAATGGCGACAAGGCAATGCCCCAGCACCAGCCCCGGCCAGGTGGCGGCCAACCCCAGCGGTTGCAGCACCAGCAGCAGGGCGAGGCCCAGCACCAGCGTCGGCAGCAGCAGCGGCGCCGCCAGCAGCGCCGCCAGCACGCCACGGCCGGGAAATTCCAGCCGCGCGATGGCATAGGCGGCCGGCCCACCCGCCAGCAGGGCCACCGCCGCCACCACGCTGGCCAGGATGGCGCTGGTGCCGAGCGCCGACATCAGCACGCTATTGGAAGCCAGCGCCACATACCAGCGGGTGGAAAAACCCGGCGGCGGAAAGGTCAGGTATTCCCCGGCGCTGAAGGAGAGCACCAGCACCAGCGCCGCCGGCGCCATCAGGATGGCATAGCCGATGGCGGCGAAGACCCGCAGCATCCAGGTCGGCTTCATGCGCGCCTCCCCGGCAGCCAGCTGAAGACACCGCGCAGCAGCAGCAGCGCCAGCAGCCCGGCCAGCAGCAGCATCGCCAGCGCGGCGGCGGCGGGCCAGTCCACGCTTTCCAGTGCCAGATCATAGATCTCGGTGGCCAGCACGAAGACGCGGCCGCCGCCCATCAGCTTGGGCGTGATGAAGGCGGAAATGCCCAGCACCACGTCCAGCAGCCAGGCCGCCAGCAGCGCCGGCGCCGCCAACGGCAGCGTGACGCGGAAGAAGGTGCGGACCCGGTTGGCGCCCAGCGTCGCCGCCGCTTCCTCCAGCCGACCGTCCAGACGGCCGAGGCCAGCCAGCAGCACCAGCACGGCATAGGGCATCAGGCTTTCCACGAGGCCGATGCGCACGCCGGTCCAGTTGTTGATCATGCGCAGCGGCTCGCCGACCACGCCCATGCCTTGCAGCACCACGTTGATCAGCCCCTGGTCGCCCAGGATGGCCATCCAGCCCACAAGACGCGCGGTGCCGGAGATCAGCAGCGGCGCGATGCCCATCAGCGCCAATACGCCGCGCCAGCGTGGGGAGGCCGCGCGCACCAGCAGCGCCACCGGCAGCGCCAGCAGCACCGCCATGGCGGAGGCACTGGCCGCGAGCGTCACCGTGTCCCAGACCAGTTGCCAGGTGAAATCGTCGCCCAGCAGCTTGGCATAGCTCTCGCCGGTGACGGCCACTTCCATGGCGCCACTGTCCAGCGTGCGGTTCAGGCTGATGCGGAAGAGCGCGGCTAGCGGCCAGAGAAAGGCGATGCCCAGGATGCAGAGCGCCGGCAGGGCCAGCAGCCAGCCGATCACGCCGCTGCCTCCTGCGCCGGAAAGACCAGTAGGTCATTGGCGCGGAAGGCCAGCCGCAGCGGCGCGCCGGGCTGCATCTCACGCCAGGCGCCCTCGGCGCTGGCATGCACCTCGGCGGTGACGGGGCCGGCGGCGGTCTGCGCCTCCAGCGACACGACCTCGCCGGTATAGACGCGGCGGGCCAGGGTGCCTTCCAGCAGGTTCTCGATGCCGGCGGGCGCCGCCTCGCCCGCACCCAGCAGGCGCACGCGGTGGGGGCGCAGGAAGGCTTCCACCCGCCCGGCCGGCGCGGCA
>NZ_JACTUZ010000113.1 GCF_014490445.1 Pseudoroseomonas ludipueritiae | reverse complement strand
CGCCCGCCATCCAGGCCCCGGTGCCGGAGCCGCTGCGCGGCCCCTGGTACCAGGGGGCCTGCGCCGACCCTTCCGCCGCGCTGCACCTGACGGCCCGCGCCGCCGTGCGCCTGCCGGACAATGGCCCGGCGCGCCTGATCCGCTTCTCCCAGTCCCGCCTCCAGGATGGTTGGACCCTGGGCACCGGCCGTGGCGCCGAGGCGCCCCGCATCCTGCTGCGCGGCACGGCCGAGGCGCTGGAGACCGCCGAGCCCGAGCCAAAGCTGCGCGACGACCGCCTGCCCGGCGAGACCCCCATCCAGGCCTGGCACCGCTGCCCCGCCGCGCCGGCGGGCCTGGCGGCGCTGCATGGCGAGGGTGTGGCCTTCCTTTCGTCCCTGGAAGCCCTGGAAGCCGCCTGCGGCCCTGCCGCGCCCAGCCCCGATTCCTGCGTCGCCGCCGTGATCCGCGAGGGCGATGTTTCCAGCGATGGCAAGCTGTCCGTGGCGGAGATCGCCCGGCTGGTGCGCGGCGCCTCCTGGCTGCTGGCCGCGGCCGAGGATGCGACGCCCGAGACGGTGCTGGCCACCGGCGGTGGCGGCTTGCTGGCCGGCGTGGCCATGGGGCGGCTGCTGATGGAAAGCCTGGACTACGACGGCGACGGCAAGCTCTCGGCGGCCGAGCTGGCGCAGGACCGGCTGGGCTTCGGGCGCGCCACCGGCCAGGCGGATGGGCGGCCGGTGCGGATGCAGGGGCTCCAGGAAGGCGTGGCGCTGCTGCGCGGCGTGGTCGAGGGGCTGCTGTTCGAACAGGAATGACGCGGCGGGCCGGGGCCAAGGGGCGCCGCCCTTTGGGACCCCGCCGGGGTGGAAAGTCCACCCCGGACCCCGCTGTCAGTCTTGTTCAAAAAATGGAACGGGTGCCGAATCTATAGTCGCCGGAAGGCCTCGCCCTCCGGCGGACCACCCTGCCGTAAGTCCAAAAACTGATGGCGGGGTCTGGGGTGACACTGTCACCCCGGCGGGGTGGCCTGGAGGGGCGGCGCCCCTCCAGCCTTCAATCCAGCACGCTGCCCGGATCGGTATTGGCCCCGCAGACCACCACGCCCACCCGCGCCCCTTCCGGCGGCACGAAGGCGCCGCAGAGCAGCGCGGCCAGGGCGGTGGCGCCACCCGGCTCAGCCACCAGCCGGCAGGCCTCCCACAGCCGGCGCCGGGCCTCGCGGATGGCTTCGTCCGGCACCAGCACCGCCTGCCGCACGAAGCGGCGGGCAATGGGGAACATGGTCTCGCCCACCTGCCGCGCGCCCAGGCTGTCCGCCGCCACGCCGCCCACCGGGGCGGGGGTGGGGCGGCCCTCCCGCAGGGCGGTGTGCAGGGTGGGGCAGCCCTCGGGCTCGACGCTGACGAGGTTGGCGCGGCCGGCGTACCAGGCGGCCATGCCGCCGATCAGCCCGCCGCCGCCGGTGGCCACCAGCACATGCGTGAGTTCCGGCGCGTCTTCTTCCAGTTCCATGGCCAGGGTGCCCTGGCCGGCCAGGACTTCGGGCTGGTCATAGGCATGGATCTGCAAGGCGCCGGTCTCGGCGGCACGGGCCTCGCTGGCGCGGCGGGCGTCGTCATAGGCCGCGCCGCCCTGCACCAGATGGGCGCCATAGGAGCGGATGCGGGCGGCCTTGGCGGCACCGGTGATCTCGGGGACGAAGATCTCCGCCAGCACGCCCAGCGCCTGGGCGGCATAGGCCACCGCCGCGCCGTGGTTGCCGCCGGAGGCCGCGATCACCCCCGCCTTTGGCAGCGGCGCCGAGAGCATGCGGTTGAAGGCGCCGCGCGGCTTGAAGGAGCCGCTGGCCTGCAGAAGCTCCAGCTTCAGCACCAGGTCGCAGGGCGTGCCCAGCGCCTGGGCCGGCAGGCGCAGCAGCGGCGTGCGGCGGATATGGGGCGCGATCCGCCGGGCGGCGGCGCGGATGTTTTCGCCCGTCACGGGCAGTGCGGGCTCGGTGGCAAGGTCGGTCATGTCGCGGCAGGGTTGCATCCTCGCGGCGCGGAGTGCAACCGGTGGTGCCCTTGTGGCCCCTGCCCAAAAAGTGCCATATTTCCTGATATTTCACGCGGGAAGCGGGAGCCGACATGTTGCAGCACGGAAGCTGCGCCGCATCCGGTGGGGCAGGGGTCCTGTTCCTCGGGGCGCCCGGGGCCGGTAAGTCCGACCTTCTGCTGCGGCTGATGCAGCGCGGCTGGCAGTTGGTGGCCGACGATCAGGTGGCGCTTTCGGCGCAGGGCGACGCGGTGCTGGCGGAAGCGCCCGCGGAGCTGGGCGGCATGCTGGAGGTGCGCGGCGTCGGCATCTTCCAGGGCCTGCCCCATGGCCCCGCCACCCTGCGCCTGGCGGTGCTGCTGGTGGGGCGGGAGGAGGTGCCCCGGCTGCCGGAGCCACGCGTCTTCACCGTGTTGGGCCGCGACCTGCCGCTGCTGGCGCTGCATGCCTTCGACTGCTCCGCCTCCGCCAAGATCGAGCTGGCGCTGGGCGTGGCCGAGGCGCGCTACGCGCTGCATGCCGGCGCGCTGTCGGCGGCATGAGCAACCGCGCCAGGGAGCCCGACGGAGAGAAGCCGGGCACGCTCCGCCCGGTGGTGCTGGTCACCGGCCTTTCCGGCGCCGGCAAATCCTCCATCCTGCGCATGCTGGAAGACCTGGGCTTCGAGACGGTGGACAACCCGCCGCTCTCGGTGCTGGAGGAAGTGGTGCGGGAAGGCGGCAGCGTGCCCATCGCCGCCGGGGTGGATGCCCGCACCCGTGGCTTCGAGACCGCCGATGTGATGGCCCTGCTGGGCCGGCTGCGGCGGGTGCCCGGCATCGCCCCGCAACTGATCTATGCCACGGCCGATGAGGCGGTGCTGCTGCGCCGCTTCTCCGAGACCCGGCGGCGGCACCCGCTGGCCCCCGGCGGCTCCCTGGGCGCGCGGGTGGCGGATGGCATCGCGCGGGAGGCCGCGCTGCTGGCGCCGCTGCAGGAGGTGGCGGATGCGGTGATCGACACTTCCGACCTGCCGCTGCCGGAGCTGCGCCGGCAGATCGAGCAGCGGTTCCGCGACAGCGGCATCGGCGGCATGGCCGTGGCCGTGCTGTCCTTCGCCTTCCCCAAGGGGCTACCGCGGGAGGCCGACCTGGTCTTCGACCTGCGCTTCCTGCGCAACCCGCATTACGACCCGGTGCTGCGGCCCCTGACGGGGCGGGATGGGAAGGTCGCCGCCTTTATTCAAGAGGATTCGGCCTTCAGTCCATTCTGGCAACGCATGACGGCGCTGTTGGACCCGCTGTTGCCCCGCTACGCGGCGGAGGGCAAGAAATACCTCACTGTGGCCATGGGCTGCACCGGCGGCAAACACCGTTCGGTCCTGCTGGCGGAAATGCTGGCGGCCCATCTGGCGCGGAGTGGCTGGCGGGTCGATCTCACCCACCGGGAGCTTGCCCGCCTGGAGAATGTCCACAGAGAACAGGCAGGGGCCGGGAGCCCCATGCCACAGCGGGCCGGGGATGGCCCGGCTGCCCTTATTTCCCCTGCGGGTCGGGAGGCCCCTTCTTCTTGTACGCAATGATGCGCCTTTTCATGACGCGCCCCTCCATGACGGTGGCTGTGCGATGATCGGGATGGTCCTGGTCAGCCATGGCCGCCTGGCGGACGAGCTGCGCCTGGCGATGGAGCATGTGGTGGGGCCGCAGCGCGGCGTCGCCACGGTCTGCATCGGCCCGGAGGACGACATGGAGGGCCGCCGGCAGGACATCCGCGACTGCGTCGCCGCGGTGGACCAGGGCGACGGCGTGGTGATCCTGACCGATATGTTCGGCGGCACCCCCTCCAACCTCGCGACGGCGGTGGCCGAGGAGCCCTCGGTGGCCGGCGGCCCCGTGGAGGTGATCGCCGGCATCAACCTGCCGCTGATGGTCAAGCTGGCGCGGGTTCGTGGCGCCCAGCCCTTGGCGGAGGCGGTGGAACACGCCATGTCTGCGGGACGGCGCTATATTTCCTGCGCCACACCCAGCCGCTGCGCCCCGCCGGAGCCGATGGTCCTGTGCGGTGCCAACGGCAAGGCCGGAACGAGCTGATGAACCCGCCCCCGCACCTGCGCCCTGTCCTCCTCGCGCCATCCGATTCCTTTCGCGAGGCCCAGGCACAGCCGGGGGCCGATAATCCCATGGTGCTGCGCCGCACCGTGACCATCACCAACAGCCGGGGCCTGCATGCGCGGGCAGCGGCGAAGCTGGTGACCACCGCCGAGCGTTTTTCAGCCTGCGTAAACGTTTCCCGCCATGGTCAGACCGTGCCCGCATGCTCCATCATGGGGTTGATGATGCTGGGTGCCGGCAAAGGCAGCGAGGTGGTGGTGGACGCGGAAGGCTGGGATGCCCGTGAAGCCCTCGATGCTGTGGCCGGCCTGATCGAGGCCGGATTCCATGAAGACTGAGGCGAGCCGCAGCACCGTAGCCAGGTCCCCCGACGGGGCCACGAAACCCGCCGCCTCCAAATCCGCCGATGGGGCGCGCAAGGCCTCCATCCCCCGCAAGGCGCGGGAGATCGCCATCAAGGGCATCCCGGTTTCGCCGGGCGTGATCATCGGCGCCGTTTTCGACACCAGCGAGGTGCCGGCCGAAGCACCGCGCCGCGAGATCGCGGCCTCGAAAGTGGAGGGCGAGCGCCAGCGCCTGGCCGCCGCCGTGGCCGCCAGCCGCAAGCAGGTCTCCAAGCTGAAGGCGCGCCTGGGCGTGCTGCCCGAGGAAGCGCAGGAGGAACTGGAGCCCCTGCTGGACGCCTATGCCATGATGCTGGGCGACAGCCGGCTGATCCGCGGCGCCCGCCGCCGGATCGCCGAGGAACTGCTGGGCGCCGAGACGGCGGTGCAGGACGAGGCGGAGAGCATCGCCGCCGCCATCCTGGCCACCAAGGACGACGACAAGGCCGGGCTGAAGCGCCGGGCCGGCGAGGTGCGGGAGATCGCCCGCCGCCTGACCCGCAACCTGACCGCCACCCCCTTCCGCAGCCTGAAGGACGTGCCCGCCGGCGCCATCCTGGTGGCGGAGGAGCTGACCCCGGCCGATGCCGCGCTGCTGGACCCCACCCGCATCGCCGGCGTGGCGACGGAGGAAGGCGGCGCCGACGGCCATACCGCCATCATGCTGCGGGCGCTGGGCATTCCCAGCGTGCTGGGCTGCCCGGGGCTGACCGAGGCTGCGGTGCGTGGCGACCAGGCGGTGCTGGA
The DNA here is from genome assembly GCF_014490445.1 of Pseudoroseomonas ludipueritiae. Classification (GTDB taxonomy): domain Bacteria; phylum Pseudomonadota; class Alphaproteobacteria; order Acetobacterales; family Acetobacteraceae; genus Pseudoroseomonas; species Pseudoroseomonas ludipueritiae. The sequence continues at coordinate 9,977 of NZ_JACTUZ010000113.1, read as the reverse complement.
TGGCGCCGCCGGCACCATCGTGCTGCGGCCCGGCGCCGAGGCCCTGGAGGTGGGGCGGGAGGCCCTGGCCGCCTATGCCAAGGAAAAGGCGCGCCTGGCCAAGCTGCGCCGCCTGCCTTCCATCACCCAGGATGGGGAGGAGGTGGAGCTTCAGGCCAATCTGGAGATCCCGGCCGAGCTGCCGCTGATCGCCCAGGCCGGCGCCCAAGGCGTGGGGCTGCTACGCACCGAATTCCTCTTCATGAACCGTGAGGACCTGCCGGACGAGGATGCCCAGGTCACCGCCTATACCCAGGTGGTGGAGGCGATGGCGGGCGACTGCGTCACCATCCGCGTGCTGGACTGGGGCGGCGAGAAGGACATGGAGGCGCTGGCGGAAGGCATCGAGCCCTTCCATGCCGGGCCGAACCCGGCGCTGGGGCTGCGCGGCATCCGCATGCTGCTGAAGAAGCCCGAGCTGCTGGAGGTGCAGTTCGCGGCCATTCTGCGCGTGGCCGGCACCGCCGCGCCGCAGGTGACGGGGCAGGGCGCCCCCGCCGGGCAGATCCGCATCCTGCTGCCCATGGTGACGGTGCCGGAGGAAGTGCGGCAGGCGCGCGAGATCTATGAGCGCGTGGGCCGCCGCCTGCGCCGCAAGGGCGTGCCGCTGCCGGAGAAGATGCCGCTGCTGGGCGCCATGATCGAGACGCCGGGCGCCGCCCTGGCTGCCGATGCCATCGCGCTAGAGGCCGATTTCTTCGCCATCGGCACCAATGACCTGGCCATGTACACCCTGGCGGTGGACCGGGCGGAGGCTGAGGTGGCGCATCTCTACGACCCACTGCACCCGGCGGTGCTGCGGCTGGTGCAATTCGCCACCGAGGCGGCGCTGCGGCTGCGCATGCCCGTCTCGGTCTGCGGCGAAATGGCGGGCAACCCCCGGCTGGTGCCGCTGCTGCTGGGCCTGGGCATCCGGGCGCTGTCCATGAATGCCAGCGCCATTCCCCGCGTGAAGCAGATGGTGCGCAGCCTGAAGATCGACGATTGCGCCCGCTTCGCCCGCCGGGTGATGGAGCAGGGCGACCCGAAGCGCATCCAGGAACTGGTGATGGGCTTCGGCCAGGACGGCTGAGGAGCCCCGACCATGGAGCAGGCGATCGCCCCGGCGCGGCTCGGCCCGCCGCATATGAGCCCGGCCGAGCTGGAGGCCTTCCGCGCCTGGCTGCGCGGCGGCGCCCGCCGCTACGCCGAATTCGGCATGGGCGGCTCGACGCTGGAAGCGGCGCGGGTTGGCTTCCAGGCCATCGTGGCCGTGGATTCCGACCGGCGCTGGGTGGAGAGCATCCGCGCGCATGAGGAGATCGCCCCCGGCATCGCCGAGGGGCGGATCGCGGCCCTGCATGGCGATATCGGTCCCACCCGCGCCTGGGGCGCCCCGGAAGGGGAGGGCGCGGTGAAGCTCTGGCCGCAGTACCTGCGCGCGCCCTGGGCCGAGTGGCAGCGGCGGCGGCAGGTGCCGGACCTGGTCTTCGTGGATGGCCGCTTCCGCGTCGCCTCCGCCCTCTCGGCCCTGCTGGTGCGAGAGGATTGGCGCGGCCTGCGCCTGATGGTGCACGACATGCTGCCGGAGCGGATGGGCAATTACGGCCCCATCCTGGATTGCTTCGAGCCCGAGGCCCAGGCCGAGTCGCTCTGGTTGCTGCGGCCACGCGCCGGGATGAGCCACATGGATGCCATGGTCACCTTCCTTTCCCGCCTGATGGACGCGACCTGAATCACATAAAGATATCCTGATGTCTTGTCGGTCTTGCTGGCTATGGCGGCCAGGGCATGTTACGCCGCGCCCCATCTTCGAGAGGGCTGCCGTATGAGCGCGACCATGACTGCCGACTACAAGGTGAAGGACATCTCCCTGGCCGAATGGGGCCGCAAGGAGATCTCGATGGCCGAGGACGAGATGCCCGGCCTGATGGCGATCCGCGAGGAATACGGCCCCTCCCAGCCGCTGAAGGGCGCCCGCATCGCCGGCTGCCTGCACATGACCATCCAGACCGCCGTGCTGATCGAGACGCTGACCGCGCTCGGCGCCGAGGTCCGCTGGTCCTCGTGCAACATCTTCTCCACCCAGGACCATGCGGCCGCCGCCATCGCCGCCGCCGGCATCCCCGTCTTCGCCTGGAAGGGCATGAACGAGGAGGAGTTCTGGTGGTGCATCGAGCAGACCGTCCGTGGCCCGGACGGCTGGGAGATCAACATGATCCTCGATGACGGCGGCGACCTGACCGTGCTGATGCACGACAAGTACCCCGAGCTGCTGAAGAACGTGCGCGGCCTGTCCGAGGAAACCACCACCGGCGTACACCGCCTGTGGGAGATGGCGAAGAAGGGCACGCTGAAGGTTCCGGCCATCAACGTGAACGACAGCGTCACCAAGTCGAAGTTCGACAACCTCTATGGCTGCCGCGAGAGCCTGGTGGACGCCATCCGCCGCGGCACCGACGTGATGATGGCCGGCAAGGTCGCCGTGGTCGCCGGCTATGGCGACGTGGGCAAGGGCTCGGCGGCTTCGCTGCGCAATGCCGGCTGCCGCGTGATGGTGACCGAGGCCGACCCGATCTGCGCCCTGCAGGCCGCGATGGAAGGCTATGAGGTCGTGACGATGGAAGACGCCGCGCCGCGCGGCGACATCTTCGTCACCGCCACGGGCAATGTGGACGTGATCACGCTGGACCACATGCGCGCGATGAAGAACCGCGCCATCGTCTGCAACATCGGCCACTTCGATTCCGAGATCCAGATCGGCGCCCTGCGGAACTTCCAGTGGGACAACGTCAAGCCGCAGGTGGATGAGGTGATCTTCCCCGACGGCAAGCGCCTGATCGTGCTCTCCGAGGGCCGGCTGGTGAACCTGGGCAATGCCACGGGCCACCCGAGCTTCGTGATGTCCGCCAGCTTCTCCAACCAGACCCTGGCGCAGATCGAGCTCTGGACCAACCACAAGAACTACGAGAACAAGGTCTATACCCTGCCGAAGAAGCTGGACGAGAAGGTGGCGGCGCTGCACCTCGCCAAGGTCGGCGCCAAGCTGACCAAGCTGACGCCGCAGCAGGCCGAATACATCGGCGTCGGTGTCTCCGGCCCCTTCAAGCACGAAGAATACCGCTACTGAGACCAGCCGCCGGGGCCCCGCGCCCCGGCGCGCCAGTCTGGCTGCCGCGCCGCCGCTTCCCCTGCCGGGGGAGCGGCGGTTCGCGTTCCACGGGAAACCTTCAGCGCATCGGTTTGTTGCCACCCTCGCCCGCCATCCGGCGGCCTAGTGCGAGGGAGCGCCCGTGACCGCGAGCTACCGCTTTGGCATCGAGGAAGAATATTTCCTCGCCGACGCCACCACCCATGGCACCCCCGGCCGCGCCGTGGCCGAATTCCATGCCGCCGTGCGCGACCGCCTGCCGGAAGCCGAGCGCGAGCTGCTGCAAAGCCAGGTGGAAGTGGCCTCGCCCCCTTCCACCGACTTCGCCGAAGCGCGCGGCGTGCTCTCCGGCCTGCGCCGTGGCCTGGCGGATGTCGGGCGGGAACACGGCATCCTGGTGCTGGCCGCCGGCACCCATCCCTTGGCCCGGTGGTCCAGCCAGGACCATACGGAAGCCGAGCGCTACCAGGGCCTGATGCGCGACCTGCGGATGCTGGGCCGCCGCAACGTGGTCTGCGGCATGCACGTCCATGTCGAGGTGCCGCGCCCCGACGCGCGCATCGACCTGATGAACCGGCTGATGCCCTTCATGCCGCTGCTGCTGGCACTCTCCGCTTCCTCTCCCTTCTGGCAAGGGCAGGAAACCGGCCTCGCCGCCTATCGCCTCTCCGTCTTCGGCGAGATGCCGCGTACCGGCCTGCCCGATCTGTTCCACGACGCCGAGGATTACGCCCGCTACGTGGAGATCATGACCCGCGCCGGCGCCATCAAGGATGCCAGCTTCCTGTGGTGGGTGCTGCGCCCTTCGGTCAAGTTCCCGACGCTGGAGCTGCGCGTCGCCGATGCCTGCACCCGGCTGGAGGACACGATCGCCATCGCCGCGCTCTACCGCTGCCTGGTGCGCTGCGCCGACCGCCGCCCGGAACTCAACCGTGGCACGACCGGCACCTCCCGCGCCCTGGTGGCCGAGAACCTCTGGCGCGCCCAGCGGGACGGTGCCCGCGCCATGCTGATCAACGAAGCCAAGGGCGACGCGGTGCCCTTCGCCGATGCGCTGGACGCCACGCTGGCCCTGGTGGCGGAGGATGCCGAGGCACTCGGCTGCAAGGCCGAGCTGGGCACCCTGCGCCGCATCGCCAGCGAAGGCACCAGCGCCGACCAGCAGGCAACGGTTTTCGCCAGGGCGCGGCAGAATGGCGCCAGCGAGCGGGAAGCGCTGGGGGCGGTGGTGGAGTGGCTTGCGAGGACAACGCGGGGGGAAGGGTAGAAAGGAAGGTTATGGAATGAATTCCCCAAACCCCTTCTTTTCTCTTCGAGTTTCAGGTCGGTCAGGACCTTTGGGTGTGTTGTCCAGAGAATGAAAGGCCACACGGGCTGAGGCCGCAGTCGCCGGAGGACTAAGTCCTCCGGCGCGCAATCAGGTTGGGTGCCGCCGCAGGCGCGCCCGAGAACTCGAAGAAAAAAGATGGGGGTCCGGGGGAATTCATTCCCCCGGCCTTTTTCCCGAAGCTTCAGCCGCCCGTGGCCATCTTCAGCGGCGGCTCCACCCCTTCCGGGATCGGGCAGACATAGGGCGTGGCTTCCGTGCGCGCCGCGAGGTCGGCCTTCGCCGCCGCCAGCAGTTCCGGGTTCTCGATCAGGTCCACGGCGGTGCCGGCCATCACCTTGGCCACATGCACCATGCCCTTGTGGGCCGCCGGCATCTTGCCCTGCGCCGTCCATTGCCAGGAATGCGCAGGCGTGCCGATGGCGAGAGTCGCGCCGCTGGCCTGCACCGTCGGCACCACCCAGGAGACATCGCCCACGTCGGTGGAACCCAGCAGGCTCGCACCGCTACGCTCGGCGATGGGGGGCTGGATCTTCTCCGCCAGCGGCTCGTCGCTGCGCGGCTTGAAGCCGGAGCGGTTATAGTTGCTGGCGATGCTATCCGGCGAGAGGGTTGCCTGGATCTTGCGGGCGAATTCACGATCCGCCTCGTCGAAGGGCACGGGGCCGAGGCGCTCGAAGTTGTTCTGCATGGCCTGCTCCAGCGGCGCATTGCCGAGCAGGTTGGCGGTGGCGGAAAGGATCTGGCTTTCCACCGTGGTCTCGGTCATCAGCGCCGCGCCCTCGGCGATCTTCTTCACCCGCTCGATCAGCGCGAACATCTCGTGCAGCGTGTGGGCGCGCACGGCGTAGCGCACCTTGGCCTGGCCCTGCACCACGTTGGGCGCGATGCCGCCGGCGTTCAGGTAGGCGTAGTGGATGCGGGCATCGCTCGGCATATGCTCGCGCATGTAGTTCACGCCGACATTCATCAGCTCGACGGCGTCCAGCGCGGAGCGGCCCAGGTGCGGCGCGGCGGCGGCGTGGGAGGAGCGGCCGGTGAAGGAGAAATCGATCCGCGTCATGGCCAGCGAATCGGCTTCCTGCACGCCGGCCCAGGCGAAGGGGTGCCAGGTGATGGCGGCATCCACGTCCTTAAAGGCGCCGGCGCGCACCATGAAGGTCTTGGCGGCGCCGCCTTCCTCGGCCGGGCAGCCGTAGTAGCGCACGCGCGCCTTGATCCCGTTCTTCTCCAGGTGGTCCTTCAGGGCCGTGGCGGCCAGCAGCGCGGCGGCGCCCAGCAGGTTGTGGCCGCAGCCATGGCCATGGCCGCCGGCTTCCACCGGGCGCGGCTCGGCCACGCCGGATTCCTGGGACAGGCCGGGGAGGGCGTCGTATTCGCCCAGGAAGGCGATGACGGGGCCTTCCTCGCCCGCCTCGCCCATCACGGCCGTGGGGATGCCGGCCACCTCGCGCGTCACGCGGAAGCCCTGTTCCTCCAGCATCGCGGCATGCTCGGCGCAGGAGCGGTGCTCGTTGTAGAGCAGTTCCGGCATGCCCCAGACCCGGTCGCTGAGGTCGGTGAAGGCATCCTTCCTGGCTTCAACCAGATGCCAGATTTCTTCGGTATTGCGCATCGCGGGCTCCTGCTGCCGGGAATTGGGGAGTGGCGCCCGGCAATGCCGGCGTCAAGCTCGGCGGAAGGGCTCGGCCCGGGCGGCGGATCGGCTTAGAGAGAGGCCATGCATCGCGAAGGCCGCAGCGCATGACGGAAACCACCGGCTTCGACTTCTCCGCCCTCACCGCGCGGGAGCGGTACAAGATCCTGATCGGCACGGTGGTGCCGCGCCCGATCGCCTGGGTCACCACCGTGGATGCGCGGGGGCGGGCCAATGCGGCGCCCTTCAGCTTCTTCAACTGCCTGTCGGCCGACCCGGCCATCCTGGCGCTCGGCGTGGAATTCCGCCCGGATGGCGCGCCAAAGGATACGGGGCGCAATATCCGGGACACCGGCGTCTTCACCGTCAACATCGTCTCCGACGCGCTGGTGGAGGCGATGAACGTCACCGCCGTGCCCTTCGCCGCCGGGGTGGATGAGCTGGCGCTGGCGGGGCTGGCCGTCGTGCCCGGCAGCGCCATCGACTGCCCGCGCATCGCCGCCGCGCCGGCCGCGCTGGAATGCCGGCTGCATTCCTTTCTGGAGATCGGCAATTCCCGCGAGATCGTGCTGGGGGAGGTGGTGCATGCCCATATCCGCGCCGATGCGGTGGATGAGCGGCTGCATGTGGACCCGGCGGCGATCGACGCGGTGGGGCGGATGGGCGGGCATGGCTATGCCTCCACCCGCGACCGCTTCGACCTGCCGACGATGAACGAGGCCGGCTTCGCGGCCGGCGGCATGGCGGCGATGCGCCGCCGGCGCGGGGGCTAGAGCGGCAGCAGGAAGAGCCAGACCACGCAGCCGATGCCCAGGCCGAAGAGCAGGGTGCGCGGCGTAGCGAGATTGGCGAGATAGGCGCCGGTATAGGCCAGCCGAAGCAGCACGAAGGCCAGGGCCAGCAGGTCGATCCGCCCCTGCGGCGCATCGGCCATCTGGGCCAGGATCACGGCGGCGGCGAAGGGCGGGAAGGCCTCGAAATGGTTGCGCTGGGCCCAATCCGCCCTTTGCCGGTAGCCGGTCTGCTTCTCCAGCCAGGCACGCGGGGCGCTGTTGTCGAAGGGGGCACCGGCCTTGGCGATTGCCGCCGCCAGATAAGGCAGCATCGCCGCCACCAGGATCATCCAGTTCGCCAGGGTCATGGTGCGCCTTCAGGGGGGAGGAGGGCGCGCAGCAGATCGTTCCGGTTCCTGGCTGTCAAGGCGGCCCCGGGGGAAGGGTATCACCCGGGCATCCGCGGTCAGAGCCGCTGCGGCTGGCCGCCGGGGTCGACATCCCAGGGGGCGCGCGCGGCCTCCGTCAGGGCGTCACGGCGGGTCAGGCCGATGTCGCGCAGCATCCGTTCATCCAGCTCCTGCAGTTGCACGCGTGTTTCGACCACCGTGACGACGCGGCGAATCAAGGCGGACCAGCCCAGTGGAGCGGGGGCGCTGCACTGCACGGACGACAGGGGGGAGGCATGGCCAAGATGGGCAGACATTGGGAGGACCTTTCAAGCTCCGTTCTTCTGCCGGGGATCCTGTACCCCTCGGCACGTCGGATGCTGCGGTCGATACCGGAATAAAGAAAACGAATTGTTTTGACGAAGAGCATCAGAATCGCTGATGATGTTTCCATGCTCGCCCTGCCGCCTGGCCTGGACCCGGACCTGCTGCGCTCCTTTGTGCTGATCGCCGAGGGAAGCAGCGTCACGCGCGCCGCCCAAAGGGTAGGGCGCACCCAGTCGGCGGTCTCGATGCAGATGCGGCGGCTGGAGGATGTGCTGGGCCAGCCGCTGCTGCTGCGCGGGCGCAATGGCTTCTCCCTGACCCCGCATGGCTCCTGGCTGCTGGAGCGGGCACGGCCCTGGCTGGCCATGCACGACGACATCCTGGCCAATTTCCGCTCCCCCAACATCACCGGCCACGTGCGGCTGGGCACGCCGGACGATTATGTCCTGGTCTGGCTGCCGGAAATCCTGGCCCGCTTCGCGGAAAGCCATCCGGCGGTGGAGCTGGAGGTGATCTGCGCCCCCAGCAACGAGCTGCTGGAGCGGTTGAACGATGGGGAGCTGGACCTGACCATCTTCTCCGCCGGCCATGGCCGGGAAGAGGACAGCACCAGCCTGTGGCGCGGCCCGCTGCATTGGGTGGGGGCCTCGGCGCATGCCATCCACCGGCTCTCGCCGCTGCGGTTGTCGCTCGGGCATTCGAGCTGCATCTGGCGCCGGGCGGCCACGGCGGCGCTGGATGCCGCCGGCACTCCGTGGCGCGTGACCTATAGCTCTTCCTCTCAGATGGGGACGCATGCGGTGGTGCTGGCGGGGCTGGCCATCACGGTGGGGCTGGCGGCGCCGCTGCCGCCCGGACTGCGGGTGCTGGACGAATCGGACGGGCTGCCGCCGCTGCCGGAATTCGAGATCGCCCTGGCCAGCGGGAGCGATACGCCGGTGACCGAGGCGCTGGAGCGGCACATTATCGACAGCTTCCGCCACGAACCCGGTGGCCTGCCCGACCGGGAAGGCTGATCGTGCTTGCCCTGCGGGGCGCCCGGATGCTGCACTGACCCGTAATGAAGCGGGCCTTCCCGCTGCATGCCCCAGAAGGACGGCCCAAGCCGCCATGGGGAGTTAGGGATTGGGAGCAGTGCAAGAATGACGACAACCGATCGAAGGGGCCTGCTGGCCCTGACGGCGGCGGGGCTGGCGATGCCGGGTCTGCTGCGGGCCCAGGAGGCCTGGCCGGACCGCACGCTGCGGCTGGTGGTGCCCTGGCCACCCGGTGGCAGCACCGACACGGTGGCCCGCATCATCCAGCCGAAGCTGCAGGAGGTGCTGGGCAAGCCGGTGGTGATCGACAACCGGGGCGGCGCTTCCGGCTCGATCGGCGCCATCGAGGCGGCGCGGGCGGCCCCGGACGGCACCACCTGGATGCTGGCCTATGACACCCAGGCCACCAATGAGAGCGTGATGAAGCTGCCCTTCCAGACCATGGAGGCCTTCGCCCCGGTCAGCCTGGTGGCCACTGGGCCTCTGGCCCTGGTGGCGCATCACAGCACGCCCTTCAAGACCTATGCCGATGTGGTGGCGGCGGCGAAGAAGGACCCGGACAGCCTGAACTACGCCACCTCCGGCGTCGGCGGTCTGGCGCATGTGGCCACCACCCTGCTGCAGCAGGTGGGCGGCTTCCGCATGGTGCATGTTCCCTACAAGGGCGGCGGGCCGGCCACGCAGGATGCGGTGGCGGGGCATGTGCCGCTCTTCATGTCCAATGTGGTGGTGATCAGCCAGCACATCAAAGCCGGCGTGCTGCGCCCGCTGGGCGTGACCACCAAGGGGGAGACCCGGCATGTCCCGGGCGTGAAGAGCTTCGCCCAGCAGGGCGTGGGCGACTTCGAGGCCCCGACTTGGTGGGCGCTGCTGGGTCGAACCGGCACGCCCAAGCCGATCCTGGACAAGATGCACGCGGCGCTGATGACGGTGCTGGCCGACAACGACGTGCGGCAGAAGATCGAGGAGCAGGGGGCCGATGTGGTGGGCTCCACCCCGGCCGAGTGCGGCGCCTTCCTGCAGAGGGAGATCACCCGCTGGGGCGAGGTGATCCGGGCCAACAAGATCCAGGCCGATAGCTGAGCTGCTTCGTGACGGAAGCGGAAATTTCAAAAAAGGACTAGGCAAGGGCGGCGTAGGGGCATATAAGCCGCCCCACGCCGCCGGTTGGCGCTGCTAACGGCGAACGGACGATGATTGGCTGAGGTCAGGGGGTTGACAGGCGGTCGAGAGATCGCCAAATAGACCGTCTGCCGAGGAGATCGTCGGTTTGATCTTTGAAAATTGCATCGGGTTTTCTGGAAGTAGTTGAATACTTT
>NZ_JACTUZ010000112.1 GCF_014490445.1 Pseudoroseomonas ludipueritiae | reverse complement strand
CGCCCTGGTGGGCTGGATGGGCGCCTCGGCGGCCTATGCGCTGGCGGCGGTGCTGTCACTGGGCGCCGCCCGCAGCCTGGCCGGCCTGCCGGAACCCGCCACCGCCGCGCCACCACGCCGCCACCCGCTGCGGGAGCTGACGGAAGGCGCCCGCTTCGTGGCCAGCCATCCGCTGTTGCGGCCGATCCTGCTGACGGCGGTGTTCTTCAACACGGCCTGGTTCATTCTCCAGGGTGTCTATGTCGCCTATGCCGTGCAGTCCCTGGGGCTGAGCGCCACGGGGGTCGGCATGACGCTGGGCGCTTTTGGCGCCGGCATGGTGGCGGGCGCGCTGCTGGCCCCACACCTGCTCGGCGCCCTGCCCTTCGGCCGGCTGGTGGCGCTGGGGCCCGGTTGCGCGCTGGTGGCGGCGCTGCTGATGCTGCTGACCGTGGCCTTGCCTTCCAGCCTTCTGGCGGCGGTGAGCTTCTTCCTGTTCGGCGCCGGCCCGGTGCTCTGGACCATCGCCACCACCACGCTGCGGCAGGCGGTGACGCCGCAGGCACTGCTGGGCCGGGTCTCGGCCGTGGTCATGACCGCCACCTTCGGCGCCCGGCCGGTCGGGGCCGCGGCCGGCGCGGCGCTGGCGGGCTGGGCCGGGGTGGAGGCCAGCCTCCTGGCCTCGGCGCTGTGCTTCGCGGTGCAGTTCCTGCTGATCATGGCCTCGCCGGTGCCACGCCTGCGAACCCTGCCGCAGGCCGCCTGAGAGGCCCATCGGGCAAGCCATCCCCGCTTTGTAGGCAGGATTTACAGATGCGCCGTTTCAGCAGGAATCCAGCCGCCTAACATCCTCATCATCAAGGTTTTTTGTCACCGGCACAGCCCTTGCTTCCGTTATCGTTTCGATAACGAAAGGCGCTACTCCAATGAAACTGCTTACCACGCTTTCCCTTGTTGCCGGTCTCGCCCTGGCGGCGGCCAGTCAGGCGAAAGCGGATGTCATCTATACCTTCACCCAGACCACGCCGACCTATACGAGCCCCGGCAGCCCTTACGCCTCCAGCCCCACCATCGGCTTCGCCAGCAGCGCGCTGGTGGTCGTCACCGATGAAGCCGCAGCGAATGGCTTCAGCTTCCAGGCTGACGCCGGGCGGCTTCCCGCTCCCAGCAACGATGGGCTGCTGGCCTTGTCCGTGAGCCTGTTCAACGGCCCCTGGTATCCGCCCGTCCTGACCTACGACCTGGATGACTTCCTGATCCCTCGCTACGGCTCCACCGCCGGGCGGTTCCTGTTCAGCCTGACGGCGGCAGCCGATGGCCTGCTGAACGGCACCCTCTACATCAACAACACCAATGACGAGCTGCGCCTCACCTTCACGGGCACGCCGCTGGTCAACGGCATGTTCAACAGCGATGGCGTCGGCAGTTGCTGGAGCGGCGGCTGCACCTTCGCCGGCCAGCAGACGGTGATGCAGGTGGTGCCGGAACCCGCCTCGCTGGCCCTGTTCGGCGCCGGCCTGGCTGGTCTGGCCCTGGCGCGCCGCCGCCGTGCCAGCCGTTAGCTAGGCCGCCGCTGGGCGCGTGTCCCGCCACCACATGCCGAGACCCGCGCCCACCAGCGCCAGAATGCCCAGGATGCTCCAGACATCCGGCCACTCCGCCCAGAGCATGGCGCCCAGCAGCGTGGTCCAGACAATGCCGGAATACTCGAAGGGTGCCAGCAGCGTCGCCTCGCCGCTGCGATAGGCCGCTGTCATCAGCAGCTGCGCAAAGGCGGAAACGACGCCCACCGCCAGCAGCAGCGCCCATTGCCAGGGTTCCGGCCAGATCCAGTTGGGCAGCGCCGCCAACCCACCCACCAGCGCGCCGCCAAAGGCGAACCAGAGCACGATGGTGGCGCCGGATTCGCCGCTCTCCCCCATACGGCGGATGGTGATCATGGCCAGGGCCCAGCCCACCGCGCCCATCAGCACCACCAGCACGGGCACCACTGGCAGGCCGGCCTCGCCGACGCCTTCCCAGGGCCGCAACATCACCAGCACGCCGGCGAAGCCGAAGACCATGGGCAGCAGGCGGGAAGGCTTCAGCTTCTCTCCCAGCATCGGCGCCGAAAGCGCGGCCAGGAAGAAGGGCATGGTGAAGCCCAGCGCCGTGACGGTGGCGATGGGCAGATGCACGTAGCCATAGAAGCTGCCGAACATCCCCATCAGCCCATAGATCACCCGCTGCACATGGGCGAGCGGCCGGCTGGTGGACAGCAGCGCACCCAGCCCGCCGGCCTGCCGCGCGCCCGCCATGGCCAGCGCCAGCAGCACCGGGATGGCCAGCAGGTTGCGGAAAAAGATCACCTGCATCACCGGCACGCTGCCTTGCAGCGCCTTCACGCAGGCCGCGGCCACGGCGAAGGTTGCGGCGGCGCCCAGAACGCAGAGAATGGAGCGGCGGCGCGCGGCCTGCGCGCGGCGCTCCGCCTCGCGGCGCTCCTCATCGGGAGCGGCGGCGGAGGAAGGATGGGAAAGGATGGCTGGCTGCATGTTCAGGACGTTCCGCCACGACGTTACGGCCCCGGCTGCATGAAGGCCAGACCGGCAAAGGCCCCGGTGGTGCCGCCGCATCCGCTTTATGTGCCGGAAAGCGACGACGTGGTCTGGGAAGGCCGCTTTCCGCTGCAGAAGGTGCGCTTCCGCTACCGCCGCTTCGACGGCTCCCTCTCCGCCCCCGTGAACTGGGAGATGTGGCGGCGCGGCGATGCCGTGGCCATCCTGCCCTATGACCCCTGGAACCACCGCATCGCCATGATCGAGCAGTTCCGCCTGCCCATGCTGGCGGCGGGAGAGCACCCGATCTCGCGCGAAGTGCCCGCCGGGCTGGTGGAGCCGGGCGAGGACCCCGGCACCTGTGGCCTGCGCGAGCTGCGGGAGGAAGCTGGGCTGGAGGCCGACATCCTGGCCGGCATGGGCAGCTACATGCTGGCCCAGGGCGCGACGGATGAGCGGGTGCATTTCTTCGCCGCCCGCGTGCGGCTTCCCGAACCCGGCGAGGGCTCTATCCTGGGCCTAGAGAGCGAGAGCGAGGAAACCCGCGTGCTGGTGCTGGGGGCCGAAGAGGCCTTCGGCATGATGGCGCGCAACGAGATCCGCAATGCCTGTGGCGCCATCAGCCTGCTCTGGTTGCAGCTGAACGCTCCGCGGCTGCGGCAGGAATGGACGGCATGAGCACCGAGCTACTGTACCGCACCGATGCCTACGCGACCGAGGCGGAGGCCCGCGTGGTTTCCGCCGGGCCGGAAGGCGTGGTGCTGGACCGCACGCTTTTCTACGCCCGCGCCGGCGGCCAGCCCGGCGATGCCGGCACGCTGCGCTGGGATGGCGGCGAGATGGCAGTGACGGAAGCGCTGAAGGGCGAGAACGGCGCGGTGCTGCACATGCCGGCCGAGGGCGCCAGCCTGCCGCCCATCGGTGCCACGGTCCGCATGGCGCTGGACTGGCCGCGCCGCCACCGGCTGATGCGCATGCATACATCGCTGCACCTGCTGTGCAGCCTGATCCCCGGTGCGGGTGTCACCGGCGGGCAGATCGGCGCCGACCGTTCCCGCCTCGATTTCGACCTGCCGGAGCCGCCGACCAAGGAGGCGCTGACCGAGGGGCTGCGCGCGCTGGTCGCCGCCAATCACCCGGTCTCGGAAAGCTGGGTGGATGAGGCGGAGCTGGACACCAACCCCGGCCTGGTCCGCACCCTTTCCGTGAAGCCGCCGCGCGGCGCGGGGGTGTTGCGGCTGGTGCGGATCGGCCAGGGTGAGGTGCCGGTGGATTTGCAGCCCTGCGGCGGCACGCATGTGCGCGCGACGGGGGAGATCGGCACCGTCACCGTCACCAAGCTCGAGAACAAGGGCAAGCAGAACCGGCGGGTCTATCTGGTGCTGGAGGAATGAGCGCGATGCAGGAACTGGTTTCCGCCGATTGGCTGCGGGGCGAGATCGGCGCCCCCGATCTGGTGGTCTTCGACGCCACCTACTACCTGCCGAACGAGCCGCAGGATGCCCGCGCGCTGTTCGCGCAGGCGCATATCCCCGGCGCCCGCTTCTTCGATGTCAACGAGGTCGCAGACCCCGAGACCAACCTGCCGCACATGGCCCCCACACCCGGGCGGGCGGAGCGGCTGCTGGGGCAGCTCGGCATCGGCAACAACAGCCGCGTCGTGTTCTACGACCAGAAGGGCCTCTTCTCGGCCGCGCGTGGCTGGTGGCTGATGCGGCTCTTCGGGCATGAGAAGGTGGCGGTGCTGGATGGCGGCCTGCCGAAATGGCGCGCCGCCGGCGCCCCGCTGGAGAGCGGCGAGGCCCCTGCCCCCGCGCCGCAGCATTTCTGGGCCGATTTCGTGGCCCGCCGCCTAGCCGGCATCGGTGACGTGAAGCGCGTGGTGGCCGACCGTTCCGCCCAGATCATCGACGCGCGCAGCACCGGCCGCTTCGATGGCACGGCGCCGGAGCCGCGGCCGGGCCTGCCCTCCGGCCACATGCCCGGCGCCTGCAGCGTGCCCGCCACCGCCCTGCTGTCGCCGGACCAGACCATGCTGCCGCCGGAGCAGCTCCGCGCGCTGTTTGCCAAGGCCGGTGTCGATGGCTCCAAGCCGCTGATCACCTCCTGCGGCACGGGCATCACCGCCTGCGTCGTCGCCCTGGGGCTGGTGCATGCCGGCCTGCCTGAGCCTGCCGTCTATGACGGTTCCTGGACCGAATGGGCCGCGCGGCCCGAAACCCCGAAGGAAACGAGCGCCTGATGCCTGACGATCTTCATTCCAAGACCCGGCGCGGCTTCGGCACCCAGGTCACGCATGTCAGCCGCCCAAGCGTCCGTAATCACGGCTTCGTCAATGGCGCGGTGCATCGCGGCTCCACCGTGCTCTACCCCTCCTGCGAGGCGCGCGGCAGCATCAACGCGGCGGGCTTCGAGAAGCATGCGCTGACCTATGGCACCTCCGGCGGCCCCACGCATTTCGCGCTGGAGGATGCGATCGCCGAGGTGGAGGGCGGCACGCGCTGCCTGATCGTCGGCACCGGCCTCGCCGCCTGCGCGGTGCCGCTGCTGGCCTATCTGAAGGCCGGCGACCACTGCCTGATCCCCGATAGCGCCTATGGCCCGACGCGCCGCCTGGCCGATGGGCTGATGGCCGGCTGGGGCATCGAGACCACCTATTACGACCCCACCATCGATGCCGAGGGCCTGAAGGCGCTGATGCGCCCCAACACCAAGGTTCTCTATACCGAGAGCCCCGGTAGCCACACCTTCGAGATGCAGGACATCCCGGCCCTGGCCGCCGTGGCCCATGCCGGCGGTGCCAAGGTGCTGATGGACAATACCTGGGGCATTCATCACTTCCAGCCTTTCCGGCACGGCGTTGATGTCTCGATCCAGGCGTTGACCAAGTATGTCGGCGGCCATTCCGACGTGCTGCTGGGCAGCGTGACGGTGAACAGCGAGGAAGACTGGCACATCGTCGCCAGCGCCGGCCGCTTCATGGGCCATTACGCCAGCCCGGACGACTGCTGGCTGGCCCTGCGCGGGCTGCGCACCATGGCGGTGCGGCTGAAGCACCAGGAAGCCGCCGGGCTGGAAGTGGCCCGCTGGTTCGAGACCCGGCCGGAAGTGCTGCGCGTGCTGCACCCCGCCCTGCCCAGCCATCCGCAGCACGCGCTGTGGAAGCGGGACTTCACCGGCGCCTGCTCGCTTTTCGGCGTGGTGTTCCAGCCGCATTACAGTGCGGCGCAACTGGATGCGATGGTGGATGGGCTGAAGCTCTTCGGCATCGGCGCCTCCTGGGGCGGGTTCGAGAGCCTGGCGCTGCCCACCACCGGCTATATCACCCGCACCGCCACCAGCGCCGAACTGCTGGGCGGCCCGGCCGTGCGCTTCCATATCGGGCTGGAGGATACCGCCGACCTGATCGCGGACCTGGAAAGCGCGCTGGGCAGACTGCCGCGCTGAAGCTGCCTCCGGGCGGGGCAGGCCGGCCCCGCCCGGCACCAATTTGTTAAATTGAGGCTTGAACCTCGCAACTTGGCGAGACCTGGCTGGGTTAACGGATGCCCTCTCAGCCAGGAATTTCCCCGTGCCGCCGTCGATCAATCAGTCTCGCGTCATGCAAGGCCGCCCTAATCCGCTGGGCGCCACCTGGACCGGCCTGGGCGTCAATTTCGCCCTCTTCTCCGCCCATGCGACCAAGGTCGAACTCTGCCTGTTCGACGCTTCGGGCGAAACGGAGCTGGAGCGGATCGAACTGCCGGAATACACCAACGAGGTCTTCCACGGCTTCCTGCCGGATGCGCGGCCGGGCACGATCTACGCCTACCGCGTCCATGGCCCCTATGCGCCGGAGGAAGGTCACCGCTTCAACCCCAACAAGCTGGTGCTGGACCCTTACGCGTTGAGCCACGTGGGCGAGCTGAAATGGGACCATGCCCTGTTCGGCTACACGATCGGCCACCCGGACGAGGATCTCTCCTTCGACGAGCGCGACAGCGCCCGCTTCATGCCCAAGTGCCGCGTGGTGGACCCCGCCTTCACCTGGGGCAATGACCGCCGCCTGCGCATCCCGTGGGAGCGGACGGTCTTCTACGAGGCCCATGTGAAGGGCATCACCAAGCTGCATCCGCTGGTGCCGGAGGAGCTGCGCGGCACCTATGCCGGGCTGGCGCACCAGGATGTCATCAAGCACATCAAGTCGCTCGGCGTCACCTCGGTGGAGCTGCTGCCGATCCAGTTCTTCCTGAACGACGACTACCTGCTGCAGAAGAATCTGACCAACTACTGGGGCTACAACTCCCTTGGCTTCTTCGCCCCGGCGCGGCGCTATGCCCGCACGCCGGATTTCGCCTTCTCCGAGTTCAAGGAGATGGTGGCGCGGCTGCACGATGCCGGGCTCGAGGTCATCATGGACGTGGTCTACAACCACACGGCCGAGGGCAACGAGCGCGGCGCCACGCTTTCCTTCAAGGGCATCGACAACGCCAGCTATTACCGCCTGCTGCCGGACCAGAAGCGCTACTACATCAACGACACCGGCACGGGTAACACCGTCAACCTCAGCCACGCCCGCGTGCTGCAGATGGTGACGGACAGCCTGCGCTACTGGGTCAACGAGATGCATGTCGATGGCTTCCGCTTCGACCTCGGCACCATCCTGGCGCGGGAGCCGGACGGCTTCGACAACCAGTCCGCCTTCCTGAAGGCCTGCATGCAGGATCCCGTGCTGTCGGACGTGAAGCTGATCGCCGAGCCCTGGGATATCGGCCCCGGCGGCTACCAGGTCGGTAATTTCGCGCCGGGCTGGGCGGAATGGAACGACAAGTACCGCGACACCGTGCGTGGCTTCTGGGTGGGCGAGGAAGGCGCGGCGGCCGATCTCGGCAACCGCCTGTCAGGTTCCTCGGACCTATTCAACCACAATGGCCGCAAGCCCTGGGCCAGCGTGAACTTCCTGGCCGCCCATGACGGTTTCACGCTGAACGACCTCGTCAGCTACAACGAGAAGCACAACGAGGCGAATGGCGAGGACAACCGGGACGGCCATTCCCACAACCGCTCCTACAACTACGGCGTCGAGGGGCCGACCGACGACCCCGAGATCAACGAGGTGCGGGAGCGGCAGATCCGCAACATGCTCGGCACCCTCTATCTCTCCCAGGGCACGCCGATGCTGCTGGCGGGAGACGAGTTCGGCCGCACCCAGCAGGGCAACAACAATGCCTATTGCCAGGACAACGAGATCTCCTGGCTGGACTGGGACTGGCAGGACAAGGGCGAGCGCCTGGTCGCCTTCACGCAGAAGCTGGCGGCGCTGCGGGCGCGCTTCCCCATCCTGCGGCGCGGCCGCTTCCTGTCCGGCGATTTCCATGAGGCCAGCGGCGGCAAGGCGCTCTCCTGGTGGAAGCCCTCGGGCGAGGAGATGGAGCCGGATGACTGGAACGACCCCAATACCAAGTGCTTCGCCCGCATGCTGGACGGCCGTGCGCAGGAAAGCGGCATCCGCATCGCCGCGCATGACGAGACGATCCTGACCATCCTGAACGCGCATCACGAGGCGGTGGAATTCACCCTGCCGCCGGCGCCGGAGGGCGTGGCCTGGGTGCGGCTGCTGGATACCAATATCGTCGGCGAGGAGGAGGACGAGGAACCCGCCTTCAAGATCGGCGAGAGCTATACCGTCACCGGCCGCTCCCTGCTGCTCTTCCGGCTGCGGACACAGCGGCGGCGCCCGGCGGCCTGAGCCGCCGCCGCCCGCGCCGCCTCAGCCCTTGGCGGCGCAGGCGGCGCAGCGGCCCTCGATCTCGACAGTGGCATGGGCGGCGGTGAAGCCGGCCTTGGCGGCCGCCTCGGCCACGGCATGGGCGACGCCGTGGTCGCTGACTTCCAGCGTCAGGCCGCAATCGCGGCAGATCAGGAACTGGTGCGGGTGCGCATGGCCGTGGTGGTCATGGTCATGCCCGGCCTCGACGCAGCCGACAAAGGCGTTCAGCCGCTCCACCTTGTGGATCAGCCCCTGCTCCAGCAGGAAATCCAGCGCGCGGTACACCGTGGGCGGCGCGGCGCCCGGCCGCTGCGCCTTCAGCTTGTCCAGCAGCGCATAGGCGCCCAGCGGCTGCTCCGCTTCCAGCACCAGGGCCAGCACCTGCCGGCGCAGCGCCGTCAGTTGCGCCCCGGCACGGGCGCAGCGGGCATCGGCCACCTCCAGCGCATGTCGCACCGATGCCGGCAGCATGGCCTCCGCCGCCTCGCCCGTGCTGCCCTGCCCTGCTGCCATGCCCATTCTCCGCTGCCCGTCCAACCGTTATATAGTAACACCATGTCCAGCACCGATACCGGCACCGCCGTCACCGACCCCGCCGCCCGCGCCCGCTTCCTGGCCGCTGTCCGCTTCGACGGCCGCGGGCTGGTGCCCGTCATCGCCCAGGCCCATGGCACCGGGGAGGTGCTGATGATGGCTTGGGCCAATGCCGCGGCGCTGGAGGAAACCCTCGCCACCGGACGTGTGGTCTATTTCAGCCGCAGCCGCAACGCGCTGTGGCGGAAGGGCGAGACCTCCGGCCAGGTGCAGTATCTGGTGGACCTGCGGCTGGATTGCGATGGCGACACCGTCCTGGCCCTGGTGGAGCAGACCGGCGTTGCCTGCCACACCGGCCGCCGCTCCTGCTTCTTCCAGGCGCTGCGGGAGGGCGAGTTGACCGCCATCACCGCGCCGGAAGCGGACCCGGAGGCGCTGTATGGCCACAAGCATGGCCATTGATTCCTCCATCCCCGTCACGGTGCTGACGGGCTTCCTGGGCGCCGGCAAGACCACGCTGCTGAACCACCTGCTGCGCCAGCCCGCCATGGCCGGCACGGCGGTGATGATCAACGAGTTCGGCGAGATCGGCCTCGACCACCTGCTGGTGGAGGCGCTGGAGGAGGATGCCATCCTGCTCCAGGCCGGCTGCCTCTGCTGCACCATCCGCGGCGACCTTTCAGCGGCGCTGCAACGGCTGGCGGCGCGGGTGGAAGCCGGGCAGGAGGTGCGCCGGGTGGTGCTGGAAACCACCGGCCTCGCCGACCCCGTGCCCATCCTGCAGACCCTGCTGGCGGACCCCGCCATCGGGCGCCACTTCACCCTGGCGGGCGTTGTGGCGCTGGTGGATGCCGCCAATGGCCTCGCCACGCTGGACAGCCAGCCGGAGGCGGTGCGGCAGGTGGCGGTGGCCGACCGGCTGCTGGTCAGCAAGCCCGACCTCGCCGATGCCGCCACGCTGGAGGCTCTGCTGGCCCGGCTGGCGCAGCTCAACCCCGGCGTGGTGCCGGTGCTGGCGGAGAACGGCGCGGCCCCGGTGGAAGCCCTGCTGGGCGAGGGCCGCTTCGAGCCCTCCGACCATGGCGAGGCCGTGCGCGGCTGGCTCGATGCCTCGGCCTGGGGCGGGCACCACCATCACCATCACCACCATGACCCCAACCGGCACGATGCCAGCATCGAAGCCTTCTGCCTGACCTTCGACCACCCCCTGCCCTGGCAGGGGCTGGCCACCTGGCTGGAGATGCTGACGGCGACGCGCGGTGCCTCCGTGCTGCGAGTGAAGGGCATCCTGGACCTGGAGGGGCAGGAGAAGCCGGTGGCCATCCATGGCGTGCAGCATGTCTGGCACAGTCCCACCCTGCTCTCCGGCTGGCCGGAGGGGGAGCCGCGCCGCTCCCGCATCGTCTTCATCCTGCGCGACCTGCCGCGCGCGGTGGTGGAGGACGGGCTGGCCGCCTTCGTGCAGGCGGCCCGCGCCGGTTAGTTACGGCTGAGTCTCGGCTTGCGGCAACCGGCAGCGTCGCGGGGGCGTTGCCGGCACAAGATCCCTGCCTGGAGGCGGGGACTTCGCAAGGAGACGCCACCATGTCACTGACCATGCCGGAGGAACTCCTCCTGCTGATGCTGGACGACGAGAGCGGGCGCCTGACCGACCGCGCCACCCCGGCTGGCGATTACGCGCTGGTCGGCGCCATGCTGGCCGAGCTGGCGCTGGAGGAGCGCATCGACACCGACCCGCCGCGCCTGCGCGTGAAAAGCGCCGCCCCCACTGGCGACGCGGTGCTGGATGGCGTGCTGGCGCGCATCGCGGCGGAGCATGAGCCGCGCGACAGCCGCTGGTGGGTGGAAACGCTGACCGGCGATGTGGAGACCTACCGCAACGCCTATTTCGAGCGGCTGGTGCAGCGGGGCATCCTGAAATCCGAGGAAGGGCGCTTCCTCTGGTTCTTCTCCGAGCGCCGCTACCCCGTCATCTCGGACAAGGAGGAACGGGAGGTGAAGGCGCGGCTGATGAGCGTCATCTTCGAGGATGGCCCGCCCTCCGCCCGCGATTCCCTGCTGATCGGCCTGACGCGCGCCGCCGGCCTCTTCCCGCTGCTGCTGGCGCCGGCCGAGCTGGAACGCGCCCAGCCGCGCATTGAGGCCGTCTCCCGGCACGAGGCACTGAACAAGACCATCTCGGACGCGGTGCGCGACATTTTCATCGAGGTGGCCCGCTACGCGCCCGTGATGTGACACCAGCCGGAAAGGCTACGCATTTGTCACCGCAGCGAAGCCTTTCCGCAGGCATGCGGCGCCTCATCTTCCCGGCAGGGCCGCTGGTGGCCCGCCGGGGAGGAACCCGCCCATGAAACGCCGCATGCTTCTCGCCCTCGCCGGCGGGCTTTCGCTGCAAGCCGGGCTCGCCAGGGCCCAGGCGCCAGCCGCGCAGCGCGTGCGGCTGCGTGGGCGCATCGACAGCATCTCCGCCGAGCGGATGGAGGTGACGCTGCCTGACGGCGGCAAGGCCAGCGCCAGCCTGCCGGCCAACCTGCGCGTCACGGAACTGATGCCGGTGAAGCTCTCCGATATCCGGGAAGACAGCTATGTGGGCGTGGCGGCGATGCGGCAGCCGGACGGTGCGCTGCGCGCGGTGCAGGTGATGGTCTTCCCCGCCTCCTCACGCGGCGTGGGCGAAGGCCACTACCCCTGGGTCATGGGCGAAGGCAGCACCATGACCAATGGCACCGTGGGCAGCATGACCACCGGCACGGTGGGCCGTGTCGGCAAGGGCGAGGATCTGGTGCTCACCGTGCGCTACAAGGATGGCGAGCAGCGCATCCTGGTGCCGGAGGATGCCGCCATCCTCACCTTCACCCCTGCCAGCCGTGACAGGCTGGTGCCGGGCACCGAGATCATCCTCAACGGGACCCGCGCGGCGGATGGCAGCATCGCCGCCGCTTCCATCAATGTCGGCAAGGACGGCGTGCTGCCGCCCAACTGAGATCGGGAACAAGGCATGAGTGATTCCTCCCCTGTCGCGCTCGTCACCGGCGGCGCGCATGGCATCGGCGCCGGCATCGCCGCGCATCTGGCAGGCAAGGGCTGGCGCGTGGTGACGGCCGACCTGAAGCCGGCGCCCGATGCCTCCGGCCGCCATGTGCAGGCCGATACCGCCGATGAAGCCGCCGTGGCCACGCTGTTAGACGGCATCGCGGCGCGGGAGGGGCGGCTGGACGCCATGGTCTGCAACGCGGGCATCATGGTGCGCAAGCCGGTGGAGGAACTCTCGCTGGCGGAATGGCAGCGCGTGCTGGGTACCAACCTGACCAGCACCTTCCTGCTGGCGCGGGCGGGGGCGAAGCTGCTGCGGGCTTCCGGGCGCGGTGCCATCGTCACCATTGCCTCCACCCGCGCGCATATGTCGGAGCCGAACACGGAATCCTATTCCGCCAGCAAAGGCGGGCTGCTGGCGCTGACCCATGCCTTGGCCGTCAGCCTGGGGCCGGAAATCCGGGTGAACTGCGTCAGCCCCGGCTGGATCGACGTGGCGGGCGAGGAACTGCGACCGGAGGACCATGCCCAGCATCCCGCCGGCCGCGTCGGCCGGGTGGAGGATATCGCGGCGCTGGTGGGCTGGCTGGTGGGGCCGGAAGCAGGCTTCGTCACCGGCTCCGAATTCATCAGCGACGGCGGCATGACGCGCAAGATGATCTACGCGGAATAGCCGCTGCGGGGGTTTGGTTGTATGCCGGCCCCATGGCCCTCCGCTTCGAAACCTTGCGCGGCCCCGCGCCGCATCCCTGGCTGCCAGCGCTGGCGCGGCTGCGCATCGCCGTCTTCCGCGAATGGCCTTACCGCTACGAAGGCGACGAAGCCTACGAGGCCCGCTACCTGCGCGCCTATGCGGAAGGCGAAGGCGCCGCCGCCTTTGTGGCCTTCGATGGCGAGACCCCGGTGGGCGCCGCCACCTGCGAACCCATGACGCAGACCCATGAAGAGGTGCGGGAAGCCTTCCTCGCCGCCGGGCGGGACCCGGCCGAATACTGCTACTTCGGTGAAAGCCTGCTACTGCCCGCCTGGCGCGGCCAAGGCGCCGGTGTGCGCTTCTTCACGCTGCGGGAGGCGCATGCGCTTTCGCTCGGCTTGCGCCGTGTCACCTTCTGCGGCGTGCGGCGGGACAGCCAGGACCCGCGCCGTCCCGCTGGTTACACGCCGTTGGATGCCTTCTGGCGCAAGCGTGGCTACACCCCCTGCCCCGGCCTCTCCTGCACCATGAGCTGGCGCGAGATCGGCGCCGCGGAGGAGACGCCGCACAGCCTCGACTTCTGGGAGCGCCACCTGCCATGACCCCGCTGCGCCTCGCCCTGCTGCAATACCCGGTGGAAAGGCCCGAGGGTGTCGCCGCCTTCGGCGCCAAGCTGGACCGCTGGCTGGCGGAAGCGAAGAACAGTGGCGCCGAATTGGCGGTGCTGCCGGAATATGCCTGCGTGGAACTGGGCGCCGCTCTCACCGGCTCCGACACCGCCGATGAGGCGACGGAGCTGGCAGCCATGGTGGAAGCCGCGCCCGCCATCCTGGAGGCCATGCGCGCCGCCGCCCGCCGCGCCGGCCTCTGGCTGCTGCCCGGCACCATGCCAGTGCGGGACGCGGATGGGCTGATCCGCAACCGCGCACCGCTGATCGCGCCCGATGGCCGCATCGCCACCCAGGACAAGCACGCCATGACGCGCTTCGAGCGCGAGCGCTGGGGCGTTTCCGCCGGCAGCGGCCCGGCGGTGTTCCAGACACCGTGGGGCCTGATCGGCATTTCCATTTGCTATGACGTGGAATTTCCCAGGCATGTTCGCGCGCAGGTGGAGGCGGGTGCCTGGCTGATCCTGGCGCCCTCCTGCACCGACACCATGCATGGCTTCAACCGCGTCCGCCTCTCGGCCGCCGCGCGGGCGGTGGAGAACCAGTGCTTCGTCGCCATTACTCCCACCGTGGGCGTCGCGCCCTGGTCGGCGGCGCTGGACGTGAACCGCGGCCATGCCGCCGTCTTCGGCCCGGTGGACCGTGGCTTTCCGGAAGATGGCGTGCTGGCGCGCGGTGGTCTGGACATGCCGCAATGGGTCTTCGCCGACCTCGACCCCGCGCGGATCGAGACCGTCCGCCGGGAAGGCGCCGTCTTCAACCATCGTGACTGGCCCGGGCAGTCCTTCGACCAGCCCAAGGTGATGGCGCCGGCATGACGTTGGTCTACCTGATCGCCGGCGAAGCCTCGGGCGACCTGCTGGGCGCGCGGCTGATCGCGGCGCTGCGGGCCGCGCGGCCGGACCTCGCTTTTGCCGGCGTGGGCGGCGACCGCATGGCGGAGCAGGGCTTCTCCAGCCTCTTCCCCATGCGGGAACTGGCGGTCATGGGCCTTGCGGAAGTGCTGCCGAATATCCGCCGCCTCGCCCGCCGGCTGGATGAGACCACGGCCGATATCATCGCGCGCAGGCCCGCCGTGGTGGTGACCATCGACAGCCCCGGCTTTGGGCTGCGCATCGCGGCGCGGGTAAGGCCGCGCGGCTTCCGGGTGCTGCATTACGTCGCGCCGCAGGTCTGGGCCTGGCGCCCGGGGCGGGTGAAGCGCATCGCGAAGGAAGTGGACCGCATCCTGGCCCTGCTGCCCTTCGAGGCGCCGTTCTTCGAGAAGGCCGGCATTCCGGTCGATTTCGTCGGCCATTCCATTCTGGAATCCGGCGCGGACCAGGGCGATGCCGCGCGCTTCCGTGCGCAGCACAATATCGCGCCGGATGAGCGCGTGGTGCTGGTGATGCCCGGCAGCCGCCGCAGCGAGGTCGGGCGCCTGCTGCCCACCTTCGGCGCCGCGCTGAAGCTGGCGGCGCAACAGGTGCCGAAGCTGCGCCCGGTGGTGCCGCTGGCCGGGCCGGTGGAGGAAGCCGTGCGCGCCACCGCCGCCCATTGGCAGCCCGCACCCATCCTGGTGCATGACGTGCGGGAGAAATACGACGCCTTCGCCGCCGCCTCGGCGGGCCTGATCAAATCCGGCACATCCTCGCTGGAAGTGGCGCTGGCGGGGGTGCCGATGGTGGTGGGCTACCGGGTGAACCCCGTCACCGCCATCATCGCGCGGCGGCTGGTGAAGGTGCCGCATATCAGCATCGTCAACCTGCTGGCGGAGCGCCGCATCATCCCGGAACTGGTTCAGGAGGACTGCACGCCGGAAAAGCTGAGCGCCGAACTGGTGCGCCTGCTGACCGACCCCGCCGCCGCCGCCGCGCAGCGGGAGGGCTTCGCCACCGTCTTCCACATGCTGCGCCCGGCTGAGGGCCTGCCCAGCGCCGCCGCCGCCGCCGCCGTGCTGCGGGCGCTGGAAGGCTAGCCCCGCAGCAGCGCTGCCAGGGCCGGGGAAAGCCCGCTGCTTTCCCGCCCCGCCAGCGGCGCCAGGCTGCCGGTGCTGGCCTTGGGCAGGTTCAGCGCCACCAGTGCCTCAGCCAGCTTCACGGCGCAGGCGATGCCATCCAGCAGCGGCACCGGCGCCCGGGGGCCGAGCCGCGCCGCCATG